>CAZVMD010000029.1:0-16166 GCA_964628555.1 uncultured Myxococcales bacterium | reverse complement strand
AGTTCACGCCGCCATCGGCCCCACAAGGAGACGCGCCATGAAGTTGCAACGATTCGATCCGCCCGCCCAGCTTGGCGACTTTGATAACCCGCTGCGCCTCCTGTGGAGCGAGTTTGTCGCTACGGCGTTCGAGCAGAACATTCAAGAGGTCAAAGCGCAGATCCAGCCGGGCACCTGTCAGTTCTACAATCCCATGAACACCGATACGCCGGCGGCACACGCCGAAGCGGTGATTACGTGGATTGGCTTTCCGCGCTTACTTACACTCAAACATCCTGGCAATCGCCGGGCGGCGCTCAAAGATGCAGATACCCCGGCAGCATCGGGCGAGCGCAAGCAAGATGAGTATCTGGAGTGGTTTATCACCCGCAAGAACGGCAAGATTATCCGCGTCGATTTCACCTGCGAGAGCCCGGAGTACTGGCGCTTTCTCGCCACCCATGCCCCGGACAAGCTCGTCGAGCTGTACCGGCAGCTGGTCAGTCCGCAGGTCAAGAAAGCCGACCTTTATCTGGCTAGCGGCGAGTACAAGCCGCTAAATAAGTGGAATACCAAGCAAGGTGCAGTACATCTGAACCAGCGCAATAACACGCTATTGGCGGAAATTAACATTGCCGCCTTTGCCACGATTCTGCGTCAGCGCGCCGGCCAGCTCATCACCAATGCCGATGAGCTAATCGAATGTGCGCAGTTTGGTGCGCCGGGGCGGGCCAGCGATCCAACGATTGGCGCACAGGTCAATGCCCTGGCTCGCGCGGGTCATATGATTACACTGAAAAACCCGGTGGGACTGTATATCGACAGTATCAACCTGGCTGGCTTTACCACACCAGCCGGAGCGGCGGTGGACCCCAGCTTCTTCCGCATTGTGCGCGGCCAGCCGGGCAGCGCGGTGCGCGCCGTCTTTGAGGTCCCGGCGAGTGCCGGCTTCACGGTCAGCGACATCCGGATTGGCGGCGAAAAGATCGAGTTTGGCGGCCAGCTAGCCGAGCACATCACGATGAAGCTGACCGGGGTCGCCTTTGGCGCCGGTCAGGTCCACAACCAGGCCAAGGCCTGCGTCGGGGCCAGTCCAGTCTTCGAGGCCGCGGTGGTGCCCAAGCAGGCCTTGGCGACCTCGCGGCGCATCAGCAGTGCGCTGGCCTAGGCGGCTCTACGTCCGCCGCCCGGAGGACCCATGTCAGGAACCGCTGCCACAGCCGTCGGAACGCCACGCGAAGAGCTGCTCGATATCGCCGAGATTCAGGGGAACATCCTGGCTGGGTTCAACAAGGACCATCAGCACTTCCTGTTTCTGCGCATCCACGATCGGCAGGCGACCAAGGACTGGCTCTTGCGGCTGACGCCGCAGGTGGCGACGACCGAGGAAGTGCTGCTGTTCAACCGGCTGTTTCGTCGCCTGCGCCGCCGCCGCCAGGCCGAGCCGCGAGAGATCTTGGCCACCTGGATCAACCTGGCCTTTACCTTCTCGGGCCTGGCCAAGCTGATCCCGGCGCCGGATGCCGCGCAGCTTGAGCGGCTGGATCTGGCCTTTGCCCTCGGGCTGCACCAGCGCTCGACGCTGCTCGGCGACCCGCAGACCGCCACCATGGAAGGGCACAGCAGTCGCTGGGTGGTCGGTGGCGCCCACAATGAGGCCGACGTGCTCTTGATCGTGGCCGGGGACGATCGCGAGCTCCTGGCGCGCAAGGTCGTGGAGCTGCAGGACGGCATCTTTGCCCTGCCCCGGGCGGCCGACGGCCATCCGGCGCTAGAGATCCTGTACAGCCAGGCCGGCGAGGCGCGCCCCGACCTGCCCGGACACGAGCACTTCGGCTTCAAAGATGCGATCTCGCAGCCGGGCATCCGCGGCCGAGTCTCGCGTGCGGCCGACGACTTCCTGACGCCGCGGCTGATCAGCCCGTCTGACCCGCAGGCGCAGAGGTTCGCCCGGCCGGGCCAGCCGCTGCTCTATCCCGGCCAGTTCGTCCTCGGCTACCAGAGCCAGGACAGCGTCCATCCGCTGCGGCCGCGGCGAGCCAAGCGGCCCCGTCCGGCCTGGGCCAAAAATGGCTCGTTCTTGGTGGTGCGCCGCCTGAAGCAGGACGTGCTGGCCTTCTGGAGCTTCCTCAGCACCGAGGCCAGCCGGCTGGCGCAGCGGCCGGGGTTTGCCGGCATCACGCCAGAGCGGCTGGGGGCGCTCTTGGTCGGACGCTGGCCCAGTGGCGCACCGCTGCTGCGGTCGGGGGCCGCGGATCGGCCCGAGCTGGGCAAAGACAGCCTAGCCAATAATCACTTTATCTATGGCAGTGACTCGGCGGCAATACCGCTTACGGCAGCGAATTATCCCGGCGATCCTTTCCCACAGGCGCATAGCGACTTGCTAGGCGCGGTCTGCCCGCACGCCGCCCATATTCGCAAAATTAATCCGCGCGATCTCGGTACCGATACCGGTGGTCCGAACGACACACTGACACGTATGATTCTAAGACGCGGGATTCCGTTTGGGCCTCCGATACGGGATCTGCGCAGCCCGCAGCCAGCAGATCTGCAAACAGAACGCGGACTTATGTTTCTTTGTTATCAGGCGTCGATTGCAAATCAGTTCGAGTTTCTCACCAATCACTGGAGCAACAGCCAGAACCAGCCCGAGGCCGGTGGTCACGATCCGATTATCGGCCAGCGCGAGGGCCCAGCGGGCGAGCGGCGACGACAGCTGGAGCTGCTGGGCAGCGACGGCTCGCGCGAGCTGATTGAGCTACCGAGCGAGTGGGTGATTCCGACCGGCGGCGGGTATTTCTTTGCGCCGGCCATTAGCGCACTAAGTGGGATCCTGGCGCGATAAGGCGCAGCCCCAGACACCTTGACGGAGGTCCACATGAGCAAAGACAAGCAGACCCTGCTCCACCCGATGCGCGTACAGGTCAAAGCCGGCTCCACCGCTGATAGAGTCTACTGCCAAAAGACGGGCCTGCCGGGGAATCCCCTGCCGATGCCCAAGGCGATCGCCAAGAACATTGCCCCTTCACCGCTGCGCGATCTGCTGTTTCATGGCGGGAAGACGGTTCCCAATATGCAGTTTCAGAACCTCTATGTGGGTGATGCGAAGTCGTGGAAAGAGTCCGATATCGCGCAGATTGATCGCGCCATCGCTACAGCGATGTCTGACCAGCGGCTGGAGAACGTCATCGTCCAGTACTTCCCGGGCAAGCGACCAAGCTGCACCGCCCTGGCCTCGCAGGTCCTGGCCGGCAGCAAGCCGGCGATGGTCTCGCAGGGGGATGTCGAAAAGCTGCTGGCCAAGCTATTTGCCGAGGGCACGCTGGGCAAGCGCGATCTGGGGACGACCTGCTTCAACTTCATCCTGCCGAGCGGCACGGTCCTCACCGATAGCGCCGCCATCACCTCTAGCCTGGCCGCGGCAGCGGGCGGGCGGAAGCGCGCGGCGGCCGTAGAGCAGACCGCAAGCTCGCTGAACGGCCTGGGCGGCTATCACGGCTCGATCCATCTGAACAGCAAGACCACGCTGTATTACTCCGTCAATGCCTACTCCGAGGTCCTGCCGAATGGAGCCGAGAACGGCATCGCGGTCTTCGACGAGCCCTGGAAGAACGTCGTCGCCACGCTCTATCACGAGCTAAGCGAGTTCCGCACCGACCCCGACGTGGAGGACGCCATCCGGCACAGCGGCGACCCGCAAGCGATTGGGTTTCTGGGCTGGACGTCGCGACAGGGGCAAGAGATTGGCGATTATCCAATTACAGCGGCCGGCTCTAACTTGGAGCTAGTATTTCAAGAGGTTAAAGCGTTTAAGAAGCGCTTCTTCCTGCCGATCCAGCTGCAATATTCCAACTTTGTCCACGGTCCAGAGGGGCCCCTGAGCAAGCCACATCAATAACGGCATAGGCCGCCGGCTTTTCGCTGGTCGCAGGTGACAAGCGGCTCAGAGGAACGAAGCGGATCGCAAGTGCGGTGCGATAGATGCCGCCGGTTGCGAGCGGCTCTTTGCCGCCCTTCGGCGCCTGATCCCATGGCTGCGCGGCGGCAGAGGGGACTGGTGGGTGGTGTTCTACTGCTGCGCCAGCCGCGCCGCCCCCGTCACCGCGAGCCTGGCCAGCGCGACGATCATGTCGGTCTGCGTCACCAGACCCACCAGCTTGCCGCGGCCATCGGTAATCAGCACCGCGTGGTGGCGACCGTCGCTCAAGGGGTCTTCCAGCCGCAGCACGCTGTCGTCCGGCAGCGCTGTCGCCGCATCGCTCATCATGTCGGCGACGCTGCACAGCGGGTGGTCCGGCACGTGCGTCTCGACGATGCCGGCAACATGGCCCTTGTCATCCACCACGGGCAGGATGCGCAGGTTATGGGCCAGTAGCAGGCGGTGCGCCTCGATCCACGGCGCGTCGGAGCGGATCGACAGGACATCGCGCGACATGACGTCGGCGCAGCGCGGTACCTGCGCGGTGCGCTCCAGCGCAGAGAGCTCGGCGCGGCGCACGATGCGGTGCAGGTCGTCACGCGCGATATCGAGCGGCTCGTCACAATCGGCTAGGGCTGCATCGATGTCGGCCTCGGTCAGTTCGACGCGAAGCTGCGGCGGCAGGTCCTTCGTGCCGTGTGTCGCCGCCATCACCACCTTGGGCCGATGCGGATAGCTGTGCCGCGAGAAGCGGTGGAAGACGAGGCCGACGATGACCAGCAGGACCGAGTTTAGCGCCACCGGCACGAAGGCGAAGCCAAAGCTGTAGGAAGCAGCAGCAGGGCCGCCCAGCACGCCGAGCAGCGAGGCGGCACCGCCCGGCGGGTGCAGGCAGCGGAGCAACGACATCACCGCGATGGCGGAGGCGACGGCGACGGCTGCGGCCAGCGCCTTGTCGGGAATGACATGCGCGATGGCAATGCCCACGAGAGCCGAGATGGTGTTGCCGCCGATGATCGACCAAGGCTGTGCCAAGGGGCTGGCCGGCACGGCGAACAGCAGCACGGCGGAGGCGCCGAGCGGCGCCACCAGCAGTGGCAGGTGCTCGATGTTGCCCACCGCCCAGCCGGAGACGAGCCCAGCGAGGCCGATGCCGATGAGTGCCCCCAAGCAGGCGAGGCTCCGTTCGCGGAGGTTGGTGCCCGCCATGCGGGGCGTGAGGCCGCGGAGGGCCGCCATGAGCGTGTTCTGCATGGCACGTCAAACTAATGGGATTTCGCCCGTCGAGATACGATTATCCGGCCGGTCCAGTGAGTTGCTGCCAAAGTCCAATCGGCAGCTGGTATCCGCGCCGGAAACGCCGTACACGCCGCGCGCGATGGCATCGCTGCTATTGGCGTCGAGCCGTGCCTTGAAGTCCTCGCTGCACGGCTGCCCAGCGTGCCCTGCGAGAGCAGCTGCGGTCGACGATGTAGACGCGCTGCCGCATCGCAGCCACGCGCCGCTTGCGCCCCTGTATGATGATGCGATGTCTCCCTGGCAGCAGGAGCTCGTCACGCAGATCCGCGGCTACCTCTATCAGCTGCAGGGCCCGTTTTACTCGACGAACGATGAGCCGACGCTTCACGTGCTGTCGCGTGCGGGGGACGATGTGACGTTCCTATTTGACCACTACGTCTACAACTTCGCGCAGTCGGGCTCGGACTGGGCCGATCACTACTTCGTGCGCGGCACCGCGACCGTGGCGGGCGACCACCTGGTGAAGAGCGCGTTCACGCTCGTGCGCACGATCCACCTGACGGAGTCTGGGGCCAGTGACTACTCACCGAGCCGAATCACATCCCTGATGATCGAGGGCCGCGACGACGAGGTGGACGCGGCACGGGAACAGACAGCGCTGTTCGATGATGGCCCCGAGCCGGCATATTGACCGCAGGCACAGCAGGGGGGCTGCTCGGCAGGAAGCCAGGGAGGCCGGGATCTCGACCCGCCTTGAGCTGTGACCCAGTCAAGGCCAGCGGGTAGGACGGCGCCTCGGCGAGGCTAGTTGGCGGGCTCGATGCTCAGCCAGTTCAGCATCGTGTACTCGTTGAACTGGCCGGCTTCGAGCGTCAGGTTGCCGTCGCTGACAGTGACGACGATCGAGTCGCTGCGATACGGCAGCTGCGGCGTGGTGCCGACCGAGTCGTAAAGCGGCATACCCTCGACAACGACCTTGTGCTTGGCGTAGGTCTTGCCGTCCCAACCGATCGACACAGTGACCTTGTATTTGCCATTTTCGATATCCCAGTTAAAGGTATCTGTACGGCCGTAATCATTATATATTACGCTGCGTTGTAGCAGGTTGGGGCCGGTGGCCAGAAACGCCGTTTTCATGATGGTGGGGTTGCCGATATAGGGACCGACCCAGCCGTAGCCGCGCTTGCTGTCGTAGGCCTCCCAGCCGACCTTGAGCCACTCGTGACCGTCGACCGACAGCGGGCTCTGGGTCGGCTCGCCGGCCGGGTCCTGAAAGTTGATGTAGTACGCGGCGCGGGGATGGGCGCCCGGTGGCTTGGAGTCGAGGACCGGCCAGCCGTTGACCTTGCCTTCAAGCTTAAGACCCAGCTGATTGCGCAGGTGCTGCAGCGCCCCGGCATCGCGGGTAAACGAGGTCAGCGACGACACCGCCGAGCCGACGCTGACGTCGACGGCGGCCGGGTTGTCGACGGTCTTGGGAGCCTGGCCGGCGTTGGCCAACAGCAGGTACTCGTAGTCCTCGACGCCCTCGCGCAGGAGCTCCCAACGGATGCTCGATACCAGCTTGCCAGCGACGGGAGGATAGAGCAGAAAGCCATCGCCGTTCTGCGCCGTGCCCATCGGCCGCGGGTTGTTGTAGGGGTCGCTGCCCCAGCCAGTCACCGAGTAGTAGGCGAAGCCGCGCACGCGATGCTTCCAGGCCGCCCAGTGACCGATGCGCGACTCGACGCCGGGGTGGTCGATGGTGATGGGGTTGAAGTGAGGCGGCGCGTCGCCGTAAAGGAAGTACCACCAGACGGTCTCGCCGAGTGCCTGACGGGTCTTGGCGTAGTCGGGCTTGTAGGCCGACAGGTCGGCCCACCACAGGTCATAGGACTTGCCCATGGCCGCTGCGTTCTCGGCGATCTCGGGCTTGGGCTCCTCGCTGATGGCGATGCGCAGGTTGGGCGCAGCGGTCTTGCTGAGGTTGGCCAGAAAGGCCGCCAGGTCGGCATCGGCCTGCGTCTGCGGCTCGTTCTGGACGTAGTAGTAGCCTTTGTTTTGATAGCCGTGGGCGACGATATAGCTGTTGATGGCCGTCAGAAGCTGCGACCACTTGGCGTTGTAGGCGGCAGTGCCGTAGTGGTCAGCGCCGCGGGCGACCCCGCAGAAGGTGGCCGGGCGCGGCGTGCTGTTGTCGACGAACTGCATGATCTGAAACGACTGAAAGCCGATGCCGTTCCAGCCTGTGCCGTCGATGTACTTGGGACCCAGCTGGGCAAAGTCATAGGGATCGCTGGGCTTTTCGACGAACTGACCGGCGGTGCAGTCGTAGGTGATGCCGCCGTTGTAGTTGAGGCCGGCCGGCCAGCCGACGCTGTTGGGGATCAGCCGGTGCTCGAAGAAGAAGTTCTTCAGGTTCTCAACCGCGGCCAGGCTGGCGCTGCCGCCCAGCGCCTGGAAGCTGCTGTTCCAGTTGCCGTCGAAGCCGATGCGGCCAGGCAGGGCGAAGTCAAAGACGTGCAGGCGGACCGGGATGTCCTGTGACTGGCCGGCGTAGCCCAGGGTCAGCGTCGCGGTGTAGTCGCCAGCCGCGGCGCCGGGTGGGACATAGACGGTCAGCCAGAAGGGCTGGTTCTGGGCGGCGGGCAGGCTCTCGGTGGCCCCGAAGCTGGTCGGCTCCAGCGGATCGGGAAGATAGCTGCTCTTGATCGAGGACGAGTCCGAGGGCTGGCTGATGCGGACATAGCCGACGCGCTGGACATCAACCCGGCTTATCGGCGTGCCGCCCGACGGTCCAGCGAACGCGCTCAGCGACAGGGTGGCTGAGCCGGCGGTCGCGGCCCGCAGGACGATCTGGACCGGCTCGAACTCGTTCTTGGCGGCATAAAGCTGCAGCGCCTCGCCCGGCTGGGTCGGCGGCGCGGCCTCGCGCAGGACCTTTTCCATGGTCGGCGTGGTCCAGACCGCAAGCCCGGCCGGGGCCGGCAGCGCGAAGGTCATAGGTCCCGTCGGGGTGCAGTCGCTACACAGCATCATGTCGCCCGGTCCGCCGCCGCCACAGGACAGCGGCAGCAGGCTGACCAGCCCCAGCCCTAGTGCGCGGCCCCGCCACGCTGACACAGCGACGGTCTTTCGAGTAGGCACAAGGCAAGACTTAAGTGAACTCGCCATAAGATCCCCCCAGCGCACAGCTGCGCTGACCTCCATTTTCCGCCAAGCCGCCGCTTGCCGTTACACTGACCAGACATGCTTGACCGCGTCGTCTTCGCCGGGGCTGGCCGCACGATCGAGTCCATCCTCGATCGGGTCGTTCATCTGGCGCCGGTACTGATCCTCGATACGGTGCAAGCGGCGCTGGATGAGCTCTTGCTGCCCGCTGTGCCCGTGACCGTTGCTGGCACGGCGTCGGCTTCGGCGGTGCTGAGCGTTCACGCGGTCAGCAAGCGCCTGGGCGATGCCACCTCGCGCTTTGTGCTGGAAGAGGCACGCGGTGAGCCGAGCCACTCGGTCGCCCTGGTGGCCGCCACCGGCGACGATCGCCGCAACCTAGAGATCTGCCGCTTGGCGCGCGAGCTCAGCTTTGCCCCCATCGTGGGCATCGTGATCGACCCGGCGCAGACCGCGGCGTATGAAGCGCTGGGTGCACGCGCCGTGGTGCGGGCCCAGATCCTCGGCAACGTCGTCGAGCAGGCCCTGCGCTACGACGGCTTGGTGATCGCATCCAGCGTCGGCCAAGGGCGCGGCGAGATCATCGAATTCGTGGTGCTGCCGAGCTCACCCGCGATTGGCGTACCGCTGTCGCAGCTACACGCCAGCGGCTGGCGTATCGCCGCCATCTATCGGGCCGGGGATCTGGTCATTCCGACGGGAGAGACGGCGATCATGGCCGAGGATCGCGTCCTTCTAATTGGCGATCCGGCCATCTTGTCGCACGTCGCCGAGCAGCTACGCATCGGTCTGCCGCAGTTCCCGCTGCGCCATGGCAAGTGCATCGTGCTGTATCGCCCCAGCCCCCCTCGCAGCAGCGATCCCGAGTCTGACGTGGCGGCCGAGGCGGAGATCCTGGTCCGTCGCACCCGCGCGCACGCCCTGGTGCGGCTGCTGCCGGGGGCCGCCGCCGAGCGCACGGTGGTCGAGAGCATGGGCAGCGACAGCTCGCTTACGTCCCCCCGGCTGCATAACAAGACCTTGGAGACCCTGCCGCTCGACGGGGAGGACTTCAAACACCACCGGGCGCAGTTCCGTCAGCTACGACCGGGTCTGCTGGTCACCGACAAGCGGCGCCGCAGCCTGCTCAGTCGGCTGCTCGGACGGGGCGGCTGGCCGGCCGAGCTGTGCAATGCCGTGCCCTGCCCGGTGCTGTTCGCCGCCGGGCGCCGCAGCTATTCGCGAGTGGTGCTGCCGCTTCTGCCCAACCTCACCGACCTGACCCTGGCCGATGCGGCGATTGATCTGTCACGCATGCTGTCGCTGCCGCTGTGCACGGTCCGCGTGCTCTTGCCTGAGTTTCTGGAGGCCCGCGACAAGAATGCCGATCTGGTGGCCAGCGAGATCGCGCGCCGCAGCCGCCTGTACGGCCTACGCAGCGAGGAGCTAAGCCTGGAGGGCAACCCGGTGCATGAGCTACTCCGCTTGGCTCAGCCGAGCGATCTGCTGGTGCTGGCCCGTCGCCGCAGCGGGCGTGACAGCTTTGCGGCGGCCGATGTCGCGCTGCGGCTGCTGGCCACGGCCAGCTCCTGCCTGATCTACACCCGACCCCCAGTAGGCGGCGGGCTGCCCTCGGGGATCAGCTAGTGTCGGCGAGCGAGCAGCTGCTGCGCGCGCTGCTGATCCTGCTGTCGCTGGCCATTTTGGGACCGATGCTCGCGGTGCGCATTCGTGTGCCAACCGCCGTGGTGCTGATCCTGGCGGGCATCGGGCTGGGTCCGGCCGGGCTGCGGCTCTTACAAGACACGCCGACCATCAGCTTTCTGTCGCACTTCGGCTTCTTGGTGCTGATGTTCATGGCCGGGCTGGAGATCGACTTCGCGACGCTTCGCGAAAACGGGGCCCGCGCGCTTCTCCGACCCAGCCTACTGGTGCTGGGCATCGGCCTCTGCACCGTGCTGGCCGCGCGCTCCCTGGGCTTGGGGGCGGTGGCTGCCCTGGCCGTCTCGGCGATGGCTGTCGGCTTGCCGCTGGCGACGCTGAAAGAGACCGGACACGCCGGCCAGCCGCTGGGCCGGCACATCATGCTGACAGCGTCCATTGGCGAGTTCGCGGTCATCCTGGCGATTACCGGCGTCGAGCTAGCCGAGGACGGAGCGTTCAACGGGCACACCGCTCTGCGGCTCGGCAAGATCGCGGCGCTGTTCACGCTCTGCGCGCTGGCTCTGCGTCTGGCCCGTGCGCTGGTGTGGTGGTATCCGCAGCGCTTTCGTCGCCTGATCGAGACGCACGACGTAGCCGAGCTAGGCGTACGGGTAGGCCTGCTGATCATGCTGGCCTTCGTCGCTATCTCGTCGCTGGCCGGGGTCGAGTCGATCCTCGGGGCCTTCCTCGGCGGCATGCTGGTGAGCTTCGTGCTGCGGCAAAAAGAAGTGCTGGAGGGCAAGATCGCCGCCCTCGGCAACGGGCTGTTTATTCCCATCTTCTTCATCGTGGTGGGCGTGCGCTTTGACGCCTCGGCCCTCGACCGCAGCACGGTGAAGCAGGCTGCGCTGCTGTGGCTGGTGGCGGCGCTGTGCAAGATCGTCCCGGCCCTGCTCATCGCCCCAGCCGGCATGCGCCTGCGCGAGCGCTTGGCGACCGCCTGCCTGCTCTTGGCCCCGCTGACGCTGATCGTCGCTATCGCGGCCATCGGCCGCTCGCTGGGCCTGATCGCGGCGCCGCAGCAGGCCAGCCTGGTGCTGCTGGCCATTATGCTGTCGGTAAGCTTCCCGGTGCTGTTCCGGCTCTGCGCCCCGCCCCCGGAGTAGCGACGGTGGTCGAGCGCGCTGGCCGCCTCAGCGAGCCTGGGCGCCAGGTCCCGAGCTAGGCGTCATCGGCGGTGCGGTGGCAGGGCTTCCGGTCGCGCTGGCCGCGGTTGGCGTGGCCGATGGGGGCGGCAGGATGGCCTGCAGCCGGCGCAGAGCGGCGCGCCGCAGCGTGTCTTCCAGGCGCGGCACCTCAGCGTTGGCGTGCCGCGGCAGCCAGAGCACGATCGAGAGCTCGACCTTGTCAGCGACGGACAGCAGGTTGATGCGCGGTCGCGGACGCTCCAGCGCGGCCGGCTCCAGCCGCTGCACCTCATCGAGCAGGTCCGCGCTGAGGCGCTCGACATCCAGGCTGACTGGTACGGTCAGGCGAACCTCGGCCCGCACCGCATCGCCCTGCGTCTGGTTGACCAGCCGGGTCGACACCAGCTCGGCATTGGGCACGAACAGCAGGCTGCCATCGACCAGGCGGATCTGGGTTGCGCGCATGCCAATCTCCAGCACCTCGCCGCCTTCGCCGCTGGCCAGCTTGACGCGATCGCCGACGCGGAAGGGGTGATCGAGAGCCAGGACCAGGCTGGCGATGATGTTCGACAGCGCCTGCTGCGACGCCAGGCCAATCGCCAGCGAGGTCACGCCGAGCGCCGCCACCACCGACGAGATGTTCTGCCCGAAGTGGTCGAGCACCACGATCAAGCCGCTGAGCCAGAGCACCATCGAGAACAGGCGCTGGATCAGCGCGATCATCGTCGAGGCGCCGGCATCGCGCGACATTCGCCGCGAGGTGCTAAGGCCATCGCGTTCGCTGCTTGGCTCGCTGCCCGGCGTCGAGGTCGGCGTGTGACCCGCGCCCGTGCCGGATAAGTCGGGGAACGTATCCGGCCACAGCAGCACTGGGCGTAATACGTAGTCAAGGATGGCGCGCGACAGCCGCACCACGCCGCGCGTGCCGATCACGGCGGCGATGATGAACAGCGCCCCAGCCAGCCAGCGCAGCGGCCCCTTGACCGCTGGCCAGGTGTCCTCGACCGCGTCGGCGATGCCGGCGAATAGCAGCACCCAGCGCACGGTCGGCGCGCTGAACTTGAGGATCTGCGACAGCAGGCGCTGGCCCCGCCGCTCGGCAAAGGCCCCCAGGCGGCCGATCACCGCCCCAAGCAGCCAAGCACCGACGATGGTGAGGCTGATGGCGACCAGCAGATGCAGCACCCACAGGAACGAAGCCGCACCGGGGAACCAGTGCAGCAGGTGCCCGTTGATCCACAGCCGGAACGACTCGATCGGGGCCTGCAGCTTCAGCAGGGTGGGCGCTTGTTCGAGCGGGACGGCGAGTCCGCTCGGCGGCGGTGGGGCGGCGGGAGTCATGAGCCGGACCTAGGACTGTGCCGCGGCGCCGGCCTGCAGGCGGCCCTTGAGTAGCTGCTCAACCGCGACGATGGCCTTGCTGAAGTCTTCGATGCCCTGGGCCAGCTTGTCCTTGGCCATGCGGTTGTCCTCGTGCATGGCGCGGAAGCTAGCCTCGTCGCAGGCGATGCGCGCGGGCGACAGCGTGGCGGCGTGCTCGGCCGACAGCTTGCGGACCAGCGGGGCCTGCGTCTCGGCGAGCTCCTTGAGCAGCTTGGGCGCGATGGTCAATAGATCGCAGCCGGCTAGCTCGACGATCTCGCCGATGTTGCGGAAGCTGGCGCCCATCACCTCGGTGCGGTAGCCGTAGTGCTTGTAGTAGTTGTAGATCTGCGTCACCGAGCGGACGCCGGGGTCTTCCGCCGACGGATAGCTGCTGCGCCCCTCGCTCTTGAGGTACCAGTCGAGGATGCGACCGACAAACGGCGAGATCAGCGTCACGCCGGCCTCGGCGCAGGCCACCGCCTGGTGGATGCCAAACAGCAGTGTCAGGTTGCAGTGAATGCCCTCTTTTTCCAGCACCTCGGCGGCGCGGATGCCCTCCCAGGTGGCGGCAATCTTGATCAGCACCCGCTCGCGGCCCTGGCCAGCCGCCTCGTACTTGCCGATGAGCAGGCGGGCCTTGTCGATGGTGGCGGCGGTGTCGAACGACAGGCGGGCATCGACTTCGGTCGACACCCGGCCGGGCACGATACGCAGAATGCGCAGGCCGAATTCAACGGCTAGGTGGTCTAACGCAATGGCGGCGATCTCGTCGGCGCTGCCCCCCGGGCGCTGGCCGGCGGCGTACGACAGCGCGCTCTGCACGACGTCGGCGTACTCTGGCATCTGCGCAGCGGCCTGCACCAGCGAGGGATTGGTTGTCGCATCCTGCGGCCGGAACTTTTCGATCGACAGAAAGTCGCCGGTGTCCGCGACGACCTTGGTCATCTCTTTGAGCTGGTCTAGAAGGCTCCGCGCCCCCGCGTGCTGACCCGATGTATCGACGGAGTTTTCCATGGTGCAACCCTCGCTGGTTTTCGCTCAGGGTACGCGATCCGCGGCGGCCAGAGAAGCTGACCGCGCAGGCGACCAGCGTGGCGACCGGGCCTACGACTGCCGCCGAGTGAGCAGGCGGGGCTGCAGCGGGGTTGACCCTGGCTCGGCCGGCTTGGTAGCGTGCCGCGGTGTTAGCGTCCGGGCCGAAGTCGCCCTCTGCCATGCTGCGCCCGCTGTGGCTGCTGCTCTTGCTGCTGTCGCTGTACAGCTGTCGCCATGAGCCGACGCGGCAGATCATGCAGAACCTGCACAGCCTGGAAGATGTGCAGCGCGTCTACCGTCGCTTGCTCTGGCCGCCGTGGCAGATCCCGCGCACCTATGTCTCGGCCGAGGACGATGTCCACCTGTACTTCGAGTACACGCGGGTCATCCTGGGCGAGGAACCCGACGCGGCCTACATCGCCAGCTGGCAAGCGACCAGCGACCCGCGCGAGATCAGCCGGCTGCAGCGCGCGCTGACGCACAAGTCAGGCCTGCGCCTGCCGTACCGCGATGTACACATCGTGCTGCCGCCTGTGACGCTGCTGGTGCTGCTGCTGCCGCGGCTGGTCTGCTCGACGCTGGGGGGCTATCGCATCGCCTTTGCTGGGCTGATGGCGCTGCTGCACCTGGGCTCGCTGTTTCTGATCTACGGCATCGCCCGCCGGCTATCGCCTGCGTCACCCGCCGCGCCGAAGCCGCAGCGCGACGCGACCGAGCTTGCCCGGCTGTCGCGGCTCAGCCGCCGGCTGCTTTTCGCCACCGCCTGTCTGGGGCCACTGCTCGTCGGGCGCTACGATGCACTGCCCACCTTCTTTGTGGTGGCGGCGCTGTTCGCGCTGGTCCATGGCTGGGCGACCACGGCGGCGCTGCTGATCCTGCTGGGCGCCGGTGCCAAGCTGTTTCCGCTGTATCTGGTGCCGGTGTGGACGGCGCTGCTGTGGGGCCGCGGCCGGGCCGGGCGACCGCTGCTTGTGCGCTTCGTCGCGCCGTTTCTGCTGCTTTCGCTGGCTGCCGCCGCCTACATGCTGGCGCGCGGGCAGACGCCGCAGCTCTTGCTTGGCGCGCTGCTCTTGTTTGGTCAGCGGCCGATCCAGATCGAGTCGCTGCTGGGCTCGATCCTGCGCTGCGCCGGCAGCGGCCTGGTGTTCTCGTATGGCTCCGACAATGTCGCGCTGGTCCGCGCCCTCTTCCTGCCGCAGCTTCTCGACGGGCTGAGCCTGCTTCTGACGCTGCTCTTGTCGCTGCGAGCGGCCCGCGCAGTGCGTGCCCCGAGCCCGCCTGGCCCTGACCCCGACCCCTCGCGCGCCGCCTTCCGCACGCTGTGCCAGTACACGACCGCGACGGTGCTGTTGATCTTTGTCAGCACCAAGCTGCTGTCGCCGCAGTACCTGATCTGGGCCCTGCCGCTGGTCGTGCTAGCGGCTGAATGGGAAGCCGGCGATCCCGTCCAACCCGGTCGAGTGCTGCCGCTGTACTGCACGGCCCTGCTTCTGACCCAGGTCTACTTTCCCTTCATGTTTGGTCTGCTGACCCAGGGACGGTGGCCGCTCTTGTGGCTGGTGCTGTTGCGCAACCTGCTGCTTCTTGCAACGCTGCTGTGCCTGTTGTTTCCCGGAACTTGGGGGCTGCGCTGGCTGCGGCGCTCGGCTCGCCCTCCCCTCCTTGCTTAGGTCTACGCCATGTCGAAGCTCGCTCGTCCTGTGTGCTCTCTGCCGTCGTGCCGTCGCTTAGCGCCGCGGTCCTGGCTCTGTCTGATGGGCGCCGCCGTGGCGAGCTGGGCAGGCCAGGCGGTCGCTGATCCGCCGCATCCCCTGCGCCCTCTGCCGCCGTCGCAGGTGGTAGCGCTGGCGCCGCTGTTGCGCAGCCACGACATGACGCTGCTAGAAGCCGATAGCAGCGGCAACATGAGCCAGATCACCGTCCTGTCATTGAGCAGCGCGCCGCCCGAGGTGCTGCACGACGTGGTGATGCAGCCCGAGCGCTACGGCGACTTCGTGCGCAACATGACGGTGTCGCAGGTCCGCGCCCTGCCCGACGGCAGCAAGGAGCACCGCTACCAGTTTTCCTATCGCCTGGCGACGGTCGAGGGCACGCATCGCTTTACCTCGCAGCCGCCCGGTGTCGGGGCCGCGCCGCCGATCGAGATCGTCGATGCCGACCCCACCTCCAACGGCCTGCGCCACTTCCGCTGGGAGTTCTTCCCGGCCGGAGGCGGCACGCTAGCCGTGCTGTACGGCTTCACCGACCTGTCGCGCTCAGGCGGCGTGGTCGAGCAGCTACGGGCCCGCTTTCCGACGCTGGACTATGGCATGGGCCTGGTGTCGCAGATGTCGATGGTGCTGGCCATGAAAGCGCGGGCCGAGCAGCTAGCCGGGGCGCCGCGGCCGCTGCCACCGCCCGGCAACGCCGACTATCGGCCGCTGCTGGAGCGCGGTGTGCTGGTCCTGATCCGCACCCAGGGCGGCCGGCCCACCGATATGAACCTGATCGAGCGCACGCCGGTGCCAGTGGCCAAGCTGGTGCAGTCGGCCCAGGACCTGGCCAGCTGGGCCAGCTACGTACCCTCGGTGAAAAAGAGCCAGGCGCTGGGCAGCAAGGACGGCATGCCGCTCGTCGAGCTAGAGCAGTCGCTGCCGCTCCTCAACTTCACTACGCGCTATGCCGTAAAC
>CAZVMD010000028.1:0-39709 GCA_964628555.1 uncultured Myxococcales bacterium | reverse complement strand
AAGGCAACCAGTGCTGCCAGAAGACGACCGGCTTGTGCGTCAGCGGCAAGTGCGGCGGGATGGCGGGCGGTGCGCTGTGTGGCTGCAGCCTGTCGGGCGTTGCTCCGGCCAGCAGCGCGCTTACGCCTGAGCCCTTCGAGCCCGCCAGCGAGGCGGAGCCGACCAGTCGCAGCCTGGGCCTCTCGCTGGCCGCCTTGGCCGCGTTGCTGTTTGGTCTATCGCTGAGGCGGCGCATGCGGCTCACAACGAGGTGGTCATGACCCGCCGCTCGTCTTGGGCGCTGGCTCTGGCGCTCTGCGCTGGCATGTGCGCCGCGATGTCGGCCCCGGCCTATGCGCAGGATCAGCGCTTCGACATTCAGCCCTGGCGTCCGACGCCGGCGCCGCGCGATCTGCTGATCGTGCCGCAGTCGCAGCCGCTGCGTCACCTGTCGGGGGCGCTGGGCCTGTACTTCAGCTTCTCGCTTGATCCGCTGGCCCTGTTCGCCGGACAAGCCAAGCAGCTACAGATCGTCAAAAACCGCCTCGCGCTTGAGTTCATGGGAGCGCTGGGTCTGGGCGACTGGTTTGAGCTGGGCTTGGTGATGCCAGTCATCGTCTATCAAGGCTCCAGCGACAACCTGTCGGACATCGGTCAGGAAGGCAGCATTCAGTCCTTCGCCCGCGGCGACCTTTCGATCATCGGCAAGGGGGCGATTATTCGGCGGCTCTCGTACGCTCGCGGCTTCGGCTTGGCGGCCTCGCTGCGCGTCAATGCTCCCACCGGCGAGCAAGAGGCCTTTGCTAGCGATGGCGACTGGACGTTTAGTCCGACGCTGATCGGCGACTATCGCTTCGGCAATGGTGCGCTGATCGCGCTACAGGCAGGTGGCTACTACCGACCGCTGCGGGAGTTTCAGGACAAGCTGTCGGGCTCCACGATCGTCGGTGCCGCGGGTGTCGAGATTCCGCTGGTACGGCGCTGGGGCCTCACCACGCTGGGGGGCGGCTACGTCAACGTCAACCTGTTCCACCTGCCCGAGAAAGCCGCGGATATTCCGGCCGAGGTCATGCTGGGTCTGCGCTGGTACAGCTCGCTCGGCGTGACGTTTACCACCGGCTTTAACTTCGGTGCCAACTGTGCCCTGGGCGTGCCGGCGATGCGCTTCTTTATCGCGGCCGTCTGGGTGCCGAGTGCCACGAAGGAAGCGGCCGCCATCGATGAGTTCAAGAAGCCGCCCGATGACCCAGACGGCGACGGCATCATCGGCGACAAGGACCTCTGTCCCGAGCACAAGGGAACGCTGGAGAACAACGGCTGCCCCGAGCTCGATACTGATCGCGATGGCGTGATCGATCGCGTCGATGAGTGCCCGAACCTACCTGGGCGCCGCATGTACAACGGCTGCCCACGCGTCTACACCAAGGCCAACAAGATCATGGTGTTAGAGCGAGTTCACTTCGCCACCGACCAGGACATCATCCTGCCCGAGTCGTTCTCAGTCCTTGAGGAAGTGGGCGAGATCATCCGCGCTCATCCCGAGTGGCAAGAGATCCTCATCGAGGGCCACTGCGATATTCGGGCCAGCGACGCCTATAACCTGGATCTGTCGCAGCGACGGGCAACCTCGGTGCAGAAGTTCCTGCTTTCGCGCGGGATCGAGCCGCAGCGCCTACGCGCCCAGGGCTTTGGTCGCAGCCGTCCCATCGCCGACAACACCACCGAAGAAGGGATGGCGTTGAACCGGCGCGTGGAATTTACTATCCTCAAAGTGGCTTCGCCTGACTCTGTGCAAGCACCGACCCCCTAGGGCTGTAAACACTGGGAATCGTTCGGCAGTCGCGACAGGGTCCTCCGCGCAGCCATGGGAGGATTGCGACACATGTGCAGGTGCGTTGCGCCCAAGTTCTGGCTGGCGCTGACGGCGTGTTGGGCCCTAATGGCCACTGGCTGCTACCAGGGGGAGTGGCGACTCGGCCCAGAGATCCCGTTGTCGTCGTCGACCCGCTTGATGCCCACCCGCGACATCGAGCGCTGGGAGCTGTCGCAGTCGATGACCCCCAACGTCGTGCAGGTCAAAGGCTCGGTTACGCAGCGCTGCCGCTTTGTGCAGTACGGCACTAGCCGTCGCACCGATACGGGGCAGTTCCGGCGCGTCGGCTCGGCCTATTGGACGGCAGGGTCGATCGTACTGGGGGCGGCCGGAGGAGCGCTGGCGGGCATGGGCGCGGCCGGCTGGCTATCCCAGCTCTTTGGCTTCAAAGCGAACGCCGCCAAGTTCGACCCGACCACGCAGTACGCGCTGTATGGAGCCGGCGGTGCCGTGGCAGCCGGCGGCTTGGTGAGCTGCATCTCGTCGATTACTTCACCGACGAAGATCCGGCTGGCGCTGTGCGGCATCCTGGTCGGCTTCGGTGGCTCGGTCCTGATTGGCTCGGCGCTGTCGGATTACCCCACCGGCAGCGTGCCGATGACCACCAACCCACCCTTGCTGGATCAGACCACCTTCCGCAGCCTGGCGCTGGCGGGAGCGAGCCTGGTCGGCATCGCGCTGTTTACCGGCATCATCTCGGCCTCATGGCGGGGCATGATTGACCGCGAGCGCGTCGTTGAGACGGAAAACGCGCAGATCTGGGACCCCCAGAGCGGCGAGCAGAACTGCGGCGGTCAGCGCTCGATCAGCGGCCGCGCGGGCAACCTCGAGATCTCGGCGCAGAACCTCAGCGAGGGTCTGGGCAGCGACTCGTCTCCCCTGCGAGTGCGGGTGGCGATGACTGGGCAGGCGGTGCAAGCGATCGATCTGCGCGGCCTGCGCAGCGCGCTGCCCAGCTGTGGCAGCCTGCTTGTGCGTCTGGTCCCTGACATCCTGTACGAAGACAGCCCCGGCGACGACTTTACGCCGTCGCTGCTGCCGTCAGAGATGAACGCCATCAACCGGGTTGTCCACGGCACGATCTCCCCCCGCGAGGGCATCTCGCTGCCGGCCTCGCAGGTCGCGGCGTCGTCGGCGCCCAAGCCGGGAGGCCCGCGCCAGCCACTTCCCGGCATCTCGTTCGAGGTCTTATCGACGCTGGAAAAGCGCTGCCGGGCTGAGGCGGGTGATGTCGCTGCGGTGAGCGAGCGGCCGGCTCCCTCCCGCCGGCCTCCAGCCGCGGCCGTGCCTTCTGCCCCAGGCGGCGAGCACTCCGACTTGCCAGCCCGCACCCTGCCTGAAGCGCGACCGGCGACAGCCCCGGCGATTAGCCTGTCACCCAGCCGCCCGGCGGCGCCCATCGAGGTCAACGAGTGCTCTGCCGAAGCTCAGCAGGCGCGCTTTGCTGACTGTGAACACCAGTGCGGTCGGGCGCTCGATCTGGCCACCTGTCTGTTTGATTTCCGCAAGTGTCATATCGCGGCCCGCAGCGCTCCTCTGCCGCAGAAAGAGCGCGATGCCTGCGACCTCGCCTGGGAGCAGTGCCTGTTCAAAACTAACGTCGGGCCCGGATCGTGGCGGCGCTGTGTTGAAGGCTGCACGCAGGCCAACGAGCCACAGGCTTGTCATAGTCCGCGCTAAACACGGCCACTTTGGGGGAACAAAGAATGTCGCGCTCGCTCTTGCCCTGGGCGCTGCTTGCCGTCCTATCGACCGGCTGCTACCGGGGCGAGTGGAAGCTGGGAAATGAGGTTCCGGTCTCGGCCATGGCTCGGCTGACACCGGTGCGCGACATCGAGCGCTGGGAAATGACGCAGTCCATGACGCCCCACGTCCTGCAGATCAAGGGGACGCTGACGCAGCGCTGCCGCTATGTGAAGTACGGGACCAGTCGCCGCACCGATACGGGCACCTTTCGGCGTACCGGCAGCGGCTACTGGGTAGCGCTCGCCGTCTTGACCGGTACCGTTGGTGGAGCCGCGGCTGGCTATGCCTTGGGCGCCTTGCTGCCGACACTAAGCGAGCAGTGGGGACCGGCGGTGACCTATGCCGGGTCCGGCGCCCTCATTGCGGGTGGCTTGGTCAGCTGCGTCGCGTCAATTTTCAACTTCAGCAAGCCGCGCATCGCGCTGTGCGGCACCTTGACCGGCTTTGGCGGTGTGATGCTCGCCGGGGCGCTGACGTGGAAGACGGCGGTGGATCGGCTCCAGCTCAGCCCCGAGAGCGCAAGTACGGTGCAATCGGCAATGCTCTACGGCGGCGCGTCGCTGGTCGGGGTGTCCTTCTTGTCCGGCTTGGTCTCGTCGGCTTGGAGTGGCCCAGCTGAGCGCGAGCGCACCGTCGACATCGTGAATCAGCCGATCTGGGATCCACAGAGCGCTGAACAGAACTGCGGGGCCCAGATTCCGATCAGCGGCCGCTCGGCGGTGCTCGAGATCACAGCGGAAAAGCTCACCGAAGGGCTGGGCAGTGAGGCCGCGCCGCTGCGCCATCGCGTCGCCATGGCCGGGAAGTCAGTGCAGACGCTCGATTTACGTCCCCTGCGCAATGCCCTGCCCAGCTGTGGTGCGCTACAGCTTCGTCTGGTGCCTGACTTCCCCTATGAGGCTCCATCCGAGGATGACTTCTGGCCCTCGCTGTCACCCATCGAGCTTCTGGGCGCGCCCCGCATCGTGCATGGCATGGTGACCCCGCGCGAGGGCCTGTCGCTGCCCGATTCGCCGGCGAGTGGGCCGCGCAAGCCGGACCTGCGACGCTCGCCGCTGCCGGGCATCGGCTACCACGTGCTGGCGGCGCTCGACCGCCGCTGTCGCGGTGAACCGCCGCCAGAGGATGGGCCCAGCGTTGGCTCTCCGGCTCCGCGGCCAGTCCCGGTTCGTCGCCTGCCGCCGCAGCGTCGGCCTCCCCCCATCGAGGAGCCGGTGGAAAGTGAGAGCAGCGAGCCGACGGCGAGTGCGCCGATCGAGTCGAGCCCAGTTACGCCGCCTGCTCCGAGTCTGACACCGAGCCGCATGCCGCTGGCCCAGGATGAAGTAAGCGAGTGCTCGGCCGAGTCGCAGCAGGCTCGCTTTGCCGACTGCGAGCAGCAGTGCGGTCGCTCGCTTGAGCTGTCGGGCTGCCTGCTGGAGTTCCGCAAGTGCCACGTCGCGGCGCGGAGCTCAGCGCAGCCGCAGAAGGAGCGCGATGCCTGCGATCTGGCCTGGGAGCAGTGCATGTACAAGACCAATGTGGCGCCCGGCTCATGGCGGCGCTGCGTCGAGGGCTGTACACAGGCCAATGAGCCTCCCGCCTGCCGCAACGCCCGCTAGCGTGCAGGAGAGGGCGAGCCGCTGTCGGCTTAGCTGCGGCTAGCGCGGCGGCAGGGCATTGGTCACCAGCAGCCGGGGCTCGGTCATATCGGCAATCGCGCAGCGCAGCCCCTCGCGTCCGTGGCCGGACTCTTTGACCCCGCCATAGGGCATGTGGTCGAGGCGGAAGCTCGGCGCATCGTTGAGAATCACCGCGCCGACGACGAGCTCGTCGAAGGCGCGCAGGCTGTGGCCCAGATCGCGGGTAAAGACCGCGGCCTGCAGGCCAAAGCGCGAGGCATTGATGGCGGCGATACCCGTCGAAAAATCGGCAACGCGCTCGATCAGACAGAGCGGACCAAAGGCTTCTTCGCGGCAGACCTGCGCGTCCGTGGGGACCTCGGTCAGAACCGTCGGCGAGACGACTAGGCCGTGCCGACCGCCGCGCACGAGGAGCCGTGCGCCTAGCCGCTCCGCTTCATCGACCCAGCGCTCGATGCGCTGCGCATTGCTGGCATCGATCATCGGCCCCACCAGCACCTCGGGATCGCGCGGATCGCCACACTTGATGGTCTGTACGGCGGCCAGGAAGCGTCGCAAGAGCTCATCCGCCAGCTGACCGCCGTCGCGGCTAACCACATAGATGCGCTGTACGCTGATGCATTTCTGGCCGGCATAGGAGAACGCGCCGTAGATCAGCTTCTTGACGATGTCGTCGAGGTCCTCGCGGTGGATGCTCTCATCGATGAGGACGGCGGCGTTGCCACCCAGCTCCAGCACGACGCGCTTGCGGCCGGCCCGCGCCTTCATGTCCCAGCCGACTGCAGCCGAGCCGGTAAACGTGAGGAGCTGCGTGCGCTCATCACTGACCAGGCGATCGGCAGCCTGTCGTCCGGCCGGCAGCACGGACAGCGCTCCTCTGGGCCAGGTGGTCTGTTGCACGAGCTCGGCCAAGCGTAGGACGGGCGTCGGGGTCTGCGAGGCAGGCTTAAGCACAATCGGGCAGCCCACAGCCAGCGCTGGAGCGACCTTGTGTACGGCGAGGTTTAACGGAAAGTTAAACGGGCTGATGGCCGCAACCGGGCCGATGGGCACGCGGCGCAGCAGACCTAGGCGGCCCTGTCCGGGCGGCCGCAGATCCATGGGCAGCAGCTCTCCCTCGACCGCACTCCGTCCGGCTTCGGCGGCAGCCAGCTCAAAGCAGAAGACGGCCCGATCGACCTCGGCGCGGGCATCGCTGATCGGCTTGCCTGCTTCGTCGCAGATCGCGAGAGCGAGCTCTTCCCGCCGGGCCGCTAAGCCGGCGGCAACTTCGCTGCAGATGTTGGCGCGCTGCTGGCTGCTGAGCGCCCGCGTGGCCGCAAACGACTGCTCCGCCGCCGCCAGAGCCTCTTCGATTTCTGCGGGCCCCGCGTCGTGGATGCAGGCCACGGGGCGTTGATCGAAGGGCGATCTGAGCTCGCGGATGGTTCCCGTGCGACGGAAGGAGCCCGCCACGTAGGCGCCAAAAACAGAGACAGCGGTCATGCTCTGGAGCATGCCGCTGTCTCTTCAGCCAAACAAGAGTGCTGCGCGGGGTCGGGCTAGCGCGAGATCTTGGCGCCGGGCGGGAGCATGAACGTGAGGCCGATCCCGAAGTACAGGTTGCTGACGATGAACTCGTCCTGCGCGCTGAGGACCGGTGAGTTGTCGGGATTGTTGTCAGCCGTGCTGACGTCCAAGCCGCCAGGGTTCGACTTGTACAGGTAGTCCCGCAGCTCAAGGTTGAGCCCGATGAAGTTGTTGAAGAACATGTGCACGCCGATGCCGAACAGACCGGCCGGCCGCAGCCCCAGGAACGGATCCGGAGCCTGCAAGTTCACGTCGTTGGCGCTGGTCAGAGCCGTTGCGTTCACCGCCCGCATCGCGCCCGCCGTGTCCTGATACGCCGTCTGACCACTGCTGAGCGGCGCATTGAGCATGGTGAAGCCCAGACCGATCAGACCGTAGAAGTCGTACTTGGCGAACAGCGTGTTGAACAGCGAGAACTTGCCAGCGATCGGCGTCAGCGTGCCATAGACGCCGATCAGCATCGAAGGGCCGATCAGGTGATCCTTGAAGATCTGCTTGCTCGGCTGCTTCAGACCCGACGAAGGATCGCCGGCGCCAGCGTAGTTCTGTGGCAGTGCTTCCTCGATACGCCCGACGAGGGGCGCCGCGAGGTTAGTGGTGTAGTGAAACGATGCGCCCAGGCCTAGCCAGTCCGTCAGATGGAACTGCAGCGCACCACCGCCGCCGACACCAATCAGGTAAGGCTGATTGATCGACAGCATCAGCTGCGGCGTGACCTCGAAGCGCAGCTTGCGCATCTCGACCCGATGCCGGATTGCTGGCTGTCCTGCCAGCGGATTGCGCCCTCTGTCCGCGTGTGCCGGAGCGGCAAGCAGTGCGAGGGCTCCAACCGAAAAGATGAAGCGTTGCGTCCGCATGTGTCCCTCGCTCCTAATTACCGTGGCCCCTTGTACTCAAACTTCGGCGGCAGATAGAACGACAAGCCCAGCCCGAAGACGACATCCAGCGAGAGCGTCGTGTTGCCATTGGCCTTGCGGCACGAGGCGTACGCGCTCTCAAACTCTGGAGTTCCTGCCGTCTTACCAGTGTAGTAGTCCTTGCAGGCGCCGGTCGTGTCTCGGTTGTAGGAGACGTTGGCCACTGGCTCGAAGGTATCGGGATAGCCGTACATTGAGAGGAAGGCGTTGAGTGCCATGAACTTGGTCAGGAACAGGCGGGAGCCGACGCCGACCTTGACGATGGCGCTGATGTTCTGGAACGCGGGATCCGAGCGCTTGACTGGGATGACCTCGCTCATGAACGCGCCGACGCCCAGGGTGATGTAGCCTTCCCAGTGGACGATGGCGCGGTTGAACAGCGCGAACTTGCCGTAGGCCGGCACGTAGCCAAAGTCGAGTAGGGCTGAAAACACCAGCTTGTTGACCGCCGGCAGGACCTTGTCCTGAGCGCCCGTCAAGAAGTAGGTTCCGTCCGAGCCGCTCTGCTGCTGTGGCAGGTACCCCGTGCCCTCGACGCCCAACCAGAGTGCTTCACTCAGAAAGTAGTTGATCTGACCGCCGATGCCGTGGTGACGGATCAGCGGGTTGTTGAGCGTGAAATGATACATGGGCATCAGCTCGACGCGGCGCGCCTTGAGGATGTAGCGCCGCGGCAGAACCGCGATGTCATCCCAGCGCGTCTTGAGCTGAACGCCGTCAGTTGGGGTCTTGGCGCCAGAGACTTCCTGGGTGGTGCCTTCTCCCGGAGGGGAGGCGGCCGGAGCTTCAGCGGGGGGACCCTCGGCTGGCTTCTCAGCCTCGGCCGGCGGACTCGCCGCCGGTTGCTGCTCCCTCGCGTGTGCGAGCCTGTCTGTGCCAGAGAGCGTGAGTGCCGTCGCCGTCCACACACACAGGCCTATTGCCAGTCTCCTCATGCTTACCTCGCGTAACGCCGATTTAGGCCGGTATCGCCATAGTCGGGATACCGGGGGGAAACGATATCATGTGCCGTCTGCGTCAATCAAGATGTTCGCACGGTTACTTCAATTCTCGCTAACTGCCGACGACCGCTGGGGCCACCGGCAGGGCTGCGGTCGGTGGCAAGAGGCCGCCAAAAACACGTTCTGGCGGGCTTACATCTCGGCTGGATCGGCTTGCTCATATAACACATCGACAAAGTCGGCAGCGTCAAAAGCACGCAGGTCGTGAATTTTTTCACCGATGCCGATATAGCGAACCGGTACGGCAAGCTCGTGCGCAATGCCAAGGATTACGCCACCTTTCGCTGTGCCATCGAGCTTGGTGAGCACGATGCCGCTGATCTCAAGCATCTCCTTGAAGGTCCGGGCCTGGGCGATCGCGTTCTGACCGGTCGTCGCGTCGAGTACGAGAAAGGTCTCATGCGGCGCAGTGGGGTCGGCCTTCTTGATGACTCGGCGGACCTTCTGCAGCTCCTCCATGAGCTGCGCTTTGACGTGCAGCCTCCCGGCGGTGTCGGCGATCACCACGTCGATCTCCTCGCGCTGAGCGCGCTTGATCGCCTCGAAAATGACCGACGAAGGATCGCCGCCTTCTTTGCCCTTCACCACTGGCACCGAGGCCCGCTGGCCCCAGATCTCGAGCTGCTCCACCGCCGCAGCGCGAAACGTATCCCCGGCGGCCAGGATCACTTTTTTGCCCTGCGCCGTCAGCTGCGCCGCTAGCTTGCCGATCGTCGTGGTCTTACCCACGCCGTTGACGCCCACGATCAGCAGCACAAAAGGCTTGTGCCGGCCAAAGTCCAGAGGCTGTGCATCAACGGACAGCAGCTTTCGCGACTCGGCTTTGATAACCGACCACACCGCCGAGGGATCTTTGAGCTCCTGGCGCGAGAGCGAGGTGCGCACTTGCTCGAAGAGCTGGGTGGCGGTCTTGACGCCGATATCGGCAGTCAGCAGCACCTCTTCCAGCTGTCCGAGCAGATCGGCATCGATTTGCTTCCGTCGCAGAAGCTCGCCCAGTCGAGCGATGAAGCCAGCGCGGGTCTTTTCTAGGCCCGCCTGCAGGGCTCCACCGTCGCTGCGCTGGGGCCGCTTGGGCTTGGCTGGGGGAGTCGGCGCGAGCGCTTGCGGCGTCTCAGCGGGCTCTTTCGTTGAGCGCTGCGTCCCCCCCTCAGCGGTGCGTGCAGCAGGGCCTTTGGCGGCTTGCTGTCCCGCCTGTTCCGCCGTGGGAAGCGCTTTCTTTCGCTGCCCGCGCAGGTAGATCGCCAGCCCGACGAGCACCAGGGCGCCGACCAGCAAGCCTGCGGCCAGGCCACCAATCCACAAGCTGGCTCCTGGCCCTGCCGCTGGGTGGACGGGGCCCTCGGTGGCTTGCGCTAGCACAAGGGTGATGCCGTGATCGCGCACCTGCCCCGCGGGCCCTGGCGCCACGGTCAGCAGATCGCACAGCAGTCGCTGAAAGACACTGTAAAAGAGTGCGTGCATCAAGACTTGCGTACTATAGAGGCTCGCTGAGTCGGCTGTCAGCTATTTGTGCCGGGCTCCGGCCAGGCTGTCCGTTAGCGGCAGGGCAGTTTCTTGCAACCGCTGGCAGTGATATCGTCTGCGCCTCACACGAGGAGCAAACCAGATGGCGGCGGCAAGCGGAGCAGGTAGCGAAGGGCAAGCAGAAGTTCAGGCGGGCAGCAGTGGGGCGGCGCAGACGGAAGACCAAGAGGCGCGGCTGTTTCGCATGCGCCACTCTTGTGCTCACCTCCTAGCGGCAGCGGTATCGGCGATCTGGCCGCAGGCTAAGTTCGGCGTCGGACCTGCAATCAAGCACGGCTTTTACTACGACATCGAGCTTGAGACGCCGCTCGGTCCGAAAGAGCTGGAGCGCATCGAGCAGAAGATGCGCGAGCTGCGCAAAAAGAAGCTGCCCTTTGTGCGTCAGGAGCTGGCCATCGAGGAGGCGATCGGCGAGATGGCGCGCCGCAACCAGACCTACAAGGTCGAGCTTCTCAAGCTGCTGAAAGAAAAAGGCTCGACGGCGGTGGCAGCCGAGACTGGGGACGATGCCGTGGTCTCAGAAGGTGGGGTCGGCACCGTGTCGTTCTATCAGACCGGCGAGTTCATCGACCTGTGCCGTGGCCCGCACGTCGGAAACAGCATCGAGATCGGCGCGTTCAAGCTGACCACAGTCGCCGGGGCCTACTGGCGCGGGGATGAGCGCAACCCGCAGCTACAGCGCGTCTATGGTCTGTGCTTCGCAACCGAAGAGGATCTGAAGCGTCACGTCGAGCTCCTTGAGGAAGCCAAGCGTCGCGATCACCGCCGCCTGGGGGTCGAGCTGGATCTGTTTGCGTTCTCGGATCTGGTCGGGCCCGGGCTGCCCCTGTTTACCCCCAAGGGGACGCTGGTGCGGCGCCTGCTGGAAGACTTCGTGCAGTCGCTGCAGGAGCCGCTTGGCTATACCCGTGTCGCCATCCCGCACCTGACCAAGAACGACCTGTACAAGGTCAGTGGCCACTGGGACAAGTTTCAGGAAGACCTGTTCCACGTGCGTGGCAAGGGCGGCGAAGAGTTCTGCATGAAGCCGATGAACTGCCCGCACCACACGCAGATCTTCGCCTGTCGGCAGCGCAGCTATCGCGATCTGCCGCTGCGTTTTTCCGAAGTGACCTCGGTCTATCGCGATGAGGTCGCGGGGGCGCTGCAAGGTCTGTCGCGGGTGCGCATGATCACGCAAGACGACGCCCACGTGTTCTGCCTGCCTGAACAGGTGCAGGACGAGGCGCTGCGCATCTATCAGATCATCGATGGCTTCTATCGCCCCTTCGGCATGCAGCTTCAGGTGCGGCTGTCTCTGTGGGACGAAAAGAAACCGGAAAAATACCTTGGCAGCAAAGAACGCTGGGAGGCCTCGCAGGAAGCGCTGCGCGCTGTGCTGCGGCAGCGCAGTGCCACCTGGACGGAAGAGGTAGGCGAGGCCGCGTTCTACGGCCCGAAGATCGACTTTACGGCCAAGGATGCGCTCGATCGATCCTGGCAGCTAGCGACGATACAGCTCGACTTCAACCTGCCTGAGCGCTTCGACCTCAAGTACATCGCCGCCGATGGTCAGTCAGCGCGCCCGGCCATGCTCCACCGCGCTGTGCTCGGCAGCGTCGAGCGCTTCATGTCCGTGCTGATCGAGCACTACGCCGGTGCTTTCCCGGTCTGGCTGTCGCCGCTGCAGGCCGTCGTGGTGCCGATCGCCGATCGCCACAACGAGTACGCGCAGAAAGTCGTCGATCTGCTGCGCGGCCAATCGCTCAAGAACGCCCTCGGCGGCGGTATTCGGGCTGAAGTCGATGACTCGCGCGAGTCGATGCAGAAAAAAATCCGCAACGCGCAGCTTCAGAAGGTTCCCTACATGCTGGTGGTGGGCGATCGCGAGGCGGCGGAAGGACAGGTGGCTGTGCGCCTGCGCTCAGGGGCCGATCTGAAGGCGATGCCGCTCGAGCGCTTGATCGAGCGCATCAAGACCGAGGTCGAAGGGCGCAGCGATCTGCCTGCCTAGGCTGCGCGGGCGGGCCTGCCCAGTCGCCTCCCACTACCCGGGAAGCTCGTCGCGACTGCGCAGGAAGCAGGCCAGTGCGCGGGTCATCAGCTCAGGATCGCGCGCTCCGGCGCACTCGCGCGCCGAGTGCATGCTGAGCATGGGGCTGCCGACATCGACGGTGGGTATGCCCAGCTGAGTCGAGGTGATGGGGCCGATCGTCGATCCGCAGGGCAGGTCCGTGCGGTGGACGTAGTGCTGGACCGGCACGTCGATCCGCTCGCACAGCGAGGCAAACAGCGCGGCGGTGCGGCCGCAGGTGGCGTAGCGCTGCTGGGCATTGTGCTTGATCACCGGGCCGCCGTTGAGGCGGGGTCGATGATGAGGCTCGTGGCGATCGGCGTAGTTGGGGTGCACGGCATGCGCCATATCCGCCGACACACACAGCGACGAAGCCAGGGCCCGCAGATAGCGATCGCGGCGATCGGCGCCTGCCGGAGCCGTGGCAGCAACGATGCGCTCTAGGATCATGGGCAAGATCGGCGCTTCCGCACCATAGGCACTGCCGCTCCCAACCTCTTCGTGATCGAACAGCGCGATGAGTGGGGTGTGCGGCAGAGGGGTCGTGCTGTCGCTGCTGATCCGCAGCAGGCTCTGTAGCGCAGCGTGACACATGCCCAGGTTGTCCAGGCGCGGCGCGTAGAGCAGCTCAGCGTCGAGGCCTCCGCGTCGGGCGGGGAGCGAATCGGCCAGCATCAGATCGCTGCCGACAATCGCCTCGGGCGAGATGGCTAGCGCCTGTCCGAGGAGGCTGCGCAGGACCTCATCGGCCGTCGCCGGTCCACCATCTGCGCCGGTGCGGCTGCCTCCCAGCCCATGCGTCAGCCCGACGATCGGAGCCAGGTGCTCTTGCCGGTTGAGCGACAGACCCTTGTCGTTGATCTCGCGGTCGAGATGAATGGCCAGCTGAGCGACGCGGACCAAGGGCTCGGCCAGCTGGACCAGCTGTCGCTGCAGCTGATTTCCCTCGCTGCGATCGTCGCGATAGAGCACCCGTCCGGCGATGTAAAGGTCGCGATCGAGCCACGAGTTCAGCAGGGCACCGCCATAGACCTCGACGCCTAGCTGCAGGTAGCCGTGCTTTTCGTAGGCGGCCCGGGGCTTCAGGCGCAGGTTTGGGCTGTCGGTGTGCGCGCCGATGATGCGAAAGCCGCGCAGCTCTCCAGCGGCCACGGCGGCTGGTAAGGCAAAGGCGATGAGCGCGCTATCGCCAAGGCTGACGTAGTACCCACCCGGCGAAAGCGGCGTCCACGCAGCGCTCGGCGAGAGGGCCCGGAAGCCCGCCGCTTGCAGCCGGCTAATCGCGCTCTGCACGGCGTGAAAAGGGGTCGGCGAGGCGTTAATAAAGCGCAACAGGTCGTCGGCGCAGGAGCCGCTATCGGCGTCGCCTGACCCGGCGCCGCGTCCGTCGCTTGGTGGGGCCAAAGAAGCACTCATCATGCGGCAGATTCTAGATCTGCCACCGCGCGCCGCGATATCCTGTTGCACCATGAAAAATCTAAAGATCGGAATCCTAGGTACGGGGGACGTCGGCCGGGCGCTGGGCAACGGCTTTGTCTCTCTGGGGTGTCAGGTGATGATGGGCTCGCGCGAGGCCGGCAACGAAAAGAGCGCCGCCTGGGCCAAGGCTGCCGGAGAGCTGGCGAGCAGTGGCACCTTCGAGCAGGCCGCCCAGTTTGCCGACATCGTCGTGCTGGCCACGCTGTGGACCGGCACGGAGAACGCGCTACGGCTGGCGGGGGCCGAGAACCTCGCCGGCAAGATCCTCATCGACACCACCAACCCGCTAAGCTTTGGTCCTCAGGGGCCTTCGCTGGCCATCGGGCACACCGACTCGGGCGGCGAGAGCGTGCAGCGCTGGGCGCCGGGCGCCAAGGTGGTCAAGGCCTGGAACATCGTCGGCAACCCGCACATGTACCAGCCGAGCTTCCCCGGCGGTCCACCGGACATGTTCATCGCCGGCAATGACGGCGAGGCCAAGACCAAAGTCAGCGAGATCCTGGCTGCGTTCGGCTGGCAGATCGTCGACCTCGGCGGCATCGAGATGTCGCGCTATCTCGAGCCGCTGGCCATGGTGTGGATCATGACCTACTTCCGCACGCGCAGCGGCAACCACGCCTTCAAGCTGCTGCGCAAGTAGCGCCCGAAACTGGCCACTTGGCATCCTGCGAGGGTGCGGATCGACACTTTCGGGTTGACCACGCCGGTCGCTGCGGGCTTTGCTTGCCGCCATGTCCTATCGCACTGAGCACGCCCGCTTCGTCGCCGCTCTTACCGCTACGCTCTCTCTCGCTAGTCTGCACTCGGCGGCCGCCGAGACGATCAGCTACGGTCCCTTCTTGGCCCGCGGCGTCACCCCGGACACCATGATCGTCCGCTGGGGGACCACAGGGTCGGCCGATTCGACGGTGCTCAAGCTGCGGCAGAAGGGGCAGACGACCTTTGCGATGAAGGCTGGGGCGGCGGCCCGTGATCATGAGGTCGTCGTTACTGGCCTCAAGCCAAGCACGATCTACGAGTACTCCGTCGAGAGCGGTAGTGCGAGCAGCCCCACCTATGCCTTTGCCACCTGTCCCGCGGTGGGCGATAAGCTGCCGCTCGATCTGGTGTTTTACGGCGACAGCCGCGATGGGGCAACGGCTCATGCCCGTCTGTTGGATGAGGTCAAAAAGCGCGTCCCCGACATGGTCTTTGAGAGCGGCGACATCGCGCCGAGCGGGCGCTACACGCAGTACCTGGCTGAGTTTTTCCCAGCCACACGGGACTTGTTCGCCAGCGTGCCGTTCATGGCGGCGCCCGGCAATCACGACGCCACCACACCCTACGACGGCAACTACGGCGCCATCTTCCCCAGTCCACGGGCGATGCCGGCCAGCCAGCCCTGGACGCCGTACTACTCCTTCGTCTGTGGCAACAGCCAGTTCATCGCGCTCGACTCGAACGATGTGCAGGACAGCGATCAGAACGCCTTCCTCGAGCAGAGCCTGAGTCAGGCGCAGAAGAGCCGCGACATCCAGCACGTCTTTGTGTGGTTCCATCACGCGGCCTACTCCCCCGGCAGCCACGGCGACGACAACCGCGTCATCGCCAAGTGGGTGCCGCTGTTCCGCGATCCCAAGAACAAAGTCACCGCCGTCTTCGCTGGGCACGATCACGTCTACGCCCGCATGAGCGACGGCAGCAGCGTGACCTACGTCGTCTCGGGCGGGGCCGGCGCGCCGCTTTACAGCGACACCAAGCAGAGCCGGGCGACCAAGGTGATCTCGAAGTCGGCGTACAACTTCGTGTCGCTGCGCGTCACCGACCTGACCGTCTCCGGCGTGGCGTACAACGACACCGGGGTCGAGATCGATCGCTTCTCGATCACCAAGCCGCGCGTCGAGCCACCACCAGGTCCTGATCCGATGGATCCGATGCCGCAGGACGATGGCATGGATCCGCTGCCCAAGATGGCCGGCGAGGGAGGCTGCTCGTTCCTCGGCCTGGGCGCGCGGGGCGGGCTGCAGCGGACGAGTACCAGTGCGGTGCTGCTCGGGGCGCTGGGGGTTCTGCTCTGCGGGGCGTTCCTGCGACGGCGACGACGCCACGGCTAGCGGGCCGGGTCTCTGCTCGCGTCCGCTAAAAGGTAGACAGCTTGCCTACATGGTGGTATTAAAACCCTCATGTGCGCAGATGTCGTAAGAACCGAAGCCGGGTCGCGGGCCGATCTGCGCTTGCACGGTCGCGTGGCCGTTGTGACGGGAGCGGGGCGTGGACTCGGCCGGGTGGCGGCCTGCGGGCTGGCGGCGGCGGGCGCGCGCGTGGCTCTGCTTGGGCGGGGGCGCGACAGTCTTGAGGCGACGGCGGCGTCCATCGTCGAGGCTGGGGGCAGCGCCCTCGTCGTGCCCACCGACGTCACCAGCGAAGCCGAGCTGAGCGCTGCTGCGACGACGGTGCAGCAGACCTGGGGACGCTGCGAGATCCTCGTCAACAACGCCGGCGCGGCCCTGGTTCGTCCGTTCCTAGAGACCGACACCGCAGCGCTGCGCAGCCTGCTGGAGGTCAACCTGATCGGCGCCCTGTTGACGGCTCGCACCTTCGGCGCACAGCTGACGGCGGGCCGCTGGGGGCGACTTGTCAACATGGCGTCGATCGCCGGGCTGGTTGGTGAGCCAAACCTTGCGGTCTACTCGGCCAGCAAAGGGGCCCTGATCTCGCTTACCAAAGCCTTGGCCATCGAGTGGGCACGCTATGGCGTAACCGTAAATGCGCTGGCCCCGGGATACTTCCGCACCGACCTCAATGCGCAGGCCTTCGACACCCCGGAGGTCGCGGATCGCCTGCTTAAGAAAATTCCACTGCGCCGCGCGGGAGAACCCGCCGAACTTGCCCCGCTTCTTGTATACTTGGCCTCGGAAGACTCGGCATTTATGACCGGATCGGTGCTGGTCATCGACGGTGGACAGGTGGCACGCTAGTGGCGAATCTGCTCGTGCTCATGGAGTTCAATCGCGGCGCGCTCCTGCCGGTGTCGCTGGAAGCGCTTGGCCAGGCGCGTCGGCTGGGGAGCGCTCTTGGGCTCTCGGTATACGCGCTGGTGCCGTTGCCGACGGAGCCGTCGCGCAGCGACGAGGACATCACGGTCCTTTGTGGCCGCTTTGGCGCCGACAAGGTCCTGCTCCTCACGGGCGATCGGCTGTTCCAAGAGCAGGAGATGCGCTACGAGCCCTATGCCGACGCGCTGATGGCTGCGTGCGCGATGGTGCCGCCGCGGCTGTTGCTGATGGGCGATACTCCGGCCGGAAGAGACATCGCTCCGCGCTTGGCCTCGCGCCTGGGGGGGGCCTACCTGCCGGGCGGAGCGGCCTTGGCCGAAGCCGGCAAGCTGCAGCTCTGCGACGAGCGGGGGCGATATCTAGATCTCAGCATTGAGCTCGATGTCGCGGAAGATCAGCCACCGCTGACGGTGCCGGTGGTGCTGACGATTCCGCCGGGGCGGCATCGCATGTCTTGGGGCTTGCACGACGCTGAGCTGCTGATTGTTCCCCCCGACGAAGAGAGCGCGCAGACGATTCCCAACCTGGCGAACCTGGAGCGCCATCGCCACTTCACCCAGGAGGCGTTCGAGCCGCTGCCGGTTGAGCAGCGCTCCTGGCTAGCACCGTCGGCAGCTGGGGCGGGCGAAAAGGGTCTGTCGGGGGCGGCGCTATGGGGCCTCTTGGGCACCGGGCGAGCTGCTCTGGCCGAGTCGCTGCAGTGGCAGGTCCACGTCGGAGCGACGGATGTCGCCGGCGCGACGTACAGCCTGCGGGTCACAGATAGCGAGAGCCTGGCGGCCCTGCGTGAGCTGCTCGATCAGCTGGCAGCGACGACGCAGGTGATGCCAATGCGGGCGCCTGGCCCAGTCCCACCGACGCGCGTCGACGATGAACAGACGCAGGCGATGTCTAGCGACGAGGCTGTGGCGGCCGAATTCGGGGCCGAGGACAGTGGCGCGGCGAGCGATGACCCCTGGGATTTCACTGAAGATACGCTCAGCGGCGATGAGGCGACGACGGCCCGTATTCGCAACATCGTGGCCGAGGTCGGGCACGCTGCCCCGATGATGGGCAGCGCCCCTGCAGCGACGGACCGGGCTGGCGCCGACCCCGGCGCTGGCCGTGCTGGAGGGGCCAGACCGATGACCGCCCCGGCGGCGCTGGCCGGCCCCGCTGGCTTCGCCGCTGATGAAGACGACTCGGCGTTTGACTTTGTCGGTGCGGACACCGCTCCTGTGCCAGTCCAGGCGCCGGGTGGGAGCAGCCACAAGAAGGAGGGCCGATGACCGTCCTGGCGGTTCTTGGCCGCAGCGATGACGCCGTGCTGCACACCGCAGCTGGGCTGGGTGACACGATCGCGGTGTTGATTGCCAGTACCGCGCCCTCTGTCGAGCGCCTCTTAGCGCTGGGCAAGGCCGGGGTCAGCCGCGTGATCCACATCTGGGATGCCGCGCTCACCGAGCCACTAGGTGACAGCCTGGAGCGTGAGCCGATGACGGTGGCGCTGCTCACCAGCCTGCTGCGGCAGGTAGAGATCGCGACTGTGGTAGTTGGCGATGGTCGCCATGCCTGGCTGGCCCCGTCGCTGGCCGAGGACTTGGATCTTCCGCATGTGACCTCAGTGCTGCACGCGGTGTCCGTGACCGGTGGCCTGGCCAGCAAAGAAGACATCCTGCTCCAGCGGCGCTGTCTGCAGGGGGTGCAGCGGCTGCGTGGGCCGGCGCGCTGTGTGCTTGCAGTCTTGCCGGGAGGTCCGGTACCTGCGCTCGCTCTGCCCAAGTCGCCGCGCAGCCCGTCGCGCGCGACCGCTCCTGCCGTCGAGACATGGGACTTGGGACGCCTGCGCTTGGCCATCGACGAGCTCCCGCGACCTCTGCTGAAGCTGCAGCAGCCTGAGCGCACAGTGCCTCCGCAGGGCCGCACCTTCGACAGCATCGCGGAGCTGGGTGAGCGCCTGCGCCTCGACGGACTGGCTCCATTTGCGAGCTTCGCCGCGCCAGGCGACGAGGCCGACGTAGCTCCTGAGGATGTCCAGTCGGCCGACGATCTTGTGATCGACGGGGGCGACTGATGGGGCGTCCCCGGCAAGCGCCACGGGTGGAGGGCAAGGTCGCGGCACGTACGGTGTCGTCGGCCCTGCCGCGACCACAGCTGGCTGGCCAGCTGACAGAAGCGACGCAGGTCGAAAGTGACCTGTCGCAGCTCCTGCGTGCCCGGGCCTTTTGCCTCGATGGCAACAGCGCGGCCCTGACGCGGGTGGCGAACAACCTGCTAGCGGTGGGCGGCAGTGTTGATGGTGCCGCCGCGGCCTGGCTGGGGGATGGCTCGCCTCCGGCTGAGCGACCAACGATTGGCCTCGGTGAGCAGGCTGGGACGCTGGGGCCACACAGCTTTGGCTTCTTGAATAATCTCGATGGTATTGCGCCGCTCGCTGCGCCCCTGAGCGAGCGCCCGCGTCGCGGCGCCGTCGCCTGGATCGTTCCGCGCCGGGAAGCGCTGCCCGAGGTAGTGCCGCTCTTGGTTGGGCGGGGCCTCTCGGCTTCGTGGCTGATTTCCGTCGGGGATGGCGATCCGGCAGAGGTTGTTCGCTTTCTGGCCCGCGATCCGGCGACCCGGGCGGTCTTGCTGGCGCTAGGGCGCGGAGTGCGAGCGCAGACACTGCTGCCGCTTTTGGCCGAGAAGCCCGCCGTCCTGCTGGACTTGCCGACCACGCCGGTCCGCGATCGCGCGCTGCTGCGAGCGGTATCGCGTCGCTGTCGGGCGGTGATCACCAGCGATCTGGAAGAGTGGCTGGCCCATGCCGCGCTGTTTGATGCCGCAGCGATCACCGAGCCGCGCCCTGGGGGCGGGGGCCGGCGACCGCGAGCCGCCATGGTGGTGGTCGGCGGTGGCGCGGACTTTGTCAGTGCCGAGGTGCAGCGGGTCCGCAGCTCGCCGCCGATCCTGCTACGCTCCGTCGAGATCGCGGAGGACGCGCCGACCACCGCGGCCGCACTGCGGACCTCGGTTGAGCAGGTCCTGCGCGAAGTCCCGACGGCGCTGCTCTGTGGTCCACCCGCGCTCTTGGCCGAGCACGAGCCTGCGCTGCAAGGGCTTGGCTCGCTGGTTCGCGTCGATCCCAGCCAGCCCGAGCGGCTGCGAGCCCTGCTGCGGGCCCTCGGCGGCTCGCCGCTGGCTCGGACCCCTGGCGAGGACAAGCCGCTGGCCGTGCGCGCGGAAGAAGAGCGCGTGCAGAGCGTGTTTGCCACCCTGCCGCCGCCGCTTTACGTCGCAGGTGCGATGGTACGGGACGAGGTGCTCAGCGATCATGACCTGAAGCGTCTGCTGTCTGCCTATGGCGTGCGGGTCACGCGGCAGGCCCCAGCCAATACCGGCACGGCGGTCCTGCGCATCGCCAGCAAGCTGAGCTTCCCGATCGAGCTGGTCGCTAGCGTGCCGCCGCAGTCCGATGTCGCAGCGCTCGTGGCCGCCGAAGCCGCGGTGCGGACGGTGTGCCAGACACAGGCCGAGCTGCGACGGCAAGCGGCGCTCTATCTGGCCAAGGGTCCCTATGTGCTGCTGCGCGAGGTCCTGCCGTCGCACCCACAGCTTCGCATCACCGCTGCGCAAGAGCGCGGCTTGGGTGCGGTCCTGCGGCTGGGCAAAGAAGACGCGGTCCTGCTGCCCGTCGGACGAGCCGAGGCTCAGGCGCTGGCCGAGGAAGTCTGCACGACGCTGGGTGCCGTGTGCAGTGGCGAGCTAGCCCAGCTTTTGGCCAAGCTTGCCGCCTGTGTGGGCGAGCATTCCCTGACGCTGGATCTGTCGGTGCAGCTAGCCGACGAGCCTGTGGTCCTTCACGCCGCCGGCGTGCTGCAGCGCAAGCGTGCGGTCAAAGCGTAGCTGCGCTAGGCGTTGGCGCTGGTGACCGCTGGCTTCTTCTTGCGGCGGAAAGCAACCCGCGGCAGACGAAAGCGTGGCTTGCGTGGGGCGCGCGGCAGCATCACCTTGCCGCGGACCGGGGGCAGGAAGGGGAGCGCGGGCAGGTCGATGGGCGTGGGCTCGGCCAGATCATCGATGGCCGCGACGCGACAGAACTCGTCTTCGGCTTCTTTCGAAAAGTCGCCGGCGGCGAAGTAGTCCAGACCCAAGCGGGTGAGCTTGCCGAGCCGATCTTCGGCGGCGACAAAGAATGCTCGACAGTCGAAGGTCTCGTTGACGAAGTAGCGCTCACGCAGGGCGTCGGTGCGACAGCGCAGGCTGTTTTTGGCTACCCAGGGCGTCGACAACAGCAGACCAAACTGCTTGAAGTTGCGCACCCAGCGACAAAACTGCATCGCTTGCGGCGCGCTGCCATAGGCGCCGCGATAGGCATTCAGCGCGACGTAGACCAGCGAGGGCTCGATGCGCGAGGTGAGCGCCGTCCCGCGCTTGGTGATGCGGGCTCGCTCGGCAAACGCCGGGGTACCGATCGCGTCGTCACCGAAGCGCCAGAGATGGATGAACAGCGCCTGATACTTCTCGGTCAGGCGGTGATGCGTGCTCTCGTGGCCGCCGAAGCGGGCGACATCGCGGCGGGCGCAGAAGTTGACCAGCGGGTGCATGGCCAGATCGATTGCGCAGTGTGACAGCAGGCCGCCGATCAGTGCCAAGCGCTCTTGCTGCGTCAGCACCGGAGCGCTGCGCACAACGCGAATGAAGCTGGCGACCAGGCGATCCGGTCGCACTGAGTGGATGCGATAGCCCCAAGGCTCGTCGAGCGCCGGGGCGCCCAAGCCGTAGCGAACCGCCTCAAAGACCATCGGCGCGTAGTAGTACGGCAGGTCGTGGAAGATCGATCCAAAGCGGGCATAGGCCGGCTCGGCGGCACAGGCGCGCCGCATCTCCGACGGAACACCGGCATTGTGCTGAACCATATCGCCAAACGTCAGGTGTAGCTGTGGCGCAGGCATGGGCCCGATTCTAACAAGCTCTTCGACGAGGCAAGCGCAAAAGCAGAGCGTCGCGGATCATTTGCTCGACGAGAAAATCGGAAGGTCGGATGAGTCGCACGGACGCAGCATGCCCGCTTTTCCAGGGCTGGCGTCGTCGCGCCACGCTAAAGTGCGGGCCATGTCTCAGGTCACGCTTACGCAAGCGATCGTGCTCCGGGTTACGGATTACGGCGAGGCCGATCGCATCGTGACCCTGCTGACGGAGCGCCACGGCAAAGTGTCGGCGCTGGCCCGAGGCGCGAAGAAGAGCCGCAAGCGCTTTGGCGCTGCCCTCGGGCTGTTCGGCTGTGGCGAGGCTTCGCTGCGTGAGCGCAGCGATCTGTGGATCCTCGAAGAGCTGCACGCGCAGCGCGGCTTCTTGCGCCTGGGGCAGGAGCTCGGTCGCTTTGGCCACGCCTGCTACGTCTGCGAGCTCTGCCAGCACTTGTGTCCACCGCATGAGCCCGAGCCGCAGGTTTATGCCCTGCTCTGCGCCTTCCTGCAGCGTCTCGACGATCTGCCGCTTAGCGATCGGCCGAGCGTGAGCCCGCTGCGCAGCTTTGAGCTGCGGCTGCTCGATGCGGTCGGGCTGGGGCTATCGCTGCGGGCCTGCGCGGCCTGTGGCGCTGATCTAGCTCGTGAGCTCGAAGCTTCCCTGCGGTCGGGCGAGCGCGGGCGCACAGCAAGCGCGGGCTCCGGCACGCTGCCATTGTGGGGAGGCTCTGGGACTGCAGCCGCGGGCTCTGCGCATCTGCCGCCGCCGCCAATCGCCGGTTCGTTTCCGAGCCACCTTCCTACGGCCTACGTCCCCTTTGATGTCGAGCGGGGCGGGGTTCACTGTCCCTACACCTGCTTCGGTGGACCTACACCCCATGATCTCGGGCTGATCCTCTCGGGTCGCTCAGGTGGGCTGCCGGTGGCGGTCTGGCGAGCCCTAATCGATCTCGCCGAGAGCGATCCCAGTACGGTAGCGGTCGAGCGCTTCGCTGCCCTGCCTCCGGCGGTGCTGACCACCTGTCGTGATGTCTTGCTGGCGGTCCTGCGCCATCAGCTAGGCCGTGATCTGCGGGCGGTTGAGTTCATCAGCAAGCTCAATCGCACCCTGCTGCAGTAGCGCGGCGCGGGCGGGCGGCGGGCGGCCAAGCCTTAGCATCGCTACGCCGACTTTGCCACACCACCCGCTGCCCTGACCGCAGCGGCCGCCAGTGCGACCGGCCATTCGGCAAGCCGCCACGGCCGGCAGCGCGCAAAGCGGCCAGCCCCTTGACTCTCCAGCCAAAGAAACGATACCGTTTCACCATGCGAACTCTCTTCGCCGCCGCTGTCCTGTCCTGTACATGGGGCTTTCTGACTTGGGGCAGCGCACCCGCCTCCGCCGCCGAGATCACGGACATGGCTAGTTCCTTCGAGAAGGACAAAGTCTTTGGCTTTCGGCTCGGTGCCACGTATCAGTTCACCTACAAGACGGCGCGCATCATGCGCGAGTCGGTGCCGTACCTGCAGAGCCCGACGACGCGAGACTACCTCTACCGTCGTTTCGGCGTAGCGCCTGGGCAGGATCTACAGCTTACGCAGACGGTTCCCGACCTGGTGTACACGCAGCGCCGGCACGCCATGTCAATCGACTTGGCGATCGGCTTGTTCCAGGAGCTGCAGCTTGGCGTCTCGCTGCCGCTCGTGCTGCGCGATGAGCGGCAATATAACTTCGATCGGGAGGCAGGCTTTAACAGCTGCGGCGCCACGGACTATGCCTGCATCGCCAGCGCCTCCTCGACGTATCTCGACGGCTTGTATCCGATCCAGCCGGCCGACCAGGCGATGGCACCGGATGGCACGCTGCTGTTCCGGCCGCCAGCGCGCGGCGGCAACGGCAAGGACATGCTCGACACCATCAACCTGTCGCTGATGGGTGCTCCGGTGTCGCAGCGCCGCGATCCGACGAAGCCGACCTGGGTGATCGGGCTCGATGCCCAGATCTCGATCGGCACGATCATGAACTACGACAACTCGCGCACCTACCTGGATCCCAACGTGGCATCGCAGAAGGCGCTGATTGATCAGTCGATTGCGCTGGACCCGACGGGCAAGACCGGCTGGGGCGGTGTTTCTGACGGCTTGAACCGGTTCGTCATCAAGACCGCGCTGTCGCATCGCTTTCGCTACGTCGATCCCTACCTTGGTCTCTGGTACATGATTCCGCTGGCTCGTACCTGGGATAACAACAACTCGCCGTGGAAGCAGGATCTAGGCTTTGCGCAGAAGCGCGGTGCACCGCAGCAGAAGGCGGGCGCGACGTTCGGCTTCGAAGCGACTCCGCTGGAGAACAAGCGCAAGGGCCACCGCTTGGCGCTCGACTTCCGCGCTGGGCTGACCTTCAACTTCCTGGGCAAAGGCTACTCCGAGGCCTGGGAGCTGTTCTCGTCCTCGAACGCCCTGATCTGCGACGATCAGACCGCGCTGCCGCCGCAGTTTAACTTCAAGGATCAGTTCGGTCAGGCCGGGACCAACAACGCGGTGACGCAGGGATATTTCAATCCGGCCTGCCGGACGCCGGATGACTTCGCGAACAACAACTCGCCGCGCCTGCCGACGACGGAGAAGAAGGGCACCGCCTACTACCAGAAGCCGTATAACGGCCTGACGGTCATTGAAAACTATCTGCAGTTCAACGCCGATGTCGGCATTGTCGTCGAGCTGTTCCGTCATGCTCGTCTGCGCCTGGCTGGCTACTATCAGCGCGATCAGGGCCATGGCATCACGCAGGATGACGCCGGCACCATCGGCTATCCGTCGGACATCGCCGATCGCCAGACGATCAACAGCGCAGTCAACGGCGGCCGCGGCTGCGATCAGTTCCGGGTCGATCTCAAGTGTCCGTACGACTGGAACCCTGCCTATCGCGCCGCCATCAATCAGCCTGGTCGCCGCTACCGCGTCGAAGACATCAACGTCTTTGGTGGCTCGGCGATGCTGCAGGCCTTCTGGTAGGCCAGCCCGGGCTGTTCCCGGCTGCCTCCCTCCCGCGTTCGGTCGCTCGCTCCCGCTTCTCGCTCCCGCTTCTCGCTCCCGCTTCTCGCTCCCGCTTTCCCCCGGCTGCGATCCCCCTGCAGATGAGGCCATGTGGCTCGTCGGTGTTCAACTGTCGCGCGCTGCGTCGCGTATGCCGCGGGCGGGCTTCCGACGGGTAGTCTAGTAGCGCAGCGGCAGTCGGAAGCCGGCTTGCACCTTGAAGCGGTTGATCGTGTCTTCCAGGAACGAAAAGCCGCGCTCGACGCGCTCGAGGCTGATCTGGCCCACGGTGATGTCGCTCAGCTGCAGCTCACCAAAGCCGCGGTAGCGGTTGCCGATCGAGCCGAACAGTCCCCACTCTGCCAGTCCGCACATGCGCAGATACAGACCGAAGCGCTTGCACAGCTGCACGTCGAACGAGCTGACACCAAACTGAATTCGCACAGTATCGAGGCGCAGCTTCTCGCGCAGTGGATCGGTGACTTGGTTGGTGAGGAGCTGACTCGACAAGAGCTTCGCCGCTGGATCGCCGTACTGCAGTGCGCGGGGGTTACCGGCTGCGTTGGCGAGCCGGCGCGGATCGCTGCCCGCCTCGCCCAGCACCAGGAACGTGGCACAGTCGGCGGCGCTCATGTTGTCGGATGACAGGCAGTCGATGCGCAGCTCTTTGACCTTGCCGCGCAGTGCCAGCTCGATGTTGCGCTGCTGATCGTTTTGGTCAAGCTCGCGGGCGCTGCCGCGGACATCGACATAGGGCGTCTCAGGCCAGCGCGCACTAGCCGAAAAGTCGATGCGACTATCGCCGCGCACCTGGAATTCGCTGCGCAGGCCAGGGATATTGAAAAAGCCGGTCTCGACGCGAATCACGCCCCCCATGGCGACGTTTTCCAGCGGGCCGTTGACGACAAAGTCATTGGTCGCCAGTCGCAGGTCCGCGATGTTGTTCAGCACGCGGAAGGTGCCGCGGGTTCGCACGTTCAGGCCCAGCATCAGTCCTGAGAGGAAGGGATCACCCTCCCAAAATGGCGCCTCTTCCTCGACTACGCGACGGGCAGAGAGGAAGCGATCGACCAGATCGAAGTCCTGCATGTAGCGGCCCGAGACCACCTCGACATTGCCCAGGACGCGCATCTCATCGCGGTTGCCAACAATCTGCAGGCCGGGGGCAGGTGTGGTCACTTCGACGTTGTAGACGCCGCTGACGGTGTGTCGGACGTTCTCAAGCACGACGGCTGAGCGGACCTTGTCGAGCGCGTGATACCAGTTGGGTCGCATGAAGCCACCCAGGCCGCTATGCTCGACCCGGCCATTGAGCTGGACGCGGCCATCACCATCGACGGTGCCGCTGAGTGGCTCACAGCCAGCTGGGTCACCCCCTTGACCGGCAACGCAGCCGATCAGAATGCGGCCCGTCTTGCCGCTGCCAGGCACCAGGGCGACGGTTCCATGGGCAAAGTAGAGCTCGTGGAAGCGACGCAGGTTCAGGAACAGATCCTTGGCGACCAGCGTGCCTTCGGCGATTGGCTCGACGAAGGTGCCGGTGATATGCAGGCTGCGCAGGGCCAAGCGACCTCGGGCTTCCGCCAGGTTGCGCGCGAACTGCCACTGCAAGAGCTGGGCAGAGAGATCGCCGCGCAAGCGGAAGTCGATGCTGCCAAAGCGCAGAGGCGCCAGGCTCTGGATATCGATGGTGCCGCTGGCATAGGTCTCGGCACCATCGACAACTGCCTGCAGGGTATGCAAGGTGGCGCGGCCCGCCGTCAGATCCAGGACGCCGCGCTTCACCTCGACCGGCGTATCGATCGCGTTGGGGATGAAGCGCGAGTCTTTGATCTCGACACGCCCGAGCAGCCGCAGATCGCTGGGCTTGCCGCGCAGGGCGACATCGACCGAGGCATCGCCGTGCGCATGACGGAAGCTGGCGCGGAGCAGGCTCTCAAACAGCTCAAGACGAATCTGACCCAGAACCCGCAGATCGGTGTCATCAGGGCTCAGGAGTCCGCGCATGCTGGCCTCGCCCGAGGTGTTGTCGTGTGCATCCCCGGCTCGCCGCTCTGCCGGGAGCGCCGAGCTGGGGTTGGTGTTCTGGCGCTGACTCACCATCTGCACCTGGCCAAGCTCTAGGCTGCGTCCGTCGGTACAGACCAGCACATCGCCGCGATTGTGCACGCGGTAGCGCTGCTCATCACCTTCGTCGTCGTAGGCGCGGACTTCAAAGAGCGCCCGCCCCAGCCGCATGGTGACCGCCAGCGGTAAGCCGAGCACCTTGTTAATCGGCCGCGCCGCTAGCTGCGGACAGGTGGCCGTGGCGCCGCTGCTGGCCGTCGGGCTTGGCCCCGCGGCCGTGAACAGCTCGCGCGGATCGTCGCCAAAGCGGACCGTCACGACGCCGCTGGTATAGGCGTTGACGTCTCCTAGCTGCTGCAGATCGGTCAGCAGGCGGCCGACCACCATGTCGCAGGCCGCAGCACGCTGCGCGGAGATCGCCTCACCCGCCAGCCCGCTTGCGCTGTTCGACGGCGCGCCCCGATGCGTCGCCGCGCTGGTCTGGAATGGGCAGCCGAACTGGATGCTGAACTCACCGCGCGGGTGGGCGGGATCCAGATAGAGCAGCCCGCTGACGGCAAACTCCTTGAACAGCTTGCCTTGGATCTGGGTGCCACCATCCGGCCGCTCGGTGAACTTCAGCGCACCGCGGTCGAGCAAGAGCGAGTGGACGGCCATGCCGAACAGCGAAAACAGGGGATCGGGATCGCGGAGTGGCGCAGCCGGCTCGGTCACGCTAGCTGGCGGTAGACGGCCGGCTACGCTGACGCCATCGACGGCGAGCTGGCCATCCAGGCGCGGCTGCAGGATGGCGGTAGCACCGAGCAGGCGAAGCTCGCCAGAGAGCGTGCCGTTGAGATCGAAGGGCAGCCCTGAGACCCCAGGCAGCTGCCGCAGCGGGAGGTTGCTTGGCTTCAGTGTGAAGTCCAGCCAGCGATCGCCATCCCGTCGCAGCACTGCCGAGCCACTGATTAACCCGGTCCCCAGCTTGGTCGACAGCGAGCGCAGGGTGACCGTACTTGGGCCAAGCTCCGCATCGAACAGCAGGTCTTTGAGCAGAGTGTCTTGCACTTGCAGCCCCGGCACCCTGGCCGCCAGGTTGCCAAGCGGCTTGCCCAGCGTGCCGCTCAGAGTGACTTGGCCGTCGAGAAGTCCCTGCAGCGGGGCAAACTTGCGCAGCACTTCAAGGTTGATGCGCTCAAGCTGCGCCGACACGCTGAGCGCGGGATCGGCTGGCCGGCTGCTGACGTCTTTTAAGAACAGCTGCATCGAACCATCGCCGCGCACCTGACCGAGCGGTCCTTGGGCTTGCAGGCGCGACAGATGCAGCGTGCCATCGCGCAGCTCGAAGTTGGTCGCCGCATCGGCGAAGCGCTGGCCATTCAGATCGAGGCTGCTCAGTGACATCTCGCCGCCGAGCAGCTCGGGGCGGGCCAGGCGGCCAGCGATGCGCATCTTGAGCTTGCCCTCTTCGGCCGTCGAGGTCAGGCCCACTGACTGACCAACGAACTGCACGATGCGCTCCATCGAGCTGCCCCGTCCGCGCAGCTCGAACTTCGGGATCTCCAGGCGGCCGTTTTTCATCCCGACGCTGCCGCGATCGACATCGACCGCCAGGGCTTCCCCGTTGAGGTATAGACCTCGGAAGGTCAGGAGCTCAGGGTTGTAAAGGAACGTGCCGGCGAGCTTGACCTCTTTAGGCAGGGGGTCATGGTGGGCTAGGCGCTCCAGCGTGGCTTCGACGCGCTCGATGCTGACGCGCTCGGGATGGGCGTGCTTGGCCAGGCGACCCGAGGCGCGAAAGCCACCGCGCAGCTTGCCGGCCACAAAGGGTCGCAGGAAGGGCGGCACTAGCTCGACCTGCGAGGGATCGGTGCTGGTCATGGCGATGCGGGCTGACCACGGCATGTCACCCAGAAAGCTGATCTTCATCGGCTCGGCGCGCACTTCACCACCGAGCGCTTGGCCCACGATGCGCGAGAGCTGCAGCTCGCCCCCCACTAGCTGGAAGGCTGAGCTGGCCTGATGGATGGCGATGGTCGCGACCTCTGCCTCGACGCCGCCGACCTGACCTTCGATGACGATGGTGCGCTCTTCGGGATCGCTGGGATACGGGGTCTGGTGCCAGGACTCGCTCAAGCAGGGCGCTTGCCGGCCCCGCGGGGTCAGCGGCAGCGGCGAGGAAAACGGGCCGAAGAAGCGGACGCGGCCGCGTGGATCGCCGCTCGCCCTGATCAGCCCGCCCGGGATCAGCCCGGCAAGCTGGGCGCCGTGCTCGAAACTCAACTCTAGGCGGACCCCGGGATCGCAGTAGGTATCGAGGAGGCTGCCATCGACTTCGACCATGGCGCCGTTGGCTTCCAGCTGGCCACGAAACACCAGATCTTGTCGGCGGCTGGCGCGTGCGCCGAAGCGCCGCAGTGCGACGTTGCGTAGGTGAAAAGGAAACTCGCCGGCCCCCTCTTTCGTCCCGAGGACCAGCTCACCTGAGCTGGCCGTGGCCTTGGCGATCTCATAGACGAAGCTGATCAAGCCGGGGCGCGTCTCGGCGGCATCGGTCGACATGCGCAGCGTCGCTGTGCCGGTCAGGCCGTCGAGCTGACCGCGCCAGCCCGAGAAGGCCATCTCGTAGTGGGCATTGACGATGGTTACACCCGGGCTGTCGACGACGATGCGGACGTGGCCGGGCGAGGGGGGCGCGTCTTCCGGCTTGGGCTTGCGGCTGCCCATCGCCGCGACGATGTTGACCTCGGTGTAAGGGGTACCCAGCGGCGGCACCACGACCCCCGGTGGCCGCGGCAGAGTGATCGGATGGATGCCGGCCCACGCCCCGTGCACCGTGCCCGAGGCGAAGTGCAGCTCGATGAACACGCCGCGGCCAAAGGGCGCGCTGATGGCTGATCGCAGCAGGCCACGTACCAGCTCACCGACGTACATGCGCGCTTCGACGCGCTTGGCGCGCATCACCACCGCACCATTGGGATCGCGCAGCTCGAAGTTTTCGCCGACGACGGGGGCCTGGATGTTGAGGATCAGCGAGGCCAGGCTGCTCCAGTAGTCATAGTGCGCCGAGCCCAGGTTGAACTGACCGCTGACCTGGCCGGTGACGATCTTGGTGATCAGGCGACCAAGCGAGCGATCGTTGAGCCCCAGGAAGACCACGAACCACAGGAGCATGATGGCAGACGCCACCTGCACCAGGCGGAGCATCAGGGTCCGCTGGAGAGGAATGATCGTCGGAGAGGACTGTGTGTCCCGGCCTTGCTCGTCGCTCACGGGCTGTAGCAGAAGCTTAGCACGATGCTCGACGGGCGGATACGCACCAGGCAGGGGCTGCGGCGAGGTTTTCCGGCTGCGATCGGCGCTTTGCAATTGCGGCTGTCCATCCTCGCTGACTATCCTTGGCTGACGTGGCGCCAGAAGGTTCGTAGGGGGCGCACGCGACGGAAGAGGAGCGCCATGTCTTCGGTGCAAACCACTGGGTCATCCAAGCGAGTCGCGATCATCGGCGCGGGGCCGATCGGCCTGGAAGCCGCGCTGTACGCTGCAACGCTGGGGCACGATGTCGTCGTCTTCGAGCGCGGTGAGCTTGCGCAGGCCGTGCAGCGCTGGGGCCATGTGACGCTGTTTTCGCCCTGGCGCATGAACACCACAGCGCTTGGACGAGCCGCCCTAAAGCAGGCTGGCACCCCGCCGGTGCATGCGCCGGCCGACTGGGAGCGCTGTCCGCGCGGCAGCGAGTTTTTCGCTCGCTATCTTGAGCCGCTTAGTCAGACACCGCTGCTGCGTGGGCGGCTGCGACTGCGACAGCAGGTGGTGGCGATTGGGCGCCCTTGGCTGCTAAAGGGTGAGCAGATCGGCAAAGCCACGCGGGCCGAGCAGGGCTTCCAGCTGCTTGTACAGAGCACTGAAGCGTCGTCGCCAGAGCGTGACGGAGCGCCTCCTTTGACCGCTGAGCGGGTTGAACATGCAGATATTGTCTTCGACTGCAGCGGGACCTACTCCTGCCCGAATCCCATCGGTCGCGGTGGCATCCCTGCTCCAGGCGAGCGGGCGCTGGCCGAGCGCATCCTGCGTCATGTGCCCGACATCCTGGGTGCCGAGCGGGCGCGCTTCGCCGGTCGGCGGGTCCTGGTCGTTGGCGGTGGCCACTCCGCGGCAACGGCAGCTGTGTACTTGACTGAGCTTCTGGGCAGTGGGACGACGCTGATCTGGGCGCGACGCGACGGGGCCGAGGTCCCCTTTCCGAGCGCAGGCCGCGACCTCCCAGATCCCCTTGGCGAGCGGCGAGCGCTGCACCTTGCGGCCAACCATCTGGTGCAAGCGGCGGGCGTTCGCGATCTGCCGGGCACGACGGTAAGTAGCCTGCAGCTGACCGCCGACGGAGCCATCCGCGTCAGCTTGGTGCGGGGCGGAGCAGGGCCTGATCCTGGGGTCGCCAGCGCGAGCCTGGAGGTCGTGGTCGACGAGGTGCTCGGACTGACCGGCTACGGACCTGAGCGATCGATCTACGAGCAGCTACAAGTGCACGAGTGCTACGCCAGCTTCGGCCCGATGAAGCTGGCGGCCACTCTGCTGGGGGCAAGCGGCGACTGCCTGGCTCAGCCGACGCCCGGACCCGAGACGCTCAAGAATCCCGAGCCCAGCTTCTTTATCCTCGGAGCCAAGAGCTACGGCCGGAACAGCGCTTTTCTGCTGCAGATCGGCCACGCGCAGATTCGCAGCATCTTTCAGCTGCTCTCTGGCCAGCCCGAGCTCGATCTATATGCCAGCCCGCCCGGTGAAGCATGAGCTCTTTGGCAAGGCGGTCGCACCCTGCGCTGGCAACCGGCTACGCCGTCTGCGGGTTGTCGATCGCATCTTCGCTGGCGTTCTTCGTCACTGGCGTGGCGCCGCTGCCCGTGCTGCTGTATTTCCCACTCGGTCGCCGCTTCGGCTTTCACAGTCACGCTGCTGAGCTGAGCATGGACTATTACGGCCGATCGCTGCTGGCCCTGCTGTTTGGCTGTGCGGTGGGCCTGCTTGTCTACCTGCTCGCCGCGTCGGAGCGACCCCAACGGCCTGAGGTTTCGTCGACCGCTCAGCCGCCGGGGCCGGAGGGAGAGGAGCCTGCAGCTACGACGGCTGGCCCGGTGTCCGCGTCGGCCGCCCAGTCTCTCTCGGGCCGCGATCGCTTGTTCCTGCTCATGGCCTACTGCGTGACCGCAGCTCTGCTGGCCGCGGGCCTGTTTGCCTACCAGCTAGCGGCGCGCATCCCCACTCCCGAGCCGCTACCGACAGCGGCACACGGTCCTCGGATCTGATTGCTCTGCCTCTAACGGTTAGGATATATTGAGCTTAGTGGATACCGGGCTTCATCCAGGCGTGCATGACAGCGCGCGTCGTCTCGGTAAGGGCGCCGACAACCCAGCCGGCCGCCGTCCACTCTCCAACCGCGCCGTGGTGTTTTTGGCCGCGGGCCTCAGTGCGCTGCTGCTGTCGGCGCTGGCTGGCGTGGCCACGGCCGTCCCCCGCAAGGGCAGTCCGTATCAGAAGCTGGCCCTGCTGACGCGCGTGATGTCGTATATCGAACAGAGCTACGTCGAGGATGTCGACAGCGACGAGATGATCTACGGCGCGCTCAAGGGCTTGGTCGAGACGCTCGATCCGCACAGCGCGTTTCTGCGACCTGAGCAGTACCGCGAGATGAAGAACGACACCGCCGGCCAGTTCAGCGGCATTGGCATCGAAGTCGATGTTCGCGAAGGCGTGCTGACGGTGCTGTCGGTGATGGAGGGTACGCCGGCGGCCAGGGCGGGGATCGTGCCCGGCGATCAGATCTTGCGCATCGACGATCAGCCGACTCGCGGCATGACGGACTATGTCGCGCGCATGCGGGGCAAGCGTGGCTCGACCGTGCAGCTGCTGATTGCGCGGCGCGGTCAGCGCGATACGCGCCTGTTGGCGATCCAGCGCGATCTGATCAGGGTGCGCAGCGTCGAAGCGTTCCTGCTAGAAGCCAACTACGGCGTCATCAAAGTCAAGCAGTTTACTGAGACCGTAGATCGGGACGTAGAGGCCGCGCTCAGTGCTTTGGAGCGCGAGTCGGCGGGCAAGCTGGCTGGATTGGTCCTTGATTTACGTAATAACCCAGGTGGGCTTCTGGACCAGGCCGTGCGCGTGGCCGATATGTTCATCGACAACGGCCTAATCGTTCGCACCGAAGGCCGCAATGGCCGTATTCTGGACGAAGAACGCGCGCATCATCGTGGCACTCGCGATGATTTTTCGGTCATCTGCCTGGTAAACGGTGGCTCGGCGAGCGCAGCGGAAATCGTTGCAGGTGCACTACAGGATCACGGTCGCGCGCTGGTCATGGGGACACAGACTTTCGGCAAAGGCTCGGTGCAGACGATCATCGAACTCGAGGACGGCAGCGCCTTGAAGCTGACGATCGCCCGCTACTTCACTCCGTCTGGGCGATCGATCCAGGAAAAAGGCATCACGCCTGACGTCGTGGTCGAGCAGGTCCGTTTGTCTGAGCTGAAGCCGCAGAACAATGAGGAACCGGCTCAGAAAGAGCGCGATCTGCACGGCCACCTAAAGAACAAGCAGCGCGACTCGATCGCGCGACGACCCGCGGGACCGCCACCGGGGTATGCCGTGATCGCGCAGCACTCCGCAGGCGGCGAAGACTATCAGCTGCGCACGGCTTACGATTACTTGAAGGCATGGAGTATCCTCTCTGCTCGTCTGCTGCCCAAGCGCTCTACGCCAACACCGGCACATGTGGCGGGCGGAGGGACGGCTGCGAGCCCCACCGGGGGGGGGGAGGGGGTCGGCAGGAAGTCCTCCGCGATGGAGCTGCCAGAGCCTGGGCCTGTACAAGGCTCAGTGAGTGCAGCTCCGGCGGGTGATCCGATCGGTTCGCCGATGGGCTTCTCGCCACCTAGGGCGGCGTCGGGGTTGACGGGGTTGACGGATGCGGGGCGTTAAGGTGGGTTGCAATACCGGGTGGACCGGGTCGAACGGGTGGGTTCACTGTCGCGCCACAGAGCCGCGCCGATGCCGCGGAAGTGGCTGGGGAAGCACTGAGTACGAGTGCTTGACCCTCAAGAGACAGGGTCCTAAAATCGCAATTGCCGTATAAGGCTAGCTATGTGCCAGAACGCGGGCCATGTATAAGCTCATCATCGAGGACGACGAAGGGAAGACGACGCCGGTTCCCATCATCCGCGACGAGATAACGATCGGGCGGAAGGAGGGCAACACCATTCGTCTGACTGAGCGCAACGTGTCTCGCCGACACGCTCGGATTATTCGGCAGAATAGCGCTCTCTACGTCGAGGATTTACAGAGCTATAACGGCGTCAAGGTCAACAACGAACGCATCAACGGCAAGGTGCCGCTGGGCGACGGCGATGTCATTGTCATCGGTGACTATCGTCTGTCGATCAAGCAAGACAAGGCCGAGGCCAAGCCTCCGGCTGCGGCTGCACCCACGGTGCAGGCTCCTGGCTCGAATGCGCCCACCGTTGCGAATCCCGCGCTGCAGGCCTCGGCTGCTCCGACGGTGCAGGCACCCAATGTGCCGCCGCCGGTAGCCAAGGCGCCAGACAAGCCAGCACGCTTGATCGTTGTTTCGTCCAACTTTGCGCGCCAAGAGTTCCCGCTGGAAAAAGCGGCCATGGTTATCGGCCGCACCGACGACAACGATATCGTTCTGAACCACCGATCGATCTCGCGGCATCACGCCAAGATCGTTCGCGAAGGCGATCACTATCACGTCGTCGATCTGCAGAGCGCCAACGGCGTGCGCGTCAACGGCGAGGACTACAACAAGGTCGAGCTTCGCAAGGGCGATCAAATCGACCTGGGCCACGTCCGCCTGATCTTCGTTCCCCCCGGCCAAGACATCGACATCCGCGACAAGATCGTCGATCTCGACGGTGGGCGCTCGCCGGCGATGACCATCGGTATGGTCGTGTTGCTGCTAGCCATCGTCGGCGGTGGCATCTACTGGTTCCTCAATCGAGGACCGTCCATCGACCCCGAATCGGAAGCGGCCAAGACCCTGATCGATGTCGAGAGCGATATCCAAGCCAAGCGCTGGAACGACGCTGTCGATAAGACCAGCAAGATCCTGACGAACCCTGGCGTCTCGTCGAAAATTCGCGAGTCGGCGCAGGCAAAGAAGAAGCTGGCCGAGACTGAGTCGAAGTCCAAGGGCATCTACGATCGCTTCACCTCGGCCGCGGGCGGAGGGAACTACGACAAGGCGCTCGACGCCTATGCCGAGATCCCCAGTGACTCGGTGTACCGCCAGATTGCGCGCGAGATGTACGATCAGATCTTCCCGCTCTTCGTCGAGAATCACATGAAGGCGGCAGAAGAAGCGCGCGGCTCGGGGCGCTGCTCCGAGTTCCAGAGCCATGTGAACGCCATCCTGGCGATCGAGCCGAAGCAGACCAAGGCCTTGGCGGCCAAAGAGCGCTCGTGCAAGGACGGCAGCGGTAGCTCTAGCGGCAGCGACAGCGCGGTGGCGGATTCAGGCAGCAAGCCTGAGCGCACGAAGGAGCCGCGGCACAAGTCCAAGGATCCGGGTGACAAGCCTGAGAAGCCGGAAAAGCCCGAGAAGCCGGAAAAGCCTGAGAAGCCCGAGAAGCCGGAAAAGACGCCCGCCGTCGAGCCGACTGGCGATGTCGATACGCGCCTGAGCGAAGCCCAGACCGAGTACGTCAACGGCAACTACCAGAAGGCGATCGAGATGGCGAAGTCGGTGCAGAAGGGCAGCCCGGTGCGTGCCTGGCGCATCATCGGCTCGGCCGCCTGCAACATCAAAGATCTCAAGCTGGTCAACGACGCCTATCGTCGCCTGGACGCCCCCGGTCGCCAGTATCTGGTCTACGTCTGCCAGCGCAACGGGATCCAGAACTCTGGCTCGCAGTTCAAGCTCGCCGAGCCATAAGCTCCCCTCATCATCGTGCGCCATCGGGTCGTAGCTGCCATGGGCCGCTGCGACCTTGTTATTTTTAGCGCGGGACTTCGCGACCGCTGCGCCGCTCGCTCTGGCGGTGCTCGTCGATGGCGATGCTGAACACTTCGACGAGCCGCGTGTCGAACTGGCCCCCAGAGACTCGCTCGATCTCGTTCATCGCGGCGTCATGCGGCCGCGCCTTGCGGTAGCTGCGATCGCTGGTCATGGCGTCGTAGGTATCGGCAATCGCGACGATGCGACCGATAAGCGGGATATTTTCGCCCATCAGGCCTTGTGGATAGCCGCAGCCATCCCATGCCTCATGGTGACAGAACGCGCCGGGGATGAGCTCTTCCATAAAGGGGATGGGCTCGAGGATGCGCTTGCCCTTGGCCGGGTGGGTGCGGAACATCGCCACTTCTTCCGGTGTCAGCTTGCCTGGCTTGTTCAGCTTGTCGCCACGGATGCCGATCTTGCCGATGTCGTGCATCAGCGCCGCCCAGCGCAGCTTTTCTAGATCGAGCTCGGACAGCGTCAGCTTGCGGCCGATCAGCTCGGCGTACTTGCTCACGCGCTCGCTGTGGCCCCGGGTGTAGCGGTCCGACTCCTCCAGGGCGCGGGCGAAGCTGACGATGGTGGCGCGGAAGTGCTCGCGCAGCGTCCAGTTGGCTTTCTTCAGCTCATCGTTCGACGCCACGAGCTCTTCGTATAGGCGGGCATTTTCGATCGCCGCCGCCGCGCGTGAGGCCAGGACCTGCAGCAGCCGACGGTGTCCTTCGCTGAACTTGTAGCCGCGCGTATACGAGTACGCATTTAGCATGCCGATGACGTTGTCTTTGACCTTGAGCGGGATCGAACAGAACGACACCAGCCGCTTGTCCTTGGGCGGCTCGGCAAAATAGCGCAGAGCGCGGATGCCGTGCGCCAGGAGCGGTCGCTCCTGCCGGTGCTGCTCGACGATCGCCGACAGGTTAAGCTCACCGACGCCGCTGTGGCTGCCATACCAGTTCAGATCGGTCTGGGCGTTCTTGCTGTACTTGCGGGTGCGCTCGACGAATTCGCCGGTCTGCAGGTTCTTGAGCGTCAGCGTTGCGACATCGGCACCGGCCTCGACCAGCGTTGCTTCGAGCACCATGTCGAGGATGGTGTCGAGGGACAGCGAGCGGGCCATGGCCTCGGTAATTTGGTAGATGCTGACCGCCTCTTTCAGGCGAAAGTTCTCTTGCTCTAGGCGCTGCCGCTCGATGGCACGACGGATGACACTGGTGACGTACTCGGGCTTGAAGGGCTTGAGCAGATAGTCATAGGCGCCCTTCTTCATGGCATCGATCGCCGTCTCGACGGTGCCGAAGCCGGTCATGATGATGCATAGGACGTTTAGGTGCAGCTCGTTGATGCGCGAGAGCAGCTCTAGGCCACCGACGATCGGCATCTTCAGATCGGACAGCACGACGTGATAGCTGCGGCGCTGCAGCTCGTCGATGGCGACGCTGCCGTCTTCGACAGCTCGCACCGAGAACCCCTCTAGGCCAAGGTAGGTAACCAACATGTCGCGTACGACCTTCTCGTCATCGACGATCAGGACGCGGATTGGCTCGTCGCTGGAGCTGGCTGGCGTCGCGGCGAGCCCGTTCGAGGAGTTCTCCATGGGCGCAACACTCTAAACGCAAGCTGTGCTTGCAAGCAAACTACCGCACTTCCGTCGGCCACTCGGTCGCAGCTGGCTAGCCAGCCTGGTCCAACCGACGCCGACTGGCCTGATACGATAAGGCGATGTCTTCCTTGCTGACGCCACCCGTCGATGTCCCCGGTCCTCGCATCCCTCACCTGTCGATGCTGCGCTTTATGCGCGAGCCCATCGCCTTTGCCCGCGACTGTGCGCTGCGCTATGGCGATCCTTTCCTGTCGCACGTCTTTGGTCGCTGGGTCGTAAACTTTGGCGACGTCGAGGGGGCGCGGACGATCTACTCGCTGCCGCCCGAGCACACGCGGCCGTTTCAGCCCAGCACACTGGCGCCGCTTATCGGAGCTAACTCGCTGATCCTGATCGGCGGCGAGTCGCACCGCCGCGAGCGCAAGCTGCTGACGCCACCGTTTCACGGCACGCGCATGCGCGCCTATGCCGAGCTGATTCGCAGCCTAACCCGCCGGCACAGCGCCGACTTTCCCCTCGGGCGTCCCTTCGATGTTCAAGGCTTTACGCAGGCCCTGACGCTGGAGGTCATCATCCAGGCGATCTTCGGTGTTATTGAGCCTGAGCGGGCCCAGCGCTTTTCGCGGGCGGTCGTCGAATTCATCGGCGCGTTCAATCCGCTGGTGCTGACGCTGGCCTCGCTGCGGTCGTCGCTGCGCTTCTTGGATAAGGCGCGTCCCTGGCAGGACGCGCAGAGGCGCTTCGCGACACTCAGTGGGCTCCTCCTGGCGGAGCTTGCGCAGCGTCGGCAGGATGGCAGCTATGCACATCGGCAGGACATCCTCAGCCTGCTGGTCGCGGCCCGCTACGACGACGGCAGTGCGATGTCCGATGAGCAGATCCGCGACGAGATGGTCACGCTACTTCTGGCTGGCCACGAGACGACGGCGATCACGCTGAGCTGGCTGTTTTTCGAGCTCGGGCGTCGACCGCGGGTCGTCGAGCGGCTGCGAGCTGAGCTAGCTACGCAGGGCCAAGCCGACGATGCCGAGGAGCTATCGCGGCTGCCGTACCTCGATGCGGTGTGCAACGAAGCGCAGCGCTTATATCCCGTGATCGGCTGGGTGCCGCGAACCTTGGCTGTGCCAATGAGCTTTCGTGGCTATCACTTGCCGGCAGGCTTGGCGGTAGCGGTCTCGGTTTCCCTGATCCACAGCCGCCCTGACCTGTATCCCCAGCCCGACGAGTTCGTGCCTGAGCGCTTCCTTGAGCGAAAGTTTTCGCCCTTTGAGTTCATGCCGTTTGGCGGCGGCAATCGGCGCTGCATCGGGGCTGCGTTCGCCACCTACGAGATGAAGATCATCCTGGCCGATATCCTGCGCCGGTATGACTTTAGCGCCACCCGGCCTTGGGCCCCCCCAGCCTTCGAGCGCCGCAACCTGACCCTCGGGCCCCGGGGCGGCGTCGAGATCTTGGTGCATCGAGCGCGGTAAGCGCTGTGCCGGAGCACCAGGCCGGCGGTTGGGCTACTCGCTGGCGCTCTCCGCGGCGGCAGCAGCGGCCTTCGGTGCGGGTAGCACAATGCGCTTGCTGCCTCGCTGCCGCATCTCTTCAAGATACAGCTCGACCTTTTCCTTGATGTCCTCGGTGAAGCGCACCTTGGCCGCGGCGATCTCGCGCAGCGACGTAACGGCCGCCTTGTTCTCGCACTCGATCAGGGGTCGAGCCCGGCGCGACAGCATGCGAGCCCGCTCCGCCGCTAGGATGACCAGCGCAAAGCGGTTGGGGACTTTCTCAAGACAATCTTCGACGGTAACGCGAGCCACAAGGACCTCCAGGGGAACGGATCAGCAGGGCTCATTGTGTATTCAACTGCTCGGGTGCTGTCAATTGCTAGACTCGCCCCCCGACGGGGCGGTGGGGGGCGCTGGGTCGCCGGCGGGGGCGGGGCTGTCGGCGGTCGTCTCTGCTTCGAGCTTGATCGTGACGTCGAGCTCCTGCTCGCCGTTCCAGCGCAGCTTCTTGCGCTTCTTCTTGTAGCCAGGCATGCGCAGCTCAAGCTTGACGTCGCTGTCGAGGGACTGCTCGCCAAGCTCAAGCGGCGTCTTGCCGACTAGCTTGCGCTGCACATAGACCTCGGCCCCTTCTGGCTCCGAGTTGACGCGCACCGTGCCCACGCCACTTGGGGCTGCCGGGCTGTCTGGCTGGGTCGGCGGCTCGCTGGGCGTGGCGCCCGGGGGCAGCAACAACGGAGCCGGGGGCGGCTCTTGTTGCGGGGCGTCTTCGGGGACCCAGAGCGTCGGGGCCAGATCGAGGACAGCGACGGCGGCATC
>CAZVMD010000027.1:0-39820 GCA_964628555.1 uncultured Myxococcales bacterium | reverse complement strand
CCACCGGCGCCGCCCTCGTCTATCGCTGCCAGTAGCGCCGGGCTACTGCGAGGAGGTGGCGGTCAGCGTCGGGCTCTGCGGGCCGAGGACGATGGTGGCGGGGACCCCGGTCGAGAACAGCTTGGCCAGCTTGCGCGAGCCGATGTCCGGGCGCGGGGCCGGCGGCATGTACTTATACCGCTTGCGCCAGTACCGTAGAGGCCCGTAATCCTGGCAGCCGAGCGCACGATCCGACGGCGAGCAGTAGATGCGCAGGTGCAGATGGTCATCGTGCGGCAGCGAGTCGCCGGGCTGCTTGAGCAGGGCCTCGGCGCGATCGAGCAGCTCTTCGTCGTCGTGCTGACGCCGCCCCTCGGCGAGCAGCAGGGCCCGCAGCCGGGTGTGGACGAACATGTACTGCACCTCGATGTCGGGGTCCGCAAGCAGGGCCCGCACCAGCGCCCAGTTGCGGCGGATGTCGAAGCGGCGCGGCGTATACGGACCGAACACCACATTGGGCGTCTCGTGCGGGGGCTTGGCCCACAGGTCGCGACCATAGGCCGGCATCGAATCGACGGGCGCCACTGGCCGGTTGTTCTCGTCGAGCGCGTACCAGATCAGGTCGGCGTCATGACCGTTTTCGTGCGAGCGGTGCAGCGTGCTCTCGCCGCCCCCGGGCAGCGACAGATCGGCCACCCCCAGCGTCGCCCCGGGGTACTCCTTGGCGACGCGCTTGGCGGCCCGCATGATGGCAAGGACCATCTCGTCGGTGCCAAAGTTGGCGCCGCGATCCTGCCAGAGCTGCGGGATGACGTAGCCGATGCCCTGCGGCGGCAGCCGGCGGCCCTTGCGCAGATAGCCGTTGTTGAACGTCCCGCCCGAGACACTGGTGCCGTCGGTCAGAATCCCCGGTGCAGCGCAGCCGGCAACCAGCGTGCCCAGCAACAGCAGCGCCGATGCCAAGCGCAGGCCGCGGCGCAGCCGGGCCGCAAGTCCCGCAAGCTGGTTCCCGTGAGTGACGATCCCCAAGAGCACGCGATCATTATGCCACAGGGGGCCTTGCCTTTTCTGCTGCGAATCTGCGCATCTAGCTACTCAATTCCGGGTCTGGCCTTGGCTCTGGCCTTGGCTTTGGCCTTGGGCTCTTGGATGAGCGGCCCGACCCGGCCCGCTTGTCGCCTGACCTGGACGACTGCCTGAGCTAAGCCGCCGGGCGATTCAAGTACGATGGAGAGCAGACCCGGTGAGCTCGTCTACTCGCTTCCTGCGCTGGTTTTCCCCGGCCTATCGCTACGCCCTCAAGTCCGAGGCAGAGGGGCGCTATGTCGAGGCGGCGCGGGCCTATGCCCTGTGCGGGCAGCACCTCAAGGTCGCCGAGATGCACATCTTGGAGGCCGAGTGCCGCGGCGCCCCCGAGAGCGCGCTGCGCGAGCTACACGTCGCGGCCCACTTTGCCGAGGCTAGCTCTGACGATGCCGAGAGCCGAGCGCTGCTGCTGCGGCTGGGTCAGAGCTACCTGCGCATCCTGAAAAAGAGCGTCATCACCCCCGCCGAGCGCGACCTCTGCGCCGATGCCGCCCAGCTCTTGCTGCGCGGTGGCGATCCGCTGGCCGCTGCGACCGCCTATGAGCTGGGCGGCGATCTGAGCCAGGCAGCCCGCGTCTACGAGCAGGCCGGCGAGATCGAAAAGCTGGAGCAGCTACACGAGATCATGACCGCGCAGCGCACGACCCAAGAGGAAGAGCACGCGCTGTGGCAGGCCGTCGAGCTGCACCTGGATCTGGGCGAGCGAGCGGCGGCCTTGGCGGCGCTGGAGCGGCTGGGTCGCCTCGGCAGTCGGCGCGGCGAGGACCGCGGGGCGCGGGCCCACGAGCAGCGAGCCGCGCTGCTAGCCCGCCAGCCAGCGCCCTTTCTGGTCACGCTGCGGCTGTCGAGCCCCCGCGAGAGCCTGGACCTAGTCTGCGTCGGGCGCCTGCCGCTCTTGCTGGGGCGCGGGGCGGGAACCACAGGTGATGAGGCCGAGCCGCAAGCCCGCAGCCTGCGCTTCGCCGATCCCGGCCTGTCGCGGCAGCACTGCCAGATCGAGTGGCTGACCGGTCCCGAGGGGGCAAGCCCGCGCTTTGCCCTGCGCGATCTCGGCTCGAAAAATGGCACCCGCTTGGGCGGGCTGCCGATCGAAGCGCGGGTCGCCCTGCCGCCGGCCGGCGAGCTGGGCCTGGGCGAGCAGGTGCGCCTGCGCTTCGTGCAGAAGTCAGCGCCGACCCGCCTTGAGCTGACCGTCGAGAGCGGCCTTCTGCGCGGCCGGCAGGTGGTGCTCTGCGAGGAGGAGCTGGCCCTGCCGCTGACCAGCGAGGAGGGCGAGCCGGGAGCCGACGAGCCGAGCCGCCCCGCAGCCGCCACGGTGGCAAGCCCACTCGTCCTGGCGTTCGATGCCGAGGGCCAGCCACACCTGCGCGCCACGCCCGAGCTGCGCCTCAATGGCAAGCGGGTAGGGCAGCGCGTGCAGCTGTTGCGTGGTGACCGGCTCAGCGTCGGCGAGCTGCAGCTGGAGGTGGCGTGATGGCCAGCGAGGTTCGCCGCTTTTTTTCGCGCCTGCGCAAGCGGCTGCGCCCGCCCGAAAGCCGCAGCCGACCGGCCGCTGAGACGCCGCGCAGCGACGCAGACGAGCAGCAAGCGGCAGGTAGCCAGCCGCTGCCCGAGCACGACCTGGAGCTCCTGACCACGCAGCTGCGCCGGATCGGCCACCTGGATGCTCGCCCCAGTCAGGCCGAGCCCAGCCTGCGCGCCGCGCTGCTGCGGCTGTGGCAGTCGGGCGGACAGAGCGAGGCGCTGCGCCTGGGGCTGGCCCTCTCGGCGGCGATTCCCAGCGACTGCGAGCTGCAGCTGCTAGTCGCTGACCTGCTGTGGCGACAGCGCGATGGGGCGGCCGCCCTGCCCCTGTTGTCGCGGGTCTTTGGCCATCCGGCCATCGCCGAGCTAGCCCAGCCCGATCCGGCCCGGCCGCGGCTGCCGGCCCCGCCAAGCCCCGTCGCTGCGGCAAGCCGCTGGCTGCAGCAGGCGCGGCTGTTGCGCAGCGAGATTCGCGCCGCCCAGGGTGACCACGTAGGCGCGCGAGCCGACCTCGCAGATATCCTGATCAGCGAGTGGCCCGACGGCAGCCAGGGGCCCAAGCAGGAGACGGGACAGGAGACGGGACAGGGCACGGGCCAGGGGACGAGCACACTGGCGCTGGCCCGCTACCGCGCCGGGCAGAGCCTCCGTCTAGCGCCGCTGCCCACCGCCGGCTCTGATGCTGTGCTCGGCCCTTCTGGCGCTGCGGCACCGACGCTGCTTGGGTCGGCAGCTGGAGCCCGCTACCGCCTGCTGCGCGAGCTTGGGGTCGGCGCCAGCGCCGTGGTCTACGTGGCGCACGATGCCCAGCTCGACTGTGAGCTGGCGCTCAAGCTCTTTCACCCTGCCCCGCCGGACGCCGCGCTGACTGAGGCGTCCGTAGTCCCGTCGAGCGACAGGCGGTCTTTGGCCAGCGCGCTGGCGGAAGCGCAGCTGATCTGCGCCCTGCGCCATCCCGGCGTGCTGACGCTGTACGAGCAAGACGTCGACGGCCGCTTCCTGACCATGGAGCTGTGTGCTGGCGGCTCGCTGCGGGCCCGCCTGCGCCGCGCCCCGCTGCCACTTGCGGCGACGCTGCTGCGCATGCAGGAGCTGTGCACGGCCCTGGCCGCGGTGCACGCCGTCGGCATCGAGCACGGCGACATCAAGCCCGAGAACCTGCTGTTCCGGGACCGCGAGCGATCGCACCGACCCAGCCCGCACGACCCAGAGTATGGTGACCTGGTGATCAGCGACTTTGGCATTGCGCAGAGCTTGGCGGCGGCTGGACGCGCTCCGCCGGCCCGGCTGCGCGGCACCCGCGCCTATCTATCGCCCGAGCGCCTGCACGGTCGTGGGCTGTCGAGCTCGTCGCTGGGAGCTGGCGATCTGTACTCGGTCGGTGTCGTGCTGTTCGAGCTCCTGGCCGGTCGCCTGCCGCAGGCCCCGCTGGGGGAAGCGCCTGCGGAAGCCGAGATCGAGGCCGCGATCGAGCGAGCGCAGGCCGAGCTGACTGCCGGACCAGCCACCGCTGCGAGCGCCGCCGAGCTGACGCCGAGGCTGCGCCCCCTGCTGCGCCGGCTGCTAGCCGCCGACAGCGCAGCCCGACCGACGGCCCAGCAGGCCGCCGCCACGTTTTACGAGCTGGCCGCTCGCCAGGCCGACCGAGAGCGGTCCTAGGCACGATGCCCGCCGCCATCGCTCAGCTTGAGGTCGGGCTGGTGCAGAACTTCTGCACGCTGATCAGCGACGCGGCAAGCGGCCTTACCGCCGTCGTCGATCCGGCCTTCGAGGTCGATCGCATCCTGCGCAGCGTGAGCGAGAGCGAAAAGAAGGTGGCAGCGATCTGGCTGACGCACAGCCACTTCGATCACATCGAGGGCGTGGGGCCGCTGCTCGCGCGGCTGCCGGCTGCCGTCCCGGTCTACGTCGGTGCCGACGAGCTGGATGCGGTGGCGCGGGCCGCCGGGCGCAGGCTGGAGCTAGTGCCGCTGCACGGGGGCGAGGAGCTCTGGCTGGGCTCGCTCTCCGCTCAGGTCTTGGCGACGCCGGGCCATACCCGGGCCGGTCGCTCGTACTATCTTGCCGAGCTCGGCGCGGTGATCACCGGCGATACGCTCTTTGTCGGCAGCTGCGGGCGGCCCGCCGCCCCGGCCACCGTCGAGACGCTGTGGCACAGCCTGATGCAGCTGGCCGAGCTGCCAGAAGAGACGCGCATCTATCCCGGGCATCACTATGGCCGCACGCCGACCTCGACCATCGGCAGCCAGCGCGACAGCAATCCCTACCTGCGCTGCGCCAGCGCCGCCGCCTTCGCCAGCCTGGTGCGCAGCCGCATGGGCTAGGAGGTCGCTGACAATCCGGCTTGGTTGCGCGGGGGGGCTGCGTATACTCCGCGGCATGTGCAAGCGCCCTGGTTCTGCGTCGAAAATAATCGTGGCTCTGTGCCTACTCGGGCTCGGAGCCTGCAGCCCGCCCAGCCAGCCATCGGTCGAAGTACGGATGCAGTTCGACCGGGCTAGCGACTTCTACTCAGCTCCCTTCCCCAGCGACGATCTGCGAAGAGCCGACGGACCGCTTTCGGGCACCATCGATCTGTCGCGCTTCCCCAATCCGACCGACGTGACGCTAATCCGGCAGACGCTGGCCATCCTGGCCGCCGATGCGCGCGGCTTTGGCCTGGCGAGCGGGATCTTCTTCTCGCTGCGCGGCGAGGATGCAACGCTGTGCCTGCCACCGCTTGGGGACACCCTGGCCGCCGAGTCGCCGGTGGCGCTTTACGACCTCGATCGCGGCACGCGCCATCCGATCCGCGCCGGCTTCCAGCCCGACCCTGGGCCGTTTGGCAGCCCCAACCTCCTTGCCCTCTTGCCGGTGCAGGGCATCCCGCTGCGCGAAAAGACACGCTACGCCGCGGTGGTGCGCAAGACCTGGCCGCAGGGCGAGCCCGGCGAGGGCTGCACGCTCTCGGAGCCAGTGAGCTTTCGCCAGAGCAAAGAGCTCGCAGCGCTGCTGCGCGGCGAGCGGCCGGCCGGTCTGTCGGAGGCTGGCTTTATGGCCTATCAGGGGGCGCTGGCGCGCTTGGCGGGCCTCGGCGTCGAGAGTGCCGACCTGGCTGGCCTGGCAGTCTTTACCACCGACGATCCGCTGGCCGAGACCGGCCGCTTCTATCGCGACCTGCAGGCGCGCGCGCGACCGCGCATCGAAGCGCCGTTTGTCCGCCGCGAGGTCTTCCCCGACTACTGCGTCTATCAGACGACGATCCCGATGCTGGACTACCAGCAGGGGACGCCGCCCTATGCGCTCTCTGGCGGTGGCTGGGCCCGCGATGCCCAGGGCGAGCCAGTGGCGCCGCACGCGGTGCGCAGCAACTTCTGGCTGACCGTGCCGCGCACGCCGATGCCCGCTGCCGGCTATCCCACCGTGGTGTTCGTGCGCACCGGCGGCGGTGGCGATCGTCCGCTGGTCGACCGCGTGCCACGCACCACCCCGACCGGGCCGTCGGGAGCGCCAGGCAGCGGGCCGGCCCTGCACTTCGCACGCGCTGGCTATGCCGCGCTCAGCGTCGATGGACCGCTGGGCGGGCTGCGCAATCCAGACAAGGAAGACGAGCAGTTTCTGATCTTTAACATCCTCAACCCCACGGCGCTGCGCGACAACCTGCGGCAGTCGGCGATCGAGATCGCCCAGCTTGCCCATATCGTCGCCGACCTGGCCGTCGATACCAGCGACTGCATGGGCGCAGCGGGAAGCAGCAAGCTGGATGTCGGCAAGCTGGCGCTGATGGGACACTCGACGGGCTCGGTGATCGCTACGCTGGCGGCCGCCATCGAGCCGCGCTACGGCGCGCTGATCCTGAGCGGAGCCGGCGGCAGCTGGATCGAAAACGTGCTGTACAAGCGCCTGCCGCAGCACATAAAGCCCCTGGCCGAGCTGCTCATCAAGTACGCGCAGGAGGGGCGCTCGCTGCACGAGCTCGATCCGGCGCTGTCGCTGGTGCAGTGGGCCGCTGAGCCAGCCGACTCGCAGCTGTATGCCCAGAACCTTATCGGCCGCTCGCCCGGCGCGCCGCGACAGGTGCTGATGCTGCAGGGGATTATCGATAACTACATTCGCCCGCCGATCGCGCTGGCCGAGTCGGTGCCGCTTGGGCTTGACCTCGCTGGGCCGGCGCTCGACGCCATGCACCCCGACCTGGCCGAGGAGCGCCATCTGCTGGATGTCCTGCCACTCGTCGGGCGCCGGCAGCTTAGCCTGCCGGTCAGCGGCAACCTGCGCCCCCCGGCCAGCCTGGCCAGCGTGACTGGCGTCGTCGTGCAGCACCCACAAGACCCGTATGAAGACGGGCACGAGGCGGTGTTCCAGAGCGAGGCCCCCAAGCACCAGTACCGCTGCTTTCTGCAGAGCTGGCTGAGCGGTGTGCCGACGGTCTTTCCGGCCGCCAGCGCCGACGCGCCCTGCCGCTAGATTGAGCTGCAATTCTCTCCTGGCCGGTCTGCCTGCCTGCTATGGTCGCGCCGATGCCGTCGATTCTTGGGCTGCTGCGCGATGTGTGGCTGATTGGCTGGTTTGATGTACGCGAGGCGCTGCGCTCGCGGCGGGCCCTCACCCTGGTCGGCCTGTATCTCTTTGTCTCGACGCTGTCGGCCTATTCCTTCGTCCGCGCGGTCGAGGCGGTGGAGAGCAAGCTAGCTGAGCTATCGACCGAGGCGGGGGCCGGGCAGGCTGGGCTGGTGGTCGGCCTGGCCAAGAGCGAAGGCTACCGCCGCATCCTCGAAGTTCTGACCCTGGGCGACGGCCAGCAGGCGGCGTATCTGGCCTCGCTGCCGCCGATGGGGCTGTTCGTGGTGATGGTGATGCTGACCATGAGCCCGTGGCTGCTGGCGCTGACCGCGGCGGATCAGGTGGCCGCCGATCTGCACTTCCGCACCGTGCGCTTCGTCGCCCTGCGCACCTCACGCGCGGCCTTCGTCCTGGGCAAGCTGTGGGCGCAGGTGCTGCTGATGGCGGCGGTGACCTTGGCGGCGCTGGTGCCGGCCCTTGGCCTGGGGCTGCGCTACCTGCACTCGTTCGACGCGCCGGCGACACTTGCCTTTCTGCTGCAGATGGCCCCGGCCCTGCTCGGCTATGCCTTCGCCTTCCTTGGCCTGACCTCGCTGGCCTCGCAGCTGACCTCGACGCCGGGACGAGCGCGGGCGCTGACCATCGGCCTGTTTATGGCGCTGTGGCTGCTCAGTCTCAAGACCCCGTCGACCGAGAGTCCGCTGGGGCTCCTGGCCTATCTATCGCCCTGGCAGCTTAAGCTGTCTTTGCTGGCCGATACGTGGAGCCGACGGGCCCTGGCCATCGCCCTGGCGCTGGCCGCCGGCAGCCTGTTTACCGGGCTGGGCTACCTGATCTTCCGTCGGAGAGACCTATGAATCCGAGCAGCCCAAGTCGCCCGCTGGCCATTCGCGCCGAGGACGTGTGCAAGCGCTTCGGCCGCGTCGAAGCGCTGCGGGGTGCGCGCCTGCAGGTGCCGCGCGGCACGGTGTTCGCGCTGATCGGCACCAACGGAGCCGGCAAGACAACGCTGTTTTCCATCCTCTGCGGCTTTTTGCGCGCCGATCGCGGCGAGGTCGAGGTCCTCTCTGGCCCGCCGTCGCCGTCGCGGCTGCGCGGTCGCCTGTTGGCGCTGCCGCAGGACGCGGTGCTCAGCCGCGAGATGACGGTGCGCGAGCACCTGGAATTCTTGGCCCAGCTGCAGGGCATGACCGCGGCCCAGGCGCAGCGCGATACCTCGCGCGTGCTCTCGCTGTTTGGGCTTGCCGATCTGGAGGCGAGGCGGGCCGGCGCACTCTCGCACGGGCAGGGCAAGCGGGTCGGCGTGGCGCAGGCCTTTCTCGGTGAGCCGGAGCTGATCCTCCTCGACGAGCCGACGGCCGGCCTCGACCCGCGCAACGCCCACGAGCTACGCCAGGCCATCGTCAGCGAGCGCGGCCGCCGAACGGTCGTCGTGTCCTCGCACAACCTGCAAGAGCTAGAGGCCATCTGCGACGAAGCGGCCTTCATCGAGCGCGGCGTGACGGTGGATGGCGGGCGGCTGACCGAGCTGACGCAGCAGGATCGCGAAGTCACGGTCACGCTGGGCCGAGCCGACGCCGCGAGCCCGCTGCTCGCTGACCTGCCCGCCCGACTGGCGCAGAGCCTGCCGGGGACCGAGGCGCAGCTCCTCCCCACCCCGAGCGCAGAGCGACCGCTGCTGCGCGTGCGCTTTGGCCGCGCTGCGGCGTCGAGCCCCGAGGTCTCTGCCGCGCCCCATGATCCCGACGAGGCGGTGAGCGAGCTCTTGCGGGTCCTGCTCTCCGCCGGGCTGCGCGTCGCCGAAGTGCAGAAGGGCAAGAGCCTAGAGCAGCGCTACCTGGAGACCACCGCCAGCCGCTCGTAGACCCCGCGCCGGGTCGTCGAGAGTGGCCCGCGCTGCGCCACCAGACCGCAGTCGTCGCAAGCCAGCCACAGTTTTCTGAGGCCCCGCCCTGCCCTCGCCGGCCCCGCGGCGGTCGGAAGCGCCCTAGCTTCCGACGGGAACACCAAGCAGTTCAGCCCGCACCAGCGGCACCGAGGGCAGAGCGGCTCTCTGGCACGAGGAGTGCTTAGTTTCTCAATCTCACGCCCCCCCTGGAGGTTCCCGATGCGCACACCTCGCTTGGCCTGGATGTTTGGACTCGCTGCTGTTTGGCTGCTGGGCTGCGACACTCCCTGCGAGACGACGGCCCAGTGCGGCGACGACGGCATGTGCGTCGCAGCGCTGTGCCAGCCGCTGACCTGCGAAAAGACGATCTTTGCCGTCGATCCGACAAGCGGCGAGTGCGTGCCCCTGTCGGGCTGCTTCATGAGCGAAGCGCAGCGCAGCTGGCACACCTGTGGCGACGACCCCTGCCTGGGCCAGGACGAGACCAGCTGCATCGCCGATGCCCGCTGCCAGCCGGTCTACAGCAACCCCCAGGTTGAGTCGAGCCGGACGCGCGGTCTCGGTGGAGTCGTCGATGCGTCGATCGGCTGCGGCGAGGTCAACACCTCCGAGCCCAAGCGCAGCCCCGACGGGCAGCTCGCGGCAGCGGGCGTCAACAACGGCGAGGCGCCGAAGCATCGGCAGGACCGCTCCTGCTTCCCAGCTGATAACAGCGCGCGCGTCTTTAGCCTCTGTCGCGCCGTACCTAGCATCCCCAAGCAGCGGCGCTGCGAGCTCTTGACCGACGCTGAGTGCAAGCTGCGCCGCGACTGCATGAACAACCCGCCCAACTCTGGCGGCATCTCCTTCGGCGGCACCACGCAGCCGGTCCCGGCCCCCGGGCCGGTGGGCCAGCCCGGTCGCCGCGACGTCAATACTCCGCCGGACGACTCGGTGCTGTTCGACCGCGGTCAGTGCTTCACGCGGCACGAGCCGCCCGCCGAGAGCTGCGCCGGCGCCAGCGGCAGCGCCTGCTTGCTTAGCCCGGGGTGTCAGCCTATCGGCAGTCACTGCTACTGTCCGCCGGGTGGTCGCTGCGACTGCGGTGGTGGCGAGTTCCTGGCCTGTGAGGGCAACGATCGCCTGCGCCGTTGCACCTCGAATGCCGAGTGCGGCGCCAACGAGCGCTGTGACAACGACGAGGCCTGCATCACGCCGCGCACCTTCAGCAGCCCACCGTCCCGCGATGCCCAGCCCGGCTCGGCCAGCTGTATCGGGGCCTGCGTGCCCAGAGGCTGCGCTGGCATGGGCGAGCGCATGTGCAACGAGCACCCCGAGTGCGACGGCGGCAGCTACGGCACGGTCTGTCGCCCCAAGCCCTACTGTCGGAGCGGCGGCGTCCTCGATCTAAGCCCCGACTCGTCGAGCTGCGGCTGCGACGCGGAGTTCGTCGGCTGCGCTGAGCAGAAGCCGCTGTCCGAGCTGCGCAGCGAGCGCAGCCTGCTGGTCCGCGATCCCGAGATCATCGATGATCCGGCGTTCTCGATCGACCGCGTGTTCGGCAGGCTGGCCCCGGCGGGCAAGGTCGATGAATTCACCCGCGCCCTGCTGCGCCAGATTGGCGAGAACAAGCTCCTCAGCAACGGCGCCAGCACCCAGTCACGACAGGGTTACCTGACCTTCTTGAACGAGCTCAAGCCCGACACCGCCGGCGTCAGCGCTCGCCTCGCCGGGGTCATGCACACCACGGCGCTCATCAATCGCATCGATCTGGCCAAGCCCGGCAGCTGCGGTGAGGCCCGCCTGACCTATGCCCTGACGCGCGCCTACAGCGACGGCAACCAGCGCATGACTATGATCGTCGAGCTGCGCGTCCCCGACGATGGCAACGGCTGCCGCAGCGTCGCCCAGCGCTGGGCCGAGCTGTCGCTTTACGACAGCCCCGCCGAGCGCCGCAGCCGCCTGATCGCCCTTTACGACGAGCTGCTGTCGCCGGCCCACCTTGGCCAGCTGCGCACCAATGAATTCCTAAACCGCACCGCCCTTGAGCCCTGGGAGCTGCGCGAGTTCCACCTCGATGGCGGCGGCCTCCCCGAGCTGGTCCCGGTGGCGCAGTCCGTCGATACGCGCTGGCGCGACAGCAGCGCCTTTTTGGCCTGGGTGCGCGAAAACTCCAGCGCCCTCCATGCCGGCAACGCCGAGGTGCCGCGCCAGTATCTGGCCGCCAGCTCGCGCGAGGACGGTGGACGCCTGCTGCTGAGCGGCAGCGACGGCGTGCTGCGGACTGCGGAGAACGATCTGAACGCCCAGAGCTGCGCTGGCTGCCACCTGACAGAGACCAAGTCGCCGTTTGTCCACATCGGCGAGCGACTCGGCAAGCGGCTGCCGGGCAGCATGAGCTATCAGCCGATCGGCCGCGCCGTCATCGACTCGTTCCTGCAGAAAGAGCTCGTCACCCGCGCCGCCAACCTGCGCAAGCTGCAGAGCGGAGTGCCGCTGACTCTCCTCTCTGGCCAGCGCTCCGGCCTGGCCCGCGTACACTAAGCGGCCCCGTACGCCACAACACACGCCCCCTCGCTCATCCTTCCTAGGCACAGCCGAGCCCGTCGGCTGCCTGCCCGCTCAGAAAGACCCCGAAAAAAATCCCCAGAAAAGCAAAGAGCCCGGCTGGGGAATCCCAACCGGGCTCTGTTCTTATCGCTGTGCGAAAGGAGGGAGTCGAACCCTCACAGGTGTTACCCCACAGGAACCTGAATCCTGCGCGTCTGCCAGTTCCGCCACTTTCGCGCCGTGAAGCGACCCACTAGGTACTGCGGAAGCCCGCGAGCTGTCAACGCTTTTTTATCGCGATGACCGGCTGCTCGCCGCATGCCCGCACCGCATCGAACCGGCCTATGATGAGAGGGCTGCCCCATGAACCCCCCCGCCCCCCGTCAGCTAGGCCTCCACACCGTCAGCCAAGACGGGGACGTAGTGTGCATTGCTCTGCAGGGTCCGCTCGGGCTGGCGGAGGCGCAGAGCTTTCATGGCCAGGTCGCCGATACCCTCGCCTCGCGAGGACACGCCTATGTGCTGGTCGACTGCAGCCAGGGCGGCGCGCTCTCGGCTGAGACCCGACGCTGGATCGCGCAGTGGAACCAGCAGCATCGCATCGACGGCGTAGCCATCTTCGGGGCCAGCCTGTTTATGCGCACCATGCTGACGCTGGTGATCAACGCCATCGCCCTGCTTGGCCAGCGCCCGGTGCCCGCTGCCTTCGTCAAGACCGAGGCCGAAGCGCGAGCCTGGCTGGATGCGCTGCGGCGCGGCCCGATCAGCTAGGCGTTAGGCCAAAGCCATCGACGATGGCGACGATGGCGGCATCGATCGGAGTGACCGCAGCCGGCGGCGTGTGGCCGGTCGGCGTGGCGGCAACATCCGCCTGCTCGGGCTGCGCTGCGACGCGGGCCGCGTGACCAAAGGCCACCACGACGTCATCGCCCACCCCGGCATCGAGCAGATCGACGCACACCACGGCTTCGTGGGCGATGCTCTCAGGCGGCTCGGACCGGTCCGCGGCGGCGCCCGGGGCGACCCCGGCCTTTTCGTGCTGCAGCAGATCGGCCAGGTGATAGGGCTGCACCACAAGGAGCTTATGCCCCGAGAGCTGCGGCCACTTCACCGTCGACCAGACCGTGCCGATCACTCTGCCCACAAACATGCGCTTAGCCTGCCTTCCCCTAGTTTCGTCCGTCCTGCTGGCGCGAGCCCGACGTGGACGAGGGCCCACGCGAAGGAGCATCGCTGGCAGCACCCGCTGCCGGCTGAGCAGACCCGCTATGACCGTCGACGATCAGAGCGATCGCGGCGTCGCACAGCAGCTGCCGGTTGTCCGGACCCGCGGCCAGCACGTTGCGCGCCCCCGAGCCATAAGCCAAAAGCACGGCTTGACCAGCGCGGGCATCGAGCGTGTCGATCGCGACGTCCAGCGAGGCCCAAGCCAAAGCCGGGCCTGCTGCTTGCTCGCCGCTCCCCTCGGGCACCACAGCGACGAGCTTCAAGCTACGCCCGGCCAAGCCGGCCACCCGCCGACTGGCCCAGACCTCGCCAATTACGCGCCCCGCCTTCATCTGTGGCCTCCGGCGCTGGACCTGCCCCCGGTCTCGGCGCTGGCCGAGCGGGTAACCAGCGATCGCAGCGGACGAACCAGATCGCCGGCGGAGAGATCGATGCGATCAACGATGGCCATCACCGCGGCATCGACCGGCAGCCAAGCAGCCTGCGCGTAGCCCGGCCCTGTAGCTAAGACCTGCGCCGCGGGAGAGTCCTCCAGCAGCGACTGCCGAGCCGGCTCCCCCAGGCAGACGATGACGTCTTCGCCTGGACCAGCTCCGATGCGATCGACAGCGACGAGGTGGCCGCTCTGGAAGGGCGGCTCGTACCAGTGGTGCGGCTGCACCAAGAGCAGCTTGCGGCCGCCCAAGCCGGGATCCCGCCGACTGGCCCAGACCTCGCCCAGGACGCGCCCGAGGATCATCGCCGCGCCCCTGCCGTATTCGGGGATGCCGTCTTCGCTGCGCCGCTGGGCCGGCCGGCCGGCAGAGCGGGCGATGCAGCATCGACAATGGCCACGACGATGTCTTTGTCAGCGACGGCTGGGCCGAGCGTCAGGTCGCGCACGCGCGAGCCATGCGCATACAGCACCCACTCGCCGGGTCCAGCGCCTAGGGCATCGACAGCGCACACCTGTCCCCCATCCAGCGTCTGTAGAGCCAGGATCTTCTGCCCGTGCAAGCCATCGGCGTGCCTGGCTCCCCAGACCGGACCGATGACTTGAGCGAGGCGCATTGCGATGCGTGACCGCGGAACCGCGAAGGTAGGACGACGGGGCGAGGCGCTTTAGGCCGACTTCTTGGCCGTGGTCTTGCGGCTGGCGCGGGCCTGCTGCGCCTTGGCCTGACCGGCTACGCGCTTGGCAGCGCTCTCCAGCGACGAGACCTGATCGAACAGCTTGCCCAGCGGCAGCGTGACCAGCTTGTTGCGATAGTCCTTGTCCTTGCTGCGACGACGTAGATCGAGGATCGCATCGACGAGCTTGTCCTTGCTACCCCAGCGATCGCTGACGCTCTTGCCGACGCGGTGCAGCCGCAACAGCTTGCTGTTGGACGCGACGAGCAGGCGGTGACGGAAGGCGTCCTTGTCCTCGCCTTCATCGGCTGGGCGCTCGATGACGGATGCGGGCAGCCCGATCAAGGCATCGACCAGCTTCTCTTTGGAACCAAACTGCTCCTTGACCTGTGCCAGCGGCGACTTCTTCATTTCTCCGAACTCCTGTAAGTGAGGGGGATCTTTATCATTGCTGCCCGTCACTCCACAAGAGCTGACTAGCGGCTTTGCTCGCTAGCGCTGCTGCGGCACCACGGGCGGCCGGTCTTGGGATCGTCGGGACGGCAGGGCTGCCCGCCGCACAGAGGCGGGGCTTCGGGGTCGCTGCACTGGACGCGGTCGGGCAGGATCTGACAGCTGCCCCCGGGGGTCGAGGCGCAGGCCAGCTCGCCGTTTTTGGCGCGACAGTCATAGCCGCAGGCGGCGCGGCCGTTGACGCTGAGGCAGCGTGGCCGCGGAATCGGCTTGTCATCGGCGCAGTAAGCCGAAGCGGGCGGATCCCAGCAGGTGACTCCGCGCGGCGTGGCGATGCAGACACCGTCGGGCGTGCTGGCACAGGCGACCTCGCCGCCGTCGCGCGACTCGCAGTGATAGCCGCAGGCCAGGTGGCCGCTCTTGGTCAGGCACTGGGCGGCTGGCACCTTGTCGCCATAGTGCGCGCGCACGCTGTCCGGCGGGTCCCAGCAGACAAGCTCGCGCTCGCTGGCACCACAGACCCCGGCCGCGGTGTGAGCACAGCCGATCTCGCCGTGAGCCGCGATGCAGTGATAGCCGCAGGCGGTCTTGCCGTAGTTGGTGATGCAAGTTGACGCCGCAGGCAGGAGCGGGGCGGCCGCGAGCCCCAAAAGGAGGAGTGTGAGCATGGCCAAGGTCCAAGCATGTCGCGTGCCGCACAGCGACTGTCGGGACCTGCGTGAGCGGCGGTCGGGGCGCACGCCATTGTGGCGCAGCGCCTGCGCCGCTCTGCGGACAATCTGACAGTCGGCGGCCTAGCGGCTTAATCGAGGGCGCGCAGGAACCAGCACTTGAGGTATTCGCTCTCGGCAAAGCTCAGCAGCACGGGGTGATCTGCCCCTGCCCCCCGTCGCTCAAGCAGCTGCAGCGAGCGCCGAGCGTCGGCCGCGGCCCCCTGCAGTAGCTCGCCGAACAGAGCTGGCGAGACCCGCCCCGAGCAGCTGCAGCTGACGAGCAGTCCGCCCGGGGACAGCAGCCGCATGGCGCGCAGGTTGAGCTCGCGGTAGGCCCGGGCCCAGGGCGTGCTGTCCTCGCGCCCGCCCGCCGCCAGCCGCTCGCCCCTCCGCCCAGCGCTGACCGGAGCAGCCGGCGAGCGATCGCGCCCACGCTTGGCCAAGGCCGGCGGATCGATGACCACAACGTCAAAGCGCGCCCCCGAAGCTTCCAAGCGGCGCAAAAGATCAAAGGCGTTCTCAACGCGGAAATCGACGGTGACGCGATTGAGCGCGGCGTTCTTGCGAGCCCGCGCTACGGCCTCGGGATCTTCATCGCAGGCCAGCACCTGCAGGCCGGCTCGGGCCAGCGCCAGGGCAAAGCCGCCGTGATAGCTGAAGGCATCTAGCGCCGTCGGGGTAGCGCCACTGCGAGGGGGAAACAGGTGCCCGGCGTAGGACGCCGCCAGAGCGTGATTTTCTTGCTGATCCAGAAAGCTACCGGTCTTGCGATCGGTAAGCAGGTCAGCCTGCATCCGGCTGCCCGCATCATGAAAGCTAGCCAGCGTCTCAGGCTGCGCCTGGCCTGCGACAGGGGCGCGGCGATCGCAGAGCAGACCGCGCTGGCGAGGCAGAGACTCGACATCGCGGGCGCTGCCATCGTCGCGGCAGACGACCCATGTGATGCCCAGCTCATCGCACAGGAGCTTGGCCAGCTGCGGCTTGCGGGCGTCCATCGCTGCCGTCGCTGTCTGGACCACCGCCGCGTCGCCATAGCGATCGATAAATAGGCCAGGCAGGCCGTCGGCTTCGCCGTGCACCAGGCGATAGGCATCGCGACGCAGCCTCTCATTGGCAGCTCCCGGCGCCGCAGTCAGCGGACTCAGCTCGCTGCGCAAGAGCGAGGTGCGCAGCTCGGCCGCTCCCCGCAGACGCCGCCGCAGCTCGGCATCGTCTAGCAGCGCCGCGCCGCGGTCGAAAAGTCGTATGGCCAGCGGTGTCGGTCCCGGGGCTGCGACAAGACCCGTGCCCAGCGCTCGACCCCGCTCATCGGCGAGTCGCAGTGACGCCCCCACCGGGAGTGCGCCCTGGCCCGTCAAGAGCTCGTCGTGGCGCAGGCTCAGGCCGCCGCGGCGCAGGCGCAAAGCGGCAGCAGCCTTGACCACCACGATGGGAGCTTCGGAGCGAGGCGAAGTCGTAGCCGAGCCGCTGACGGGCAACATGGCCGCGCATACCAGCACGCGAGCGCAAGCCCTGTCAAATCCCTCGCGCAGGCGAATCAGCGTCGGGAAACTGGCTCTTGTCCGCCGAAGTTCGCCCGCTGTGGAGTCCAGCCGGACCGACTAGCGGGGCGACTGTGCCGACCGCGGCGGCGCGTCCTTTAGGGGCGGCGCCGGCTGGCAAAATAGTCGTGCACGGCCTGGCTATGCAGAGGAAAGGCCAGCTCCGTCGGCTCCGAGACGATGACCCGCTCGCTGACCTCGGAGTTTTGGCTAAACGGCGGCAGCTGCTCTTCGGCGATGGGCTCCGCTTGGCCGAAGATGAGGATCAGGCCGCCCTCGGTGCTGCGGACGCGGAACTCGCGGACGCTGTGCTCACCAATGCGGATGCCGGCCTCTTCGTACAGCTCACGCGCCGCCGCCGCCTGCCAGGTCTCATGAAACTCGATGTAGCCACCCGGCAGCGCCAAGCGACCGACGTGCGGCGCAATGTTGCGGCGGATGACCAAGAGCCCCTCCGGCTCGCTCGCACCGCCCCGGCGCACCGGCAAGAGCAGCAAGACCACCGGCAGCGGGTTGAGATAGCTCTCGCTGCGACAGCGACGACAGCGACGAGGCCAGGGCTGGCCGTCCGCAAAGCGCTGGCCGCAGTATCCACAGTGAGCGTGCTTCCGTTGACCCATAGCGAGAAGGAGGAGAACGAGGCAAAAACCAGCGCGTAGCTTCGACGGATGTGGCGGCCAGGTCAACCCTGTTGTGCGGGTGGGGGGCTGGCGCCTGCTTCAGGCCAGGTTCACGGCGCCAAGCCCGGGCCTCCCGGCGGCTGGTGTATGTTCGCCGGCCATGCGTCGGTTCACGCTGTTCGAATTCTGCGATCTCTCGCCGACCTCGCGGCTTGGCTGGCTCGGTGAGCTGACGCCGGCCTTCCTGGCCGCGGCCTTCTCGCTGACTCGCTGGTATCGCGTCGCGGCACCGCCTCTGGCTCAAGCTCTGCGCCGCTGCGGAGCGACCCAGGTGCTGGATCTTGGCTCGGGAAGTGGCGGGCCGCTGCCGCTCTTGCAGCGCACGCTGCGCGACGAACACGACCTAAAGATCGCGGCTCGCCTCAGCGACCGTACACCGCAGCCAGCCGCCTGGCAGGCCCTCGGGGCCAGTCTGCTGACGGCAGACGCGAGCGCGGATCTGGCCGGCATCCCCGAGCCCGTCGATGCGACAGCGGTCCCCGCTCACCTGACCGGCTTTCGCACGCTGTTCCAGAGCTTTCATCATCTGTCGCCGGCCCAAGCGCAGGCTGTGCTGCAGGACGCGGTGCGAAAGCGGGAGGGCATCGCGCTGTTCGAAAACACCCATCGCCGCCTGCTGCCGACCCTGCCGCTCTTGTTCGTGCCGTTTGCCGTCCTGCTGTTTACGCCGTTTATTCGCCCACTCTCGCTGCGCCGGCTGCTGCTTACGTATGTCCTGCCGCTGGCTCCACTGGTTGTCCTGTGGGATGCGCTGGTCTCGGTGCTGCGCAGCTACACGCAAGCCGAGCTGACGCAGCTTACCGCCGCTCTGACCTACGAGGGACCCGGCTATGACTGGCAGCAGGGGCGGGCCTGGCAGGGCCTGCAGTGCGTGTCCTGGCTGATCGGCACCCCCAAGCTGGCTGGGCCATCGGCGAGCCCGGCAAAGCTGACCTAACGACCGCTCTGGCTAGGGGGGAGGGATGGCATTATGTTCGTGGCAAAGGACCAAGCGCCATGATCACCAAGGAGCTACAAGCGACGCTGCTCGCAGCACTGAGCGAGGCGCGCAAGCGTCGGCATGAGCACCTGTGCGTCGAGCACATCCTGTACTGCCTGACCAATGAACAGACCGGCGCCCGTATCCTGCGGGCTTGTGCCGTCGATCTCAAGCTGCTGCGGCGCGAGCTCGAAGAGTTCTTCCAAGACAAGCTCAGCGCTCTGCCCGAGGGGATCGAGCGCGAGCCAGAGCAGACGCTGGCCATCCAGCGCGTGCTGCAGCGCGCCATCTTGCACATGCACTCCTCGGGCAAGTCCGAGATCGATAGCGGCAGCGTGCTGGCGGCGATGTTCCGCGAGAAAGACTCGCACGCCATCTATCTGTTGCAGAAACAGGGGGTGCGGCGGCTGGACGTCATCAACTATCTGTCGCACGGCATCCGCAAAGAGGGGGCCGAGGACGACGACAGCGAGCACAGCCTAGCGGTGGCCCACGGCGAAGACCGCGACGAGGGCGAGGCCGATGGCGAAGCCGAAGAGAGCGAGGGCGAAGACGAGGGCGGCGAGGGCAAGGGCAAGAAGAAGACCCTGCTCGAAAAGTACACCGTCAACCTCGTCGATGAGGCCAAGGCTGGGCGCATCGATCCGCTGATCGGTCGCAGCGCCGAGATCACGCGCACCATTCAGGTGCTGTGCCGGCGGCGTAAGAACAACCCGCTGTACGTTGGCGATGCTGGCGTCGGCAAGACCGCGCTCGCCGAGGGCCTGGCCTGGAAAGTCGCGCGCGGCGAGGTGCCCGAGATCCTCAAAGAGGTCACCGTCTACTCGCTGGACATGGGCGGCCTGATCGCCGGCACCAAGTTCCGCGGCGAGTTTGAAGAGCGCCTCAAAGGCGTGATCAGCGCCCTGCGCAAGCGCCCCGGCAGCGTGCTGTTTATCGACGAGATCCACACCATCATCGGCGCTGGTGCAGTATCTGGCGGCTCGCTCGATGCCTCCAACCTGCTCAAGCCAGCCCTGGCGGCCGGCGAGCTGCGCTGCATCGGCTCAACGACCTTTGACGAGTACAAGTCGGTTTTCGAAAAAGACCGCGCATTGGCGCGACGTTTTCAAAAAATCGATGTATTGGAGCCGAGCATCGACGAGACCTTCCAGATTCTCAAGGGTCTGCGCTCGCGCTACGAAGAACATCACGGCGTGCACTACACCGATCCGGCCCTGCGCGCCGCCGCGGATCTGGCGGCCAAGCACATCAACGATCGCCACCTGCCCGACAAGGCCATCGATGTGATGGATGAAGCCGGGGCGGCGATGCGCCTGTCGCCACCATCGGGCCGCAAGCGCACCGTGCGGCCGGCCGACATCGAGCAGGTGGTGGCTCGCATGGCCCGCATCCCGCCCAAGACGGTCTCGGCCGACGACAAGACGCAGCTGCAGAACCTAGAGGTCGAGCTCAAGAAGGTCATCTATGGCCAGGACGCGGCGATTGACTCGCTGGTGACGGCCATCAAGCTGTCGCGCTCGGGGCTGGGCAGTCCGGAAAAGCCGGTGGGCTGCTTCCTGTTCTCGGGCCCCACCGGGGTCGGCAAGACCGAGCTCGCCAAGCAGCTAGCCCGCGTGCTGGGCGTCGAATTCCTGCGCTTCGACATGAGCGAGTACATGGAGAAGCACACCGTGTCGCGGCTGATCGGCGCCCCGCCCGGCTACGTCGGCTTCGATCAGGGTGGGCTGCTGACCGACGCCATCCGCAAGACACCGCACACCGTGCTGGTCCTCGATGAGATCGAAAAAGCACATCCTGACATCTACAACGTGCTGTTGCAGGTCATGGATCACGCGACGCTGACCGACAACAACGGCCGCAAGGCCGACTTCCGCAACGTCGTCCTGGTCATGACCACCAACGCCGGCGCGCGCGAGCTGCAGCAGGGGACGATCGGCTTTGCCGGCGGCTCGGGAACCAGCAAGTCGCTCGACAAGACGGCGATCGAGCGCACCTTCAGCCCAGAGTTCCGCAACCGCCTTGATGCCTGGATTACCTTCGGTACGCTGTCGCCCGAGGTCATCCGTCGCGTCGTCGATAAGTTCGTCAGCCAGCTCGCCGAGCAGCTGAAAGAAAAGAAGGTCACCCTCGAGCTCACCGACGCCGCGCGCAGCTATCTGGCCGAGCACGGTTATGACCGGCTGTACGGCGCCCGGCCGATGGCTCGCTTGATCCAAAACGAGATCAAAAAGCCGCTCGCCGATGCGCTGCTGTTCGGCGCGCTGCAGAGCGGTGGCCTGGCTTTGATCGACGCTAGCTCCGGCAAGCTGGTGCTCAAGATGTCTTCGCCTGCCCTGCCCGATAGCCGAGCCGACAGCAAGGCCGACAGCAAGCGAGCTGCAGAAGACAAACCCGAAGGCAGCACCGAGACCTCGTAGTGGCCCCCGATGGTGTCACCCCGCCAGCCCCAGCCCCTGACCCTGCACCGACGGTAACGCCGGCTGAGCGCTCGCGGCGGGTCACGGCTCGCTACAGCCCGCTGGTCCTGGCCATCGCGGCGCTCTTGTTCGCGGCGATGGCGCTCACCGCCAAGACGGCATCGCAGCACCTCGCCGGACCGCAGCTTGCGTGGCTGCGCTTCCTCATGGGAGCGCTGCTGTGCTTGCTGCCGCTGCTCTTTGGCTATCGTCTGCAGCCGCAGAGCTATCGGGCGCTGATCCTGCGCGGCCTGTTCGGCAGCTTCGCGGTGCTGACCTACTTCCTCGCGATCGCGCATCTTCCCGTTGGCATCGCGACCCTGCTCAACTCCAGCTCACCGCTGTTCGTGGCGCTGTTTTCGTTCTTCTTTCTGCGCGAGCGGCTGGCGCTGCGGACGCTGCTGGCCCTGCTCTTGACCGCTATCGGGGTCGCCCTGGTCGTGCTCAGCAATGCACAGCGACACGCTGGCACCGCGCTGTTCCAGGGCAGCATCCTGTGGGCGCTGGTCGGCCTCTTCTCGGCGATCCTGGCGGGTGCGGCCGTGACCACCGTGCGCTCGATGCGCCAGACCGAAGGCTCGCTCGAAATCTATCTGGCCTTCTGCTGTGTGGGCGGCCTGCTGCTGGCCCTGCCAGGTACGGCGACCTGGGTGTGGCCGACGGCACGCGACCTGCTTTGGGTGGCGGCGATGGGGCTCGCAGCAGCGGTGGCACAGGTGGCGATGACGCACGCCCTGCGCGATGTCCGCGCGGTTACGGCGGCGCTGATCCTGCAGATCACCCCGGTTGCGACCTTGCTGCTCGGCGCGCTGTTCCTCGACGAGAAGCTGACCCCGCTCGGGCTGGTCGGCGCAACGATTACCCTGCTCGGCATCACCTGGGGCACTGTCTCGCGCTAGCCGCGTAGCTGGGCCAGGACCGCGTCGAGGATGCGCCCCTCCAGCCCGCGCTCGCTGGGCTCGGGACTGGCACAGCCCGACGGACTTGGGCTGGCCTGCGGACCGCCGCGGCCGCTCGGGCAGGCATTGCAGAGGGTGCAGGGGTCGGGCGGACGCGGGATCCCCAGCTTGCCAGCCAGCGCCTGCAGCTTATTGACCTCGGCCGGCGGCAGCGGCGCAACCGGACCCAGAGCGCGCGCCGCCTGGGTGATCTTGGCAGCATGCTCGATGGCCTCCATGCGCTGCCAGGCCTCGTCGAGCGTGCGGCCCATGGTGATGGCGCCGTGCCGATCGAGCACGATGGCGTTAGCCTGCCGCAGGTAGGGCTGCAGCACACGCGGCACTTCCTCGGTGGTCGGCGTCGAGTAGGGCGCGGTCAGGATCGGGCCCAGCAAGAGACAGGTCTCGGACAAGACGCACTGCGACAGCGTCACCCCAGCCAGCGCCAAGGCCACGACAAAAGGAGGGTGCGCGTGCACCACCGCTGCGATGTCCGGGCGCTCGCGATAACACTGCTCGTGCATCAGGAACTCGGACGAGGGCTTGTGCTGGCCCTTGAGCCGCCGGCCCTGCAGGTCGGTGATGATCAGGTCGTCGGGGCGGATAAAGCCCTTGTGAAAGCCCGAGGGGGTCACCAGGATGCGCTCGGCATCCAGCTTCATCGAGACGTTGCCGTCGCCGGCTGCGATAAGTCCCTTGTCGTATAGGCGATGACAGATGTCGACGAGGTGCTGGCGAGCGGCCGGCTCCAAGATCGCCGGGCTTTTCGGCGCCACTCTGCGCGAGACATGCATGCGGCACGTCGTACCCTCCCTAGCACGCGCTGTAAAGCGGCAGCGCAGGCTGGCCAGGTGGTGACAGTCGGCGGAGGCCTGACGTAGGCTGGGGCGGTGTCGAATACATCGCTACCCAGCGTGCCCGGCTTGGGCGCAGCCTCCTCGGTCCCAGACGCAAGGACCGCGAACTTTCGTACCCTGACCACGCCGCAGGCGCTCGGACCTGAGGCGTTCGCGATCGATATCCCGACCTCCTGGCAGCAGGGCCGCGGAGCCTTCGGGGGGCTGGTGCTGGCGATCCTGGTGCGAGCCCTGCGCGCTACCGAGCCCGACGCGGGGCGTGCCCTGCGCTCGCTGACCGCCGCTCTGGCAGGTCCGGTGCTGCCTGGCCCGGCCCAGCTCAGCCTGCGAGAGCTTCGCCAGGGCAACGCGGTCTCGACCCGAGCTGTCGAGCTGAGACAGCACGAAGCTGACAGCGCGGCAGCGGAAGTCTTGGCGCACGCCGTAGCGGTGTTCGGTCGCGCGCGGGTCAGCGATCGGCAGCGGCGTGAGCTTGCCCCACCGGCCGTGCGTCCCTGGCACGAGTCGCCCGTGCTGCCGATCGGGCCACCGATGGCGCCGATCTTTACGCAGCACTGCGAGTTCCGGCCGCTGGCTGGCCTGCCCTTCTCGGGTCAGAGCGGTGCCGCGCCGGTCCTGGGCTGGGTGCGCTTTCGCCAGCCCGGGCCCAGCTGGGACGAAGCCGAGCTCATCGCCGCCGTCGATACCTACTGGCCCGCCATGCTGGTGTCGGAGTCCAGCCCGCGCCCGATGGCGACCATCGCCTTTACCGCGCAGATCCTTTATCCACCCGAAGAGCTGCCGCCCGCCGTACCGCTGCTCTATCGTGGCTTTACCGTGGCTGCGCACGACGGCTATGTCGTCGAGCAGCGCGAGCTGTGGAGCGAGCGCGGCGACCTCGTCGTGCTGAATCAGCAGACGATGGCCTTCGTTAAGTAGGCCCGGCTTGCCTTCCCCCTAGTCGCGCTGCAGCGCCCGCAGAGCCAGCCGCAGCACCTCTTCCAGCGCCGGGGCGGTCGTGCCTTTTTCCGCCAGCTCTCGGGTGACTGTGGTCACCGCTCGCTCGGCGTCGGCCGGCTTATAGCCGAGGTTGCACAGCGCGCCCGTCACATCGCCAAACACCGCGGCACCGCTGCCGACGACGCTCCCCCGCGACTCGCCGCGGCCGGCTGCCGCCGCGCTGCTCGGTCGGTGAAACTTGTCGCGTAGCTCCATCACCAAGCGCTCGGCCGTCTTCTTGCCGATGCCTGGGATGCGCTGCAGCCGAGCCACTTCACCCCGGACAATCGCGTCGGCCAGCTCCTGCGGTCCCAGCCCCGACAGCGCCGCTAGCGCCAGCTTGGGACCGACGCCCGAAACCGACAGGCAGCGCTCAAACACCTGCCGCTCGTCGAGGGTCGCAAAGCCATAGAGGTTGAGCGCGTCCTCGCGAACCAAGAGATAGGTATACAGGCGCGCCGCTTGCCCAACCGGCGGCAGCGCCTGCAGCGTAGTGAGCGAAACCGCGACCAAAAAGCCAACACCGCCGACATCGACCACGACGGTATCCAGGCCTTTATCCACCAAGGAGCCCTGAAGTTGTGCGATCACGCGGCGGTTATATCAGGGCAGCCCCGCCGCACCAAAGAAAGCGCGCGACATCCATTTACGCGGCGGCGCAGAATCGATATTTTCGACGGCACGCTGCGGATTTTCGCACCGCACTGGGAAGGATTCGTCATGAAGCTTGTGAAAGAGCACCGCATCAACGTGTCCGCCGCTCGCTACATCGAGCTGGCCTTCGATCACGCCTTCGACAAGCGCATCAACCTCGAAGGCATGGGCAACCAGGCCTGCGAGCTCTTGAGTCGGTCGGTCGATGGACCAACCTGGACCATGCACAGCCGCATCACGCCGCCCGACAACATGCCCGGCTTTATCAAGAAGCTCGTCGGGGGTGGCTTCGCCATGGAAGACCGGCGCACGCATCAAAAAGGCGCGCTCGATGCCAGTGGTGAGCTCCTGCCCAGCGCGCTGCGCGACAAGGTCAAGATGGGCTATAAGCTGCGCGTCGTGCCCGACGGTGACAGTGCCTGCCGACGCATCATGGAGTGGGACATCGAGGTGAAGATCTTCGGCATCGGCGGCCAGGTCGAAAAGTTCATCGCCGGCGAGATCGAAAAGGGCCTTGAGGCGTCGGCACGATTCTTCAATCAGCACGGGGCGAAGCACGGCCAAGCCGCTTCGTAGCGGCGGGGAATCGCGGTGGGCAGAGACGCTGCCGCCGGGGCGGAAAGCCACGCCCTGTCGCGCGGACTGGGCCCCTAGAAGTACAGGGCGGCACCGAGGCGGGCTTGCAGGCCGAACGAGTCCTGCATCGGCGAGAAGGGCTTGCCATCGATGCTGAGCGTATTGGCAGCCGCTTCCTCGGGCTTGGTCAGGCGGCGACGACCGTCGCCACGCAGGTCAGCCGTAAGCGCCAAGTGCTTGCCGATGCGCACTTCTAGACCGCCACCCAGCTGACCGTCGGCAAACCAGGCGACGTCGGTGCTGCGCAGGAAGTCGAGGTTGCTATACGCCAGACCGGCGGCCATCACGAAGTACGGCGACACGACCCAGTCGGGAGCACCGATGTGGATGCGCAGACCAAAGGTCACCGGCACATCGTAGCGAGCGAAGCCGTTATCTACGCGCTTCTGATACTCGCCGCCCAGCTCCAGAATCAAGCGCCGGTGGGCTCGGTACAAGAGCTCGCCGCCGAAGCCGAGCTGGCTGAACTCGGTAAAGTGATCGGTGTTCACCGTCGCGGCAAAGCGGAAGCCGACGCCAAACTTGGCCTTCCACTGCGGCAGGACTACAGGAGCCGCTAGCACCGGCGGCGGTGGTGCCTGAAACACGGGCGGCGGCGGTGCCTGGAACACGGGCGGCGGCGCCTGCACCATGGGCGGCTGCTGCATGACCGGAGGCGGCGGCATCTGCTGCACTTCCGGGGGCTGCATGATGACCTGCGGCGGCTGTACCACAACCTGCGGCGGCTGCACGTACACCGGGGGCGGCTGCACATATACCGGCGGCGGCTGCACATACACCGGAGCCGGTGGCGCCGGCGGGTAGTAATACTGTGGCGGATAGTAAGCCGGAGGCGGCGGCTGCACGACCACTGGCGGAGCCACTGAGACCGGATTCACCCACGGCCGCGGCACGATGACGACGCGCGGGCGAAACCACGGCCGGACGAACACCTGGGCGTCGGCGTTCTCAGTGGTTGCCAAGAGCAACGAGGCGCAGGCAAACGCAGTCATCAACGTCGGGCGCATGGGTAATTCCTTTCGTAGATCTTCAGCTTCTGTAGTCAGCGGAAACGCGGGCTGGCCAGCCGGCCTTGCTGGTGCCTGACAAAAGCACCGCGCGTGCCACAGCAGCAGCCGGGGTGCTCATCGCGCTGGTCGTCGGTACTCGGCTCAGCTCGAAGTCTGGTGTGAACCGCCGTTGATAGTGGCTGCGTGAACACCGGCGCGATAGCGGACCACCAGGGGCCCCACTAGAGCCCCTGTCTGAGACGGTGAACCAGAACTGCATCGCGCGCTTGACAGTGCAACACTCGAATCCGTAGGATTTACCCAGTCGCGACGCAGTCGTAGCTGTTCTCGACGACGCAGTTCAGAGAACGATGAAAGCTGCGCAGAGTTGCCCAGGCTGTCCGAGGCAACGATCGCTCCCGCAGTTCACGTCACTTCAAGTAGAGGCCGGCACAACGGCACGTGGAGGAGGCCTTTGGCCGACAACAAGCAGGGTCCTAACGTCTCTGACCTCAAAGCTCGCCTGGGTCTAAAGAAGCAAGGGGGAGGACCCGCTGCTCCTGGCCCTGGTCCAGCAGCGCCGTTTCCGGGGGCTCCGGCTGGAATTGCCGCCCCGAAGCCAGGTGGCATGCCGGTTCCTGCCGCGATCGCTGGGCCGCCAGCGGCCGCACCGGGTTCGCCGGTGGCGATTCCGCCCCCACCGGGCTTCACCCCGCCGCCGGAAGCAGCCGTTCCTGCGCCCGAGCCACGCCGCGATCCCTATGCCGCACAGCAGGCCGCGGTCGCCGCCAATCTCGCCGCCTTCTATGGTCGTGGCGAGCCGCTACCTGGAGACGGTGACGCGGTCAAGCAAGACGCCCCCAAGACCAAGCCATGGGCCGTGATCGCCGCTGCGGTCGGAGCCGGCTTGTTCATGGGCGCTGTCGGCTGGGCCATCGGCAACATCTCGGTGAGCCGCAACGACTACAACATCACCACCGAGCACGCCGTCCGCATCCGCGACCAAGTGGACAAGATCCACAAGCAGATCGAGAAGGTCAAAGACGCGCTCAAGGAAATCAAGCCAACGCCCAACGATCGCGAGCTGCCGAACTTCGCCGCGATCGAGAAGCTGTCGGATATCGACTTCAAAGAGCCGGACATCACGCGCGACCTGTTCCACACGAACTACTTCTCGTTCGAGCCGACGACGGTTCAGCAGGTGTTCCAGTACTACAACGACACCACGCTGCTGGCGAAGCAGCTGGCTGAGCACGTCACGCGCACGCAGAAGGACAAGGACACGATCGAGAAGTTCGTCAAAGGCAACCAGGGCAAGCAGGAGAAGCCGCTGGGCGTCGTCCTTGACTACAGCTCGAAGCTGCCGCTCGCGCAGCTCGTCGAGATCATGAGCCCGCCGAGCTGCCCGAACCCAGAAAAGGCAGACTGCCCGGTGGAGGACATGAAGATGCGCTTCCGGACCTCGCTCGGCGGCGAAGGCCAGCTGCGGGCCGTCAAGGGCGCCCCCAAGGACGTGGTGTTCGCCATCAACCCCACCGAGCTGCAGAAGCAGATGATGAATGGCGATCCCGGCATGTTCGCCTTCCGCGATTACCTGCGCCGCACCGGCGCCATCGTCGAGACGATGCGTCGTATCAGCGAGACCGAAAAGGTGCTGCTGGACGGCCTGAAGAAGCGCGCCAACCAGCCCAAGCTCTTCGCGCTGTAATCTCCCCCCTCGCCTCCTGCCAATCCCCTCCTCGCGCTGTCGAGGATTCGTCTTAGCCAGACCCAACGCCGAAAACGGGCTGCCAAGCCTTGGCGCTGGTGTGCCTTGCGTGTGCAGTCAATACAGGCTCGTGGGCGCAGCCCTAGCCCAGTACAGGGTCCGGCCAGAGCCCGCCGGGGGTGGGGCGCTAGGCCGGCACTGAAACGTCTGCCAGCCCCCTCCTGCGTTCCTTTACCCCCGTCGCTGAATTGCAGCAGCAGGTGATTGATCTCGAGCCAATCCTTCATGTATCCTCCCAGAGGAGGTCTCTCCTGAGCCAGGTCGAGCAATCACGGGACGCCAAGGCTGGCATGGTCATCGGCGGCTATCGCCTGCAGCGTCTGCTGGGCGCTGGGGCCATGGGTCGGGTGTATCTGGCCGAGCATGAGCGCCTGGGGCGGCGGGCCGCGGTCAAGCTCCTCGATGGCTGGGATCCTGAGCTGGTGTCACGCCTGTTCTGCGAAGCCCGAGCGGTCGCGCAGATCGGCGATGAGCACTTGGTTGATGTCTATGACTTCGTCGCCGACCCGCAGCGCGGGGTGGTCGCCTACGTCATGGAGTACTTGGCCGGCGAAGATCTGCGCAAGCTCCTGCAGCGCGAGAAAGTGCTGGCCCCCAGCCGCGTGGCGCGCATCGCGGCTCAGATCTGCGAAGGCCTGGCCGCCGCACACAAGGTCGGCGTCGTGCATCGCGATCTGAAGCCTGACAATATCGTCCTTGTGCGGCGGGGCGGAGACACGGACTTCGTCAAGCTGGTGGACTTCGGCATCGCGCAGTTTGCCGGTCCGGTCGCTCACCGTACGCGGGCCGGGATCGCGCTGGGCTCGGCTGCGTATATGGCGCCCGAGCAGGCCGAGGGCAAGCGCGTCGATGGGCGCGCCGATCTCTACGCGGTCGGTGTCGTCATGCACGAGCTGCTAACCGGCGAGGTGCCCTTCCTGGGCAAGACCTCGCGCGAGACACTCGAGATTATGCACAGCACCAAGGCTCCCTCTGCGCTTGGTGATCACGGCGCTGGCCCAGTCAGCGAACAGTTTGCGCGCCTGGTGCAGCGCTGCATGGCCAAGCGTCCAGAAGACCGTCCCGAGTCGGCGGATGAGCTGCGCAAGGCACTCCTGGATGTCGCGAGCCTGGCCCCCGATCGCAGCGATAGCACGCAGGTGATGGCAGCCACGCGGTTTGGCGTACGCGGCGTGACCAACCTGGGGCGCGCCGCCAAGGGCATGAGCACGACCGCGGTCCTGGGCATGGCCTTCGCGTTCGCGCTCGGCATCCTGATCGGCATCCTGATCCTGAGCTGGCGCTAAGCCCGCGCAGGCCAGGCAAGTGGCCAAGCTAAGCCCTTGTCTGCGCCTTGCATACTGGCCCCTACAGGCGCGCTTCTCCGACGCAAATCGCCAAGAAAACAGGCCCTTGTTTGGTTTGACACTTGGCTATCCTGGCGTCGATACTAATGTCTTGAACTCCGACTTCCAGTCGAAGACGGGGAAGGCACACATGTCTTCTAGCGATAGTCCTGCGGAGCTGCCTCAGCTGCGCGATGTGGATCGTCGGCCGGTGAGCGCAGCTCTCGATGCTCCTGAAGCGGTGATCGCTGCTCTGGATGAAGCCGAGGTCGCCTTTGATGCCGACTCGGATGCTGGCGGCCGCTTGGCGGACAGCAGCACCGATGCCATCGAGATCCTCGATGCTGAGCCGATCCTGACCGAGGACGAACCGCTCGCCGGTGCACCTGACCCAGTCGATCTGATTACGCGTCGAGCCAAGAACGAGACGCCCCGTGACCGGGTCGCGCTTTACCAGTCCGAGCTCGCAGCGGAGCCGCGAACGCCGCAGCAAGCGGTCTTGCTGCACGAGATCGCCAGGTACAAAGAGAGCGCGCTGCACGAAGACGCCGAGGAAGTTGCTCGCGCCTATGCTCAGACCCAGAGCGTCGATTCGGGCCTGCGCGGAAACCTCTGGGCGCTGCGTCGTCTTGCGGTTCGCCGTCGGGACTGGCAGGAGCTCCTGGGCCTGATCGATATCGAGATCAAGCACGCCACCACGCGTCGCGAGCGCGCCGATCTGTGGGCCGAAAAGGGGCACATCCTTGAGGATCTGCTCAGCGATGTCGAAGAAGCCATCATCTGCTATCGCACGGCGCATGAGATCGACGCGCAGTCGCTAGCCCCCCTGGCGGCGCTGGAAAAGCTGATGGTGCAGCGCGGCAGCGAGGCGGGGCGGCCGAGTGCCGAGCTGCTTTCGGTCTATCGTGGCCTGACCAACGCCACCCGCGATCCCGGACGCCGCGTTGCGCTGCTCATCGAGCTCGCGCGCTACGAAGAAGATGTCCTGCATCTGGATCAGCCAGGACACGCCGGGGATGTCGATCGCGTGCTCGCGTATCTCCACGACGCGTTCGATGTCGGCATCGATCAGCTGCGAGTCGTCGACGAGATCATCCGCCTGACGGCCAGTGCGGGTCGGATCCCAGACTGCCTCGCGGCGCTCGAAGTCAAAGCCGAGATTCTCGAAGGACAGGCGCAGCAGGCCTCATCGCAACGCCAGTCCCTTCTGCTTGATCAAGTGGTCGCGATCCGCCGCTTTCAAACCGCCCTGGCTCGCGATCGGATGGGCAATGCAGAGCTGGCCTGGCAGTACCTGGAAAAGGCCCACCAGCGCTCGCCTGGCGATCCGCTGCTTCTGCCCGATCTGATCGCGCTGGCAGAAGCGCAGGGTCGCTACGAGCAGCTCTCCGATCTGCTGGCGCAGATGGAAGAGACGCATCGCATCGCGCATGGGGAAGATCCCCCGCCGCTGGGGCTGTGGCTCAAGCGCGCCGTAACCCTGCGCTTGGCTGGCCAGGATGCTCTCGCCGATGAGCTCGAAGCCAGCATCGCCAAGTACACGCCGACGCACCTGCTGCTGCTCTTGGCCCGCCAGCGGCGAGCCATGCGCGAGCCGGACTTCGCGGCACTGGTGCGGCTGTTCCAAGAAGAGGCGCAGCTTGCCCATGGCGGCCTGAGCGAGCGGAAGGACGCTGCCGCCAAGTCTGACCCGACGTGGGCGCTCGACACATTTCTCGTGGCCGCCACAATGGCCTTGCGCAGCAACGACCTGGCGGCGGCGAAAGACTGCCTGGCCCGAGCGCAGGCTCTAGCCACAGGAGCGGAGGCTCCCTCGCAGCAGCAGCAGCTCGGTGAGCTCACGGAAGAGCTACACCTGCGCGGTCGTCAGTTCCGCGAACTCGCCACGCTGTATGAGTCGCGGCTCGCGGCTGGACTCGGAACGACAGCACCTGGGGAAGCGACGCGTCTACACGAGCTGCTGATCGACCTGTATAGCGGCCCACTCGCTGACCCGGGACGAGCCCTGGCGTTCTTGCAGCCGCTGATCAACGCCGCTCCTGAAGACCTGCGTCTGCGGCGCCTGGCCGTGCTGCTGCGACGACGCAGCGGGGACATCAGCGGCGAAATCGAAGCGCTGGCCGAGCTTTTGCGTGTCGAACAAAAGCAGGGCCTAGGTCCCTCGCTGGCTGCCGACGTGCTGCGACGGGCTGAGCTCTTGGCCCAGACCGGTGATGCCGCGGCAGCCACCGCTCTCTATGAGCAGGTGCTGGCGCAGCACCCCGGCGAGCCCCAGGCGCTCGACGCCATCGAGCAGCTCTTGCGACGCAGCGGCCGCGCGGCCGAGCTGGCCCAGGTGCTGCGGCGTCAGATCGAAGTGGCGCAGGCCCAGCTCTCGCGCGGTGGCGATGAGCAAGGCAGCTTGGCCCAGCGCATCCTGCTCCTACAGGCCAGCCTTAGCGATGCCTTCGAAAACGAAGCCGCCCAGCCCGAGCAGGCGGCGATGGTGTATCGCAGTGTTGCGGCACAGCGCATGGAGTATGTGCCGCCGCTCTGGTCGTTAGAGCGACTGCTGCGACGTCGCAAGGACGCGGCCGGGCAGGCCCGAGCGCTTGAGCAGCTGGCGGAGACGCTGCCGACCGGACCAACGCGGGCGGCGCTCTGGCTGCGACTGGGCGATCTGCTGCGGCGACAGTCTGGCTCACGACCGAGCGAAGCCGAAGCGGCCTACGGCCGCAGCTTCCAGAGCATGCCCCTGCCCTCAGCCGTCGCGGCACATGCGGTGCTGGGCAGGCAGCAAGCGCTCTTGCAGTCGCGCGCTCAGGGCAAGCTCGGCGAAGTCTATGAGGCTTGGCTCGATACGCTGGCGCCTGACGAGCCGTCCCATTCGCTGTTTACCGGGGTGTTCGCCGAAGAGCGAGCGCACTTCAGCAGCGAGAGCGGCACCGTCACCGCGATGGAGCGCAGCGAGGCGCTGCTCAACAAAGCGCTGCAGGATCTGCGACTAGATGCCAACGCCAGCCAGCAAGCCCCCGAGCTGCTGCCGCTCCTTGAATGGGGACGGTATCAGCTGGCCTGCCGTCGCAGCGATGGCAAGCAGCAGGGCGTGGCGCTGGCCGGCCTGGCCGCCTACTTGACGCCCCGCATCGATGCCGCCGCCCGACCGACGGTCGGGGCCCTGTGGCTGCGAGCCGGTCTGCTGGGTGCTCTCAACGAAGATGAGCAGAGCCAGAAGGTCGAAGCCGCCCGACGCCTGCTGCAGGCCTATCGCCTGCTGGGGGACGTGCCGCAGGTCCTGGTGCCGCTGTGCGACCTGCTCGAAGACGGAGCCATTTTGGAGCCGCTGGTGCGCGAGCCGGAGATCATCCCCGTGCTGCGAGCCCGGCAAGCGATCGCCCCGAGCGGCGAGGTCGATGACCGGCTGCTCTGGACCTTGATGGAAGCCGAGGTCTGGCTGCAGCGCGGTGAAGGCGACGACGTCGATGTGGCGATGCGCACGCGCTGTGCTCAGGAAGCCGCTGAGGCGGCGATGCGTGCGCTGGCGCTCGACGGACAGAACATCATCGCTCTGCTCCTTCTGCGACAAGCGACGGCGCCGGGCAATGTCGGTGGCTCCGAGCTGGCGCCGGGCGCTGCCCTGTCTTCAGAGGACGCAGCCCGGCTGCGAGCCTACGGTCTTTATACGCTCCGACTGGCGGGGCTGCTGAGCGTCCCCGAGACGCAGGCCGAGCTGTACAACGAAGCGGCGCAGATCTTTGTCAAGCTCGGTGACAGCGAGACCGCCGCCGCCGCCCTGCGGGTCGTGCTCGACAGCACACCGCTTGACGATGCGGCGTTTGCGCAGCTGCGCGGCCTGCTGACCACGCGCGCCGAAGACAGCAAGAAGCCCGACGCCGGCCCCCTGCTCGAGCTGCTTAACTTCCGACTGGCCCTGGTGGCGGAAGACGAGGCGCAAGAGCGAGCTGAGCGCAGCCTGCGGACCTCGCTGCTCTTGCAGCGGGCGGGCCTGTTCCAAGCGGCGGGACAGATGGGCCCGGCGGCCGCCGACCTGCAAGCCCTGCTGCAGCTCGATCCACGCCAGCCGGCCGCGCATCGCCGACTGGCAGAGCTGCAAGCCCAGAAGGGGAACAGCGATGCTGCCATCCTGCACTACGAGCAGTTCTTGGCCTTGGGCGGCACCCCGGCCGAGCGTCAAGCTGTCCACGTCGCGGTCGGCCGCTTGCTCAGCGTCATCGATCCGGCCCGCGCCCTGCCCCATGTGCAGCAGGCCATCGAGCTTGGACATAAATACCGCGAGCTGCGTGGCGACGAAGTCGATACCGCAGAAGAGGTCACGGCCCTCGCAGACTTGTACCGCTGGCAAGAGAAGCTGCAGCTCAGCCTGGGCCAAGCCGAGGCTGCCATCGCAACTCTGCGCGAGCTCGACAAGCACATCCCACGTGACGAGCAGTTCTTCGAGGAGCGACAGCGCGTGGCGATCGAGATCGCCAATGTCCTCGAGAGCGCCAAGGGCGATCGGGCCGCCGCCATCAGCTCCCTGGAGCAGCTCCTTACGGCCGAGCCGCTGGCCCTAAGCGCACTCGAGCGCTTGGCGTCCTTGGTGCAAGCAGCCGGCGAGAGCAACCGCGCCCAGGGGCTGTATCGCAAGTTCATTGACGAAGCGCGTCGCTTGGCGCGCGAGAGCGTGAGCCGCGTCGAGCCGGCCAAGCCAGCGCCGTTTCAAGCACTGGCCAAGATCTTTGGCTGGCAGAAGGCGGGCGATGCGCAGCAGCTGGCCACCCAGGCCGCCATGGCGAGCGGGGCCGGCGGTGTGCCCCGAGCTCCGGCTCCCAAGCTGCTGCCCAAGCCGGTGACCGCTCCACTCAAGTCGGCCGCCTTCAGTGCCGAAGCCCGCGGCGTCCTGCTCGACCTGTGGCTCGAGAGCGCCGAGACCGCCAATCGCCTCTTAGCCCCCGAGCTAAAGACGCTGGGCACCGATCTTAAGGAACGCCTGAACGCCAAGCAGGTGCCGCAGGTGTGGTCCACCGTGGACGAGCTCGCGCGCAAGTTCGGCATGGGAACCTCCGATCGTCCCTATGGCCTGTACATGTCGCGCGAGCGAGAGCTCTGTCAGCTCTCGGGCAACAACCTGGTCTGCGGCAGCAACTTCTCTGGCAGCCTGCGCGATCTGTCATCGTCGCGGTACTGTCGCCTGCTGCGTCGCCTGGTGCTGCTGCCCGACCGCCTGGGGCCGGTGGATGGCGAGCTGACCGAGCTCCTGCTTTACATCACCGCCTGCTGCCAGCTCGTCGGTCTGCCTGGCCCGACGATTCCCACCGAGCTCAAGAACCGCCTCGACGAGCGCCTGCGCGTGCTCGATCGCGCCATTAGCCGCAAGGAGCGTGGTGCCCTGCGCAACCTGGCAGCGCGCCTCGCGGTGCTAAACGGGGAAGCGGGCCGCGGCGTGATCGCCACCTGGCAGGAAGAGGTTCGTATGGGTGCGGCGCAGCTGGCCTTGGCACTGAGCGGCGATGTCCAGGGCGTGCTCAGCGACCTCTCGGTCAGCCCGAATGATGGCGACGCCACCTCGGCGCGCATGGCCCGCCGAATACTGTCCTTCGCAGTCTCGGAAGACGTCTTGACCATCCGCCGCGATCTTGGCGTGAGCGAGTAGGAGGAGCGACGTGCCCCCGGCAGAGCAAGATGGCAAGAAATCAGCCCCTCTCGGGAACGCCGCGCCCGACGCCCCCCCGCGCGAAGCCGCAAGCGACTTCGACTGGGGCCAGGCGATCGAGGAGTGGGATCCAAACTTCTTTAGCGAGGGTCTCGACGCCGCGCCACAGCCGACGCTAGGTCTCGATGTCGCGCCGGACCCCACCCTGGGCTTCGTTGTGCAGGGGGAGCCAGCGGCGCCTAAGGCTGCAGCTAGCCCGCTGGCTGCGCCGGAGGTCTCAGCGGCAGCTGAGCCAACCCCAGCGACGGTACCCTCCGTTGCCGTCGAGCCAGCCCCTGCACCCCTTGCCCCCAAGACACCGATCGAGCAGGCGCCACCGACAGTGGTGGCCAGCTCGGCTGTGGAGCCAGCTGCCGTCTCCAGTGGCCCCGCGCCCCTGCCTGCTCCCCCAGTGGTCGCCCCCGAGCCGGCCAGTCTGCCGCCGCCGCCAGCCGCGTCGTCGCCACCGCTCGACATCGAAATCGATCTGTCACGCGCCCCGCTGCGGGCCAGCGAGCTGGAGAAGCTCGAACGCGTCGAGACTACGCTGGCGATGGACGCCCGCGAGGTCGACCGGCTCGCCGCGCTGCTACGCAGCGATGATCCACCGACTGCGCCAGCCCTAAGTCAAGCGGCCCGCCCAGCCCAGGCTGCGCTGGCACCCAGCCCCGCAGCTCAGACCAGAGCGCCAGCAACCGAAGACGAAGACTTCTACGACAACATCGTGGTCGAGGCGACGGCGAGCCAGGCTCCGTCCAAGCACAGTCCGGCAGTGCCGCTGCCGCTGGGGCTGGCCGATTCCAACAAGACGCCCGAGGTCGCGCCACCGCCCGCGGCTCTCGAAGCCGTGCGTCGCTCGGACGAGCCTGCCTCTCCAGCCGTCGCACCGGCTAGCCTAGCCTCCCACCGGGTCGCGGACAGCTCTCCTGCCGCGTTCTCCAACGATGACGACGACGATCTGGCGATCCAAGTCGAGATCTCGGCCGCTCCTGAGACGCCGCGGGCAGAGGAGACCGCAGCCAAGGCCCCGACACCGAGCGTCACCCCGGCCATCGTCGAGCTGGTAGCGCAAGAGCCACCGCTGGCAGCGGTACCTCAGCCCAGTGCCGCCCCGGTGATCGCGCCTGTGGCGGCTGCGGCGACGGCCGTGGCAGCAGCCGCAGCAGTGGCCCCTCTTGCACCTGCCGAACCCGACGCCGGGCCGGTAGCGGTAGCTGCGCCGGCGATCGCCTCCGCTGCGCCGCCGACCGTCGCAGCCCCGAAAGCGAGCGTCTCAACCGCCGCCTCAGCCGCGCCAGAGCCAGCGATCAGTCCGCGCCCCACCGCTCGGGCCGCTGCGGTCGAGCCACCCGCTTCCGCCGCCGCCCCAGTGCAGGCCCCCAGCCGTCCAGCGCAAGCCATCACGCCACGCCGGCTGTCGCTGCCCGCTCTCGACAAGCTGCCGCTACCAACGCTGGCTCGGCCGAGTGCGGCTGGAGCGCCCGAGGCATCGCTGCGTCGCCAGTTCCAGAACCTGCTCGATGCCGAGCGCGAGAAGCTGCAGGATCGCGAGCCCCAGCGCCGCAGTCGCCTAGGCTTGGCGGCAGCGCGGCAGTCCGAGACGCTGCGCGAGACCGCCGAGGCCATGGATCGCTACCGCGTCGCCGAGGAGGCCGATGCCGGCCTAAAAGCGGCGCTGCGCGGCTCGCGTCGCGTGCTCTCGTGGGCCGGGCCGACCTCGCAGCCCGACGAAGCCAGCGCCATCCTCGACCGTGAGCTTGCACGCAGCTCCCCCGCCGAAGCGCAAGGCTTGGCCCTCGTTCGCGCTGAGCTTCTGCGCGTTCAGGGACAGCTTGGCGACGCTAGCCAAGGCTTCGCCAGTGTGGCTAAGGCGGCGAGCACCGATGGCAGCTCGATCGCTGGCCAGACCGCCACTGTCCTGGCCATGCTGGGACAGTGCGATGTCGCGCTGGCCAAAGATGCCGACGGTGATACCGCCAGCGCGCTGGACGCACTGCTGAGCGTGCCCGGTCTGGCCTCGCCCCTGCGCACGGCGCTGCAGATCTCGCGCGCCCGTCACGACGAGAAAGCCGGACGCGACACGCAAGCGCAGAGCCGCTACGAAGCCGTCCTGCAGCAGAGCGGCGGCGCCTGCCTATCCGCTGGCCTCGGCCTGCTTCGCCTAGCTGGCAAGGCCAGCGCCAGCCCCAGCAAAGCGAGCAGCTCGAACCCCCAGGCCATCTACGAGAGCCTGCTCGCTGGTCGTCTGCCACGGGGCCTGCGGCAGGCGATCTCACGTCAGATCGCCTTGCTCAGCGACGCTGCCGAGCGCTCAGCCAAGCTGGCCCAGACGGCTGAGCCGACCGACTGGCTGATGGCCGAAGATCTCGCGCTCAGCCACGAAGAGAGCGGCGACTTCGCCAGCGCTGCCAGCAGCTATCGTCGGCTGGCCGAGATGGTGCGCGATCCGCTGCAGCGCAGCCTGGCCCTGTCCTCGGCGGGTGAAGCGGCGTTCCGGGCTGGCCTGCTCGACGACGCTCGTCCGGCCCTGCTGGAGTCCATGCGCCAAGCCGCAGCCGCCGATATCGATGTCGATGTCTTTGCCCTGCGCCTGCTCGAACGCATCTGCTTTCAGCAAGGTCGCATGGAAGACCTGCTCTCGCTCTACGGTGCGACGAGCGGCCTGCCGCGTGAACGCGCTGCGTATCTCCAGTATCTCGCTGGCCATGCCCGGCTCCGTCGCGGTGCGGCGGAGGGGGCGGCGGTTAGCGCCGAACAGAAAGCCCAGGCCCTGGCCGAGCTGCAGCGAGCGGTCCAGCTCTGTCCCGACTATGCTCCCGCTCTGCTTCTGCTGGTTGATCAGCTCCTCACTGACGGCCAGACCGTTGAAGCGGCGCGCCTGCTGTTAGCCGCAAGCGAGGGACGCGACGAAGAGGCACCGGCCAGCCAGCGACTGCTGCAGGCTATCTATCGCGAGGAAGCGGCACGGCTCTTGGCCATGGCGGGTCGAACCGCCGACGCCGCAACCGCGCTGCTGCGACAGGCCGACTCGCCAAGCAGTCTCCCCGCAGCCACCCGCTGGCGCCTGGCCGCGCTGGCTCCACTGCTGACTGCCGATGCAGCCCAGGCCGAAGCGGTGGCCAATGTGCTTGCGGTCGAAGCCGAGCAGGCCACGCTGCGCAGTCGAATTCCTGCCCTGTGGTATGCCCGCGGTGTCCTGCTGGCCGTGCACCAACCGACGGTGCAGCCGAGCCTGGGGCCGGTCGAAGATAGCTTCCGCCGGGCGCTTCTGGCCGAGCCGGGCTATGCCCCGGCGCTCAACGCGCTGCACCTGCGCGCCTTGAGCACGCCGCCGGAGAAGCTCGCCCACAGTCCCCTTGTGCACGTGGTGCTCGATGGTCTGCGCACCCGCATGGAGCGGGCCAGCGGTCGCCCGGAAGCACTTCTGTGGGCGCTGCGCCTGGGTGCAGCGCAAGAGTTTGAAGCCCGCGATGCGGCCAGCGCCCTGCTCACCTACAAGCACCTGCGTCAGTTCGCCCCCGATCACGCCGCGCTCGTCGGTCTGGAAGACACGCTGTTCGTCACCGCTTGGCGGGCCGGCCACGCACTCGACTCGCTAGAGCATGAGCTGCAGGTCGAGCAGGATCCGGATCGCCGCTACGCCCTGCTCTTGCTCTCGGGCGAGCAGCTTGAGCTACAGGGACATCCGGCCCGGGCCGCTGAGCGCTTCATGCAAGCGCTGGAGTGTCGTCCTGGTCACCCGGTTGCCAAGGCGTCTCTGGTGCGGGCCTATCAAGCCGCCGGTCAGCTCAGCGAGCTGGATAGCTTTACGGCGCGCGAGCTCAAAGAGGCCACCGACGTCAACACCCGCGTCGGCGCCTATGAGCGTCAGGCCCGCCTGGCGACGCAGCGCAACGACAGCGAGGGGGTCATCACCGCCTATCGCAACGTCCTGACCTTCGACACCAACAACCACGCCGCCATGCGCGCGCTAGAGCGGCGCTTCATCGCCTCGCAGCAGTGGGGCGAGCTTGTCCAGCTATACGAGCAGATGGGGCTGACCGCGACCGACACCGCCTATGGCGTGCACATCTGCCTCGACCGAGCCCGCCTACGCGAGCGCTTGGTGCGTCAGGGCAACGGCGATGCCTCGACGCTGGCCAACGAGCTGGAGAATGACTTCCGGCTTGCCCTGTATCGCGATCGTCACTGCCTGCCGGCGCTGCGGTCGCTGCTCGCGGCGGCGCTGTCGACGGGGGACTCGCTGCAGGTCACGACGCTGTGCAAGAACGTGGCTGAGCTCTGCGCCGCGCCGGGCGATCTGCCGGGCCACGAGTCGGGTGATCCCCGCTCGGCGGCGGTGTTCTGGGTTCACTCGGCGGAAGCCGCGATCCACGCGGCTCGCCCCGCCAACGAGGTCATCGCAGCCTATCGCGCCGCCATCAAGCTGGCCCCGGATCTGTTGCCAGCGCTGCGCGGCCTGCTGCACTTCGCCATCGCTCAGCAGGAGTTTGCTACCGTCGCTGAAGTCGCAGAAGGGCTGGCCGCCAGCCTGCACGATCGCGACGAGCGCTACCTGCACTACATGCTGGCCGGCGTCGTCAGCCAAGAGCTCTTGAAGGACATTGCTCGGGCGCGCCGCAACTTTGCCGCGGGCATGCGCCTGCTGCCGGATCGCGACGAAGCGTTCGAGCGCCTGCGCGTCTCGTACAACAGCCAGCCGATGTCGCCCGAGACCGCCAAAGCCCTGGGCGAGCTCTTGAGCGAGCGGCTGCAGAACAGCAGCGATCCTCCGGCCCAGAAGAGCAACCTGCGGCTGGAGCTGGCCCAGCTTCTGCTTGGCCCGCTTGGCGATCGCGCGCGAGCCCGTCGCGAGCTGGAGCAAGCAGTGGCCGACACGCCCGAGCACCCGGCCGCCCTGTACACGCTCGGCAAGCTTCTCACCGACGAGAAAGAGTGGGCGCGGGCCGCTGAGCTGCTGGAGCGTTACTGCACGTCGGAGCAGCGCCCATCGCAGCTCGTGGCCTTGCACCTTCTGCTGGCCGACATCTACCAGGATCATCTGGCCGACGCGGGCCGCGCCATCATCCACTACACCCGCGTGCTGCAGCTACAGCCGCAGAACATGCTGGCCCTGGGCAAGGTCGCCGATCTGTTCTTGGCCCAGCAGAAGCTGCAGGGGGCGCTGCCCATCCTGCGTCGCTTGGTCAAGTACACCGACGACAAAGGCAAGCGCATCGCCTACTACCACCGCATCGCCGCGCTGTGCGAGCAGGAAAAAGACACGCGCGGCGCGCTGGAAGCGCTGCGTCAGG
>CAZVMD010000026.1:0-39916 GCA_964628555.1 uncultured Myxococcales bacterium | reverse complement strand
GTGCCGCACATCGCCTTCCGCCGCCTGTACTACGGCGACTGGGTGCCGAACACGTTCTACGTCAAGTCGGCCGGTGGACCGGGGACCTGGAAGCAGGGCGGCTACTACCTGTTTGCCTTCCTGCGCGATCAGAAGCTGGCGGTGCTGCCGCTGCTCTACGCGCTGGGCCTGCTGCGCCTGCCAGCCGACGACGCGGCGCGGGCTCGCTACCTCCGCATCGGGGCAGTCACGTATCTGCTGACCGGGGTCTTCCTTTTGTACGTAGCCTCGGTGGGCGGCGACTTTATGGGGCTGTATCGCTTCGTGCTGCCGATCGTGCCGCTGCAGGTGGTGTGCGGCTTCTTGGGGCTGCAGGCCCTGCTGGCCAGGCAGCGATCGTCGCGCGCGTTCGGGGTGCTGGCCGTGCTGTTTGGGCTGCACCTGACTAACACCTTCTTCGTCGACCGCTGGGCGCTGTCGTTTATCGGCGCCGATCGCGGCATCGACACGCCCGGCTACCTGCGTCACTACGCGGCCGACCGCGCGGCGATCGGCAAGTGGCTGGGACAGCACGCGGCCCCCGACGACTATCAGGTGGTGGGCGGCGCCGGGGCCCAGGTCTACTACGCCGGCATCCGCGCCCTCGACAGCTTCGGCCTGTGCGATGCCTTCGTCGCCAAGCAGACGCCCCCGCTATCGAGCCGGCCGGGACACCAGAAGTTCGCGCCGCTCTCCTATGTACTGGCCAAGACGCCGCCGCCGACCATCCTGACCTACAACGTCTATGTGATCGGCGACCGTCCCTTCGAACCTGACGCAGCGACCGCTTCGCTGTGGTGGTCGCGCGGCTTCCACTACGTCAGCGTGCCGATCCCGGGGCTCAGCCGGCCCTGGTACAGCTTCCTCAAGCGCATCGATCGCCGTCTGGGGCCCCTGCCGGCGGCCAGCGAAGCCGGGCGATCGCCCTAACGGTCGCTGCGTAGCTGGGGCGCGAGCAGAGCGGTACACCCCGCGTACCGATTGGTACACAATCTCCCCCCGCTGCTCCGTCGCTGAAAGCGCACATGTTCGGGCCGCCGGGCTCTATCCTGAAGGGGCTTCATAGCAACACGGGGGGAGTCCATGAAGAAGCGTTCAGCTCTGCTTTTAGTCGTGGGGGCACTGGTCATCGGCTGGGTCAGCGCCCAGGTGTCGTGCAACGGCCAGAACCTCGGCACCAGCGTCGACGGCGGCGATGATGGGGGCGAGCTACCGCCCCTGTCTGGCCTGGTCAGCCTGACGGTCACGCCGCAGAGCGCGACGCTGACCGTCGACAACGTCGGCCCAGCCCAGACCCAGGCCTACCAGGCCATCGGCCACTTCGATGGTCAGCCCGACAGCGACGTCACCAACCAAGTCAACTGGCGCATCGACAACACCGCCATCGGCACCGTCGGCCGCGGCGGCCTGTTCACTACGTCGAACCAGGCCGGTGGCCAGGGCACCATCACCGCCTATTCCGGCAGCGCGTCGGCGACGGCGCAGATCCAGGTCAACTTCCAGCCAGTGGTCAAGTCCAGCACCGCCCCGGCGGATGCCGCGACCAAGCTGCCGGCCAGCGCGACCGGCACGGTGATGGCGCCGAACTCGCCGGGCATCCTGTACCCGTCGAACAACACGATGTTCCCGCGCAACATCTTCAAGGTCCGCTTCGAGTGGACGGCCGGCACGGGCAATAACCTCTACCGGCTGGAGTTTAAGAGCCCGCAGCTGACCATGTCGGTCTACACCACGGCGACCAACTGGACCCCGGACCAGACGCAGTGGGGCTACATCGCCAACAGCAACGCCGGCAGCAAGGCGACCTTCACGGTCTACGCCACCAACACGGCTTCGCCCACCAACGTCTATCGCTCGGCCGCGGTGGATCTCAACTTCTCGAAGAGCCCGGTCGACGGCGCCATCTACTACTGGTCGACGACGGTGGCGGGGGTGCGACGGGCGACGGTCTCGGACGCTGGCCCAGCCGACTTTCTGACGCCGGCCCAGATTGGCAAGTGCGTGGCCTGTCATACGGTGTCGCGCAACGGAGCGCGGGTCGGAGCCGACATCGGCGGCAACACGCTCGGGGTCTACAACGTCAAAGACCGCAGCGTGGTCATCGATCCGGCGATGGGCATCGCCATGGCCTGGACCACCTTCAGCCCCGACAACTCGCGCATCGTCACGGCCAGCAAGGGCGTGCTGACGCTGCGCAACGGCGATACCGGCGCCGTCATCAACACCCTGCCGCTGGCGCCGAAGTACGGCACCATGCCCGACTGGTCGCCCGATGGCCGCCTGGTGGCGTTCGCCTACTCGACGGTAAACAAGGATCGCGGCATCGCTGGCTCGTCGATCGCGACGATGGAATACAACAACGGCACCTGGACCAACCTCAAGACCATCGTGCAGTCGAGCGGCAACACCGACAGCAAGTACTACCCTTCGTTCTCACCCGACTCAAAGTGGATCGCCTATGTCTCGGCGGCGGGCGGCAACTCGGACAACAACGACGCGGCCAAGCTGTTCATCGTGCCGGCCGATGGCTCTAGCGCGCCGATCGAGCTGGCCCAGGTCAACCGCATCGTCAACAACGCCGACCTCGGAGCCACGGCCCAGCTTGCCGACACCATGCCGACCTGGGCCCCGACCAAGCCGGGCGAGACGATGTTCGTCGCCTTCACCTCGGCCCGCGCCTACGCGACGGTGTACGCCAACGGAAAATACAAGCAGATGTGGGTCGCCGGCATCGAGCCCGGCAAGCTGCCCGGTGCGGATCCCAGCTTCCCGGCCTTCCGCCTGCCCTTCCAGGGCGACACCGAAAATAGCCATCGCCCGTTCTGGGCCGAAGACGTGCTTTCGCCCCCGACGCCCCCGGACGGCGGCACGCCGATGTGCATTCCGGCCCTCAACACCGACTGCTCGACGGCGCCTTGCTGCAGCCCGAACTACTGCAGCTCGACGGGCGGCGGACCGCCCTATACCTGCCAAGCGCAGATCGGCTAGCCCGGCCGTCGCTCCCCCTGCCCGTCCACTGGCTGGGCTCCCAGCCGCCCCCGCTCCCCCGCCGCAGCCCCCAGCCACCCGCTGGCGACTAGAGACTAATCGAGCGGCGGTGGGCTGCCCCCCGGAACCAGGCCGCTCGGCACGCTGGTCGGTAGCGCCGGCACCTGGCTGAGATCGCTTAGGCCCTCGCGTAAGAAGGTCACAAGCTGGCGCTTTTCGTCGCTGCTCAGCGACAGCGGTCCGGGCTGCATGACGACGTCGAGGTTGGGCACGGTGTAGCCGCGCGCCTCGGGTCCGCGATCGTAAAAGTCGATCACCTGCTCCAGCGTGTCGAAGGCGCCGTTGTGCATATACGGTGCCGTCTTGTCGATGTTGCGCAGCGTCGGCGCCTTAAAGGCGTGCCGCAGCTCGATGGCCTCGCTGTCGGGCAGACCGGTCACGCCGCCGCGCCCCGGATCGCGGGTCAGCACCGCCTGGCCGCGCTCGGGCACACCAGTGATGCGAAACTCGGTGGCCACGAACGAGGGCCCCTCGGTGCCAGCGAACAGCGGCAGGTAGTGGCAGCGACTGCAGCGCGCCTTGCCAAAGAACAGATTGAAGCCGGAAGTCGCATCCGGGGACAGCGCCGCCTCGTCGCCCGCCAGGTAGCGATCGGCCGGGCTGGCATTGGCGGTCACGCTGCGCAGAAAGCTCGCGATGGCGCGCCGCAGCGCGTGCTCATCCACCTCACTGTTGTAGGCCGCCCGGAACAGGCTGACGTAGGCCGGCACGGCTGCCACATCGCGCACCGCCTGCTCGCGCGAGGAGCCCATCTCCAGCGCATTTTCGACCGGCATCAGGGCCAGGGTCTCTAAGCTATCGGCCCGCCCATCCCAGAACTGGCTGTGCTGAAAGCGCACGTTAAAGATGGTGGGCGTCGACCGCGGCAGCACGCCGCCCGCCACCTGCGCCAGCGCAGCGCCGACGTGACGACCATCGGCCAGGGCGCGCTCCGGCAGGTGACAGCTGCCACAGGCGACCCGCCGGTTCTGCGACAGGATGGGATCAAAAAACAGCAGGCGACCGAGGTCGATCCGCTCGGGGCTGGGCTGGTTGTCGGCCGGAATGGGAAAGGCGTCTTCCGGAAAGCGGGTCAGCGACTGCCCCAGCAGCGGGGCTGGCGAGCGACCACAGCCAACGCTGCCCAAGGTCAATAGGGTCGAGGCAAGCAGCGCAAGACGGGTGCACGGCGTCAGCGACATCTTTCTAAGCTACCACTGCTAGTCAACGCACCGCACAGCGACGCTTGCACCCGGCCAGGAGGTCCCATGCTACCTTGCCAAGGTGGCCGGGAAGCGAGTGCACAGTGACAGGCCCGAGGGGGGAAGCGCGACCTCGCCGGCCGAGCCAGGCAAGCGACCGAGCAGCCGCTCCGAGCCGCTGGCGCCAAGTGGCGGGCTCGGGCTCGATCGCCCGCATCCCTCGGAGCGCAGCGATGACGATGGCCATGACCGCGCCGGCTCGAGTGCGCCGCGGCCGTTTACCACCCGGCAGGTGCGCGATCCCAGCCCCAGCTTCCTTGGCCGCAGCTCGGAGATCGAGCGCCTGGTGCGCACCCTGCGCTTCGCCTCCGGTCCGGTCGCCCTGGTCTCAGGAGCGCGCAGCAGCGCCGGCATCGGCAAGAGCGAGCTCTGCTGCAAGGTCGCGAGCGAGCTGCGGGGTGTGCTGCCACTGCAGGTGTGGATCGACCTGCGCAGCTCGACGGAACAGCCGCTGCGTCCAGAGCAAGCGGTCGAGCGCGTGCTGCGCTTCTTGGTCGGCCCCCTGCCGCAGCTGCCGAGCGAGCCAGAGGCCCAGGTGGCGCTGTATCGCAGCAAGCTGTCGGGCCAGCGGGCGCTGATCATTGCCGACGACATCCGCGACAGCGCCCCCCTCCGCGCGCTGCTGCCACCGCCCGGCTGCGCCCTCCTGGCCACCAGTCGCAGCCGCATTCAGCTGACGCAGATCGGCATCGCCAGCAGCTACGCCTTGGAGCTCGATGGGCTGGCCGCCTCTGAGTCATCGCAGCTCTTGCGCAGCCTCTGTCCGCGCCTGACCAGCAGCCAGGCCAGCGAGCTTGCCCACCGCTGTGCTCAGACGCCGCTGGCGCTGCAGCTTGTCGGCCAGCTGCTGCGCGAAGACTCGCGCCGCTCGCCAGCTGAGGTCATGGCCCAGCTCGACAGCGAACGCGCTCGCCTGGAAGCGCTGCGCCCCGGCGAAGGCAGTGCCAACGACATCCTCTCGGCGGTGGCCATCGCCTACCGCGGCATCGATCCCTGGGGCCGACAGGTGCTGGGTCACATGGCCGTGCTGCCGCTGCCCTGCGACGCCGAGACCCTCGCCGCCATCTCGGCCCTGCCTGCCCATGCCTCAGCCCTGCCCGACGTGCTGCGCCGCCTCAGCAAGAGCGGCCTGCTGGAGCTCGATAGCCCAAGTGGCCTGTACCGCATGCACGATCTCGTGCGGCAGTACGCCCAGAGTCAGAGCGAGGCGGGGCAGGAGCGACGGGTGCGCGACCTGCACGCCGACCATCTGATCCAGGTGCTGGCACAGGCCGAGGGGCGAGCCAAAAAAGGCGGCGATGCCCTAGCCGACGCCCTGACCCTGTTCGACAGCCGTCGCGCCCACTTCGAGGCCGCCCAGGCCTGGGTCACGGCCGCGCCCGATAAGGCCGGGGCCGCGACACCTGAGGCGCAGCGCCAAGCAGCCCTGGCCCTTTCCACTGGCAGCCTGCTAGCCCAGCGCGTCCCGGCCCGCTTCCGAGCCCGCTGGCTGGAGGGTGGGCTGGCAGCCGCCCGCCGCATGGCCGACCGGGTCAGCGAAGCCGGCCTGCTGCTGCTGCTGGGCCAGGCACAGCGCGAGCTTGGACAGTCCGGCCCGGCCCAGGACAGCTACACCCAGGCCCTCCGCCTAGCCCAGGCCGCCATCGAGCCCTCCCTCGCCATGCACGCCAGCGCGAGCCTGGGTCACAGCCTGATGGAGGCCGGACAGGCAGCGCAGGCCATCCCCTACTTCGAGAGCAGCTTGGCGCTGACTAAAAAGCTCGCTGACCCCCGCGCTGAGAGTGTGCTGCTGTCGAGCCTGGGGATCGCGCAGCTCGAAGTCGGGCAGACGGCTCCCGCCATCGCTGCCTTTGAGCAGGCGCTGGCCGCGGCGCAGCGGCTCGGTGACAAGCGGGCCGAGGGCCGGGCGCTGGGCAACCTCGGGCTCTCCTATCGCTTGGCCGGACAGGCCGAGCGGGCCCTGGCTTTCTACGACCAGCACATCGCCATCGCCCGCACCGTCTTGGATCGGCGCGGTGAAGCCAACTCGGCCTGGAACCGCGCGCTGGCCTTGGACAGCCTCGGCCGCCGCGACGAAGCCATCCTCTACGCCGAGCAAGCGCTGCAGCTACGCGAAGCCCTCTCTGACCCACGGGCGGAAAAGGTCCGCGCCGCCCTCGCCGCTTGGCGCCAAGGCCCCGCCCCGCGCAGCAGCTGACGAGCCGCAAGCGACCAGCAGCGCCCGCCTCGTCGCCTGGGCGCCGTCGGGCCAGCGCCGGCAAACCTGGCCGGCAGCGTTCGCGGAAGGTTGACATCCGCGACGGGGCGGGGTAAACCCCTTGCTCCTTGCAAGGAGCTTTCTGATGTCCCCTGACAAGTGCTCTGCTCAGGCTGTGCGGCAGGGCCGCTCTGTCGTTGCAGTCCCTCACCCACGACCCCGACGCCTCGCCCGATCACTGCTGTGGTCCGTCGCTGCGCTGGGCACCCTGCTGCTCAGCTCGCCGACCCGGGCCGAGGTCGTTACCCTGGCTGACAACACCCAGGTAATGGGCAAACTGACGCACTATTTCGACGGCATGATTGTCCTTGAGACCAGCAACGGCCAGAAGCTGGAGCTGCCGCGCGAGAAGGTGAAGCAGATCGTGTTTCAGCTGCCGCCGGCCCGCACCGAGTTCTCGACGCCAGAGAAGACCTTCGATCGCTGGCGCACCTCGATGCTCAAGGGCGAAGCCGGCAAGGCCATCGACTGCTACGCGCTGATGTACCAGGGCATGGTCGGGCAGCAGCTAGCGCAGTCTCCCGATCAGTTCAAGCAGGCCCAGAAGGATCTCGAGGGCGTGCAGTTCTCGTTCCTGGCGACGTCGTTCCAGAAGCAGGGCGAGCAGCGTCTGGCGACGCTGAAGGTTCGCCGCACCAAGGGCGACAACGTGCAGACGGATGACATCCACTTGGTGCTGGAGAACGGTGAGTGGAAGATGACACCGTAGCTCGCAGCCGGCGACGGATTCCCTCCGTCGCTGCGCTGTCGGCCGGACTGCTCGGTCTGGCCCTCGGCTTTTCCCCCATCGGTGACGCACAGGCGGCACCGCCGGTTGGGATATCGCCTTTTCGGACGGCCCTCGGCAGCCCAGCCGGCAGCTTCCAAGACGCCCCCGCTGCGTCCGCGAAGCCCGCTTCACTGCCGCCGCTGCCGCTGTTCGCCCAAGCCACGCCACCCGCCGCCGGATCGACCGCTGATCCAGCAGCGCCCGTCGGTGATGCCCCGGCTGTGCCGTTTGCCACGCCCCCGCCAGGGGCGCTTGATGGCGATGACGACGACGGCGACAGCAGCCTAGCCAAAGACGCCAAGAAAGAAAAAGTCGCCGAGTGCGACAACGACTCGCAGTGCCCAGCCCAGAGCGTCTGTGCCCGGCACGCCTGCAAGTCGGTGCAGCGCATGACCTCGGGCATCGTCTACTTCCATCAGCCCGGGCCCATCGGCTTCCGTCTCGTCCTGCCGTTTTACTACAGCTTCTGGCGCCCCCAGCGCAGCACGCGAGTGGTTGCACCGCTGTTCGTTGACCACCAGAACCACGAAGAAAAGTCGCGCGATACCTGGGTCTTCCCGACCTATCAATACCGCCGCACACCGACGGAACGAACGCACCGGCTATGGCCGCTGTTCTTCTACTCCGACTACGGCAAAGGCGAGCAGGGCGGGCGGGCCATCGGCATCATGCCGTTTTTCTACACGCAGCGGCGCGGCCCCTCGGAGACCACGCTAATTCCGCCGCTCCTGTTCTTCGAGCACCGCAACCGCGAGACTGGCGCCAGCGACACCGTCTTCCTGCCCGCCCTGCTGTTTTACCACCAGCGCCCCAAGACCTCGCTCGCCCTGTTCCTGGGCCTGGGCTACTACTACCGCGAGGCGCAGAGCGACGAGAACCCGGAAGAAAAAGTGCGCGGCGGCTACTTCCCGCTGGTCTGGTATCGCCGCACCGGTCCCGAGAGCACGACCGCGGTCCTGCCGCTGTTTTTCAGCGGCCAAAACCGCGAGACCGGGACCAGCTACTCGACGCTGATTCCGCTGTTCTTCTACCGTCGCTGGGCCGACAAGAGCCACTTCTTTATCTCGCCGCTTGGCGGCCAGTACCACGACGGGCCAGCGGCAGAGACCACCACGCTGTGGCTGGCTCCTCTGACCCTGCGGCGCGAGACGCCGGCTTCGGAGATCACCGTCGTGCCACCGCTCGCCGCTTGGTGGCGCAACAAGCAGACCGGACACTCGGCAGGCTATGCCGGCCTGTACTTCTTCTCACGCGATGACCGTGGGCGCAGCGAGGGCCTACTGCCGCTGTTCCTGCGCTTCGAAAACGACGAGGCGCGCGCCGGGACGTACATCGTGCCGCCGCTGCTGGCAGCCTTTCATCGCTCCCCTCAGCTGCGCATGGGCTTTGTCGGTCCGGTGTATGGCTGGTCCAAGCCGGCGACGGCGACCACCCCCGCAGCGGGCGGCGGCGGTCTGCTACCGCTGTTCTCGTTCGCCACGGGCGCCAAGCCGCACTTCCTCTTCGTGCCGCCGGTCGTCATGTACTTCGCCGACCGCGCCGCCGGTCGCTATCACTTCAACTTCGGCCCCGTCTTCTATCGCTACACGACCAAGGGGCCCGACGCTGGCTACGACGCGGGCCTGTTCCCACTGCTCTTCGTCAGCCGCCACGGCGCCAACCGCACGCAGGCCCTGCTGCCGCTTTTCTACCACCACAGCGAGCCCGGCTTTGAGCGCCTGGTCCTCGGCCCGCTGTACTGGCAGCGCCGCTGCCCGCAGTTCTTTGGCGACGCCCAGGCGGCGGTGCATGGCGGTGTCGTGCCGCTGTTCTTCTGGAAGCGCAGCGCCGCCCAGAGCTACACCGTGCTGCTGCCGCTGTTTGCCGAGTGGCGTAGCAAGGCCGGCAGCGTCGAGACCTCGTCCTGGCTGGCCGGCCCGCTCTTTTACCATCAGGTGCGCCGCCCAGCCGCTCCAGGCTCGCTGCCAGCCCTCGCCGGCGCGGCCGCGGCGAGCAGCAGCGATCCGGCTGTCGCAGCCACGGTGACCTCGACGACCTTTGGCATCCTGCCCCTGCTCTACACGCATCGCTCGCCAGAGCGCACGCTGGTCGTCGGCCCGGGCTTTGGCTACAGCCGCACCGCCGAGCGCCGCACCCTGCTCATCGGTCCCTACGTCGAGACGGTCGGCCAGCCAGGACAGCCCGGGCAGTCGATCTCGCGCGCCCTGTTCCCGCTTTACTACTTCCACTGCAGCCCCGGCCGGCGCGCCCTCGTGCTGTTCCCGCTTTACGCCGACATCCGCGACGAGAATACCTCGTTCCGCTCGGTGCTGTGGCTGTACTACGGCGTCAAGCGCGGCGAGCTCTCGTCGCACACCGTGCTGCCACTGTTCTACTCGGCGCGCGCCCCCGGTCGCAGCACGACGGTGTTCCTGCCCTTCTTCCACCATCGCAACGAGTCAAAGGGCGAGCTGGCCTTCGGTGTCCTGCCGCTGTTCGGCTACGGCCGCGACGTCAGCCAGAGCCTGCTCGCGACGCCGCTGGGCTTCTACCACCACGACTACATCAAGGATCGCGTCCGCAGCGCGTTTCTGACCTTCTATGCCGACGTCGAGCGCTCGCGCAGCGACTTCGGCATGTTCCCGCTGTTCTTCTCCACTCGCCGCGGCACCGCGCGCGCAACCTTCGTCCTGCCGTTCTTCTACGACTCGCGCGATCCGACGACCGATCGCTCGTTCACCCTGCTCGGCCCGCTGTTCTTTGGCCACAAAGAGCGCGCCACCTACGGCGGCTTCCTGCCGCTGGTCTACGGCCGCAACGAGGGCGACGGCGGCTTCAGCATGGGCATCTTCCCGCTCGTGTATGCCTCGCACAAGCCGCTGTCCAGCACTTGGGTGGTGACGCCGCTCGTCGGCTTTAACACTGCCGCCACCGGCTTCCGCTTCTATCTCGGCCCGCTGTACGTCCGCCGGGATGCCTACCAGAAGACGCTGGCCCTGTTCCCGCTTATCTACGACGGACTCGACGTCAACAAGCAGGACCGCACGACCTTTGTGCTGCCGCTGTTCTATCGTGGCTCGTCGCCCGAGCGCAGCCTGACGATGGTGACGCCGCTGTTCTGGCACTACCGCACGCTGGCTTCGCGCACCACGCTGCTAGCCCCCCTGTTCATCGACGTCAACAACTACTACCGCAGCCGCACCACAGCGGTTGGTGCCGTGCTGCCGTTTGTCGTCCGTCATCGCGACGACCTGCAGGACAGCACGACCTGGCTGGTGCCACCGCTTCTGACCTACTTCAAGCGCGCGGCCCTGCCTGGCACCACGGCGCAGAGCGTGTCCTTCGTCCAGTTCCCGCTGCTGTGGCACTTCAAGCAGCCCGATCGCCAGACGACGGTGCTGTTCCCGCTGTTCTATTACCTCAAGCGACCCGCGACGACGACCGTGGTGGCGCTGCCCTTCTTCGGCTATCGCCGGGATGAGCACAACAACCGCTCGCTCCTCGTCCTGCCGCTGCTCACCTGGGCGCGCAACGGAGGCGATGGCAGCCGCGATCGCGTGGTGTTCCCGTTCTTCTGGCACTTCAGCTCGAAGGAGACCGGCCGCTCGACAACGCTGCTGTTCCCGCTGTTCCTCAACCTGCGGCGACCGAACCTGGCCCTGACCGTCTTCTTCCCGCTCGGTGCCCACTGGCGGACCGAGCGCGGCCACTCGACGATCGTGCTCAACACCTACGTCCACAAGGGCACCGGCGAGTACAAAGGCGCCTGGAGCTTCCACTTCTGGCCGCTGTTCAACTTCGGCCGACCGCGACCGCAGGATCTGGAGTGGAGCGTGCTGTACGGCCTCGTCGGTTACTCGCGCGAGGGCATTCATCGCACGCTGCGCCTGCTGTGGGGCATCGTGGTGCCGCTTGAGCCCGTCGGCACGCAGTCGGCCTGGTACGGTGCGTCGCTGCGCATGGCCAGTGAGTAGGTCGGCCCCGAATCGCCAAGCCGCCTGGGGGGACGCCAAAATGGAGGACTTCTGTGACGCTAGCTGCGCCGTCGTCTACCCCGCCAGCTGATGCCGCGCATCGACTCGCCGAGGTGCTGCTCGATGGCTGCATGGGCCGGCCGCTCCATGCGCTGCTGCCGCCGTCGCTCGCCGCTGAGCTAGGCCGAGCAGTGGCCCTGTCCCTGCTGCGCGATCCCATGGCCGATGCCCGGCTGGCGCAGGGGCTGACCCGCTTGCAGGACTCTCTGCGCCGTGTCCCCACGCTGCGCGCCCTGCTGCCAGCCGATGCAATCCTGCTGTTGCAAGAGCTTGCCCGCACGCCGTATGTCCCAGATCGCAGCCTGCTGGTCGCCCTGCTCTCGCGCCCGCCGTTCCGGCGCCTAAACCGCGAGCTGATGCTGGGAACACTGGTCGATTACAGTCGCCGCATCCGCTCGACGCTGGCCGATCCCAACGCGGGCCGCAACCTGGGCATGCTGGGACGGCTCGCCACCCAGGCCGTGCAGCGCGGCACAGCTGCCGTCGGGGCCGTGGCCTCTGGCGTTGCCTCGGTGGTCACCGATGAGCTTGAACGCCAGATGCAGCGCCGCGCCGCCGAGTTCGCCGAGGGCGCAGTCGACGAGCTAGTCGGCCGCCTCGCCAACACCCTGACGGATCCGACCCGCGCCGCCGAGCATGCCGAGCTCAAGCTCGCCCTCCTCGACTTTGCCCTCGAGCTGCGCGGCGAAGCGCTGGCCGCTGAGCTCTCGCGAGCCCAGCCGCTGCGCTTGGCCGGCACACTGCGCACTGCACTCCTGAGCTGGCTCGACCGCCCCGCCGCCGCGAGCGAGCTTAGCGCCGCGCTGAGCTGGGTCTATGCGCAAGACCTCGGCGGCAAGCCCTGGGGCGATCACACCCTGCGCGAGCTTCTCCTCACCCTCTCTACCCTGCCTGCTGACGCAGCTGATGCGACGGCCGCGTCGGTGTCAGCCTCGTCCTCGCCGGCCGGCCCAGTGCTGCAGGCGGCCCTGGCCACGGCGATCGCGCACTTCCTCCGACCCAGCGTCGACAGTGGGGCGGCCCTCGCTGCCCTCAGCCTGGCCGCTGCTGCGACCGCGTAGGCACTGCTTCCTATCAGTCGCCGCGGCGGGACGCCCGCCCGCTTCGCATGCGGCTATACTGCGAAGCATGCTGCAAAAACTCCGTCCTCTGGCCTCGCTCCGCCCGGGACTGGCCAGCCTACGCACTGTGCTGCTGGTCGCCGGGGGGCTCTCTCTTGGCCTTTTGGCCGGCTCCCGCGGGGGGCTGTCACTCGCTCGGGCCGACAAGCCGGCGCCACCGGTGCCAGCACGCGATAAGCTCGTGCTCCTGACCGACGGCAAGTCGCACTACATCGCCGTCGAGCCCTTCGCCCGCAACCCCAACTCGCTGTTCTACGGGGACGGCAAGCGCTTCTTCGCCCTGCCCATCCAGGGCGGCGGCGCCGCCGGCCGGGAGCGCTTCAACACCACCTTCGTCGACCCCCGTTACTACATCGGCTTTACCCAGCGCAGCGATGTCAGCATGCAGGACGGCAAGTACACCGTCACCTGCGGCAACACCACCACGCCGCTTACGGTCGTCGAGCCCGCCGTCGCCAAGCCACTGCTCGACGCCGCGCAGTTCGAGTGGAGCCCGCGCAAATGGCAGGCCTATGCCCTGGCCCGCAACAGCGCCGGCGTCTACTACTACGTCGATCGCGGCTACGTCGACCGCCACCTGCAAGATGTCGCCCAGCGTCCCGGAGAGAGCCGCAACTTCCGCCTCTTTGTCGGCCCCAAAGGCAACCTCAAGCAGCAGAAGATGACCAATATCGTCTCAGACTCGGAAGGCGATGTGTTTTCGACGACCACCGGCAGCATGCGGATGATCCTCGGCAAGAAAGAGCCGCAGTGGATTCAAAAGGGCAAGACCAGCACCCTGCTGCCCGTGCCCATCGATGAGAACCTAGCGATGATCTACACCGAGCTCGGTGTCTACGCCGGCGAGCGCCTCGGCACCCCCTGCGACGACTTCTAAGCTGCCCCCGAGCGAGTCCCCGAGACTGTCCCTCCCCATCGTAAATGCGTTGAGTGACCCGGCGTCGGCGTGGTAAACGCGGCGCATGCCTATGCTCCGCGCTCCGGCGTGCCGATCTCGCCTGTTCGCTGTCTCTGTTCGGGTGTCCTTGCCGCTGTCTGCCCTGGTTGTGCTTGGGCTGGGCTGCAGCGATCTCGTCGCTCCCGACCCCTACCAAGGCACCATCGACCCTAGCGGCTTCGATACTGGCTTCGGCGGCCCGGCCAAGACTAGCTGGCCCAACAGCCTCTATCCCTGCCTGGCCCCGCGGCGCGGCTTCGGCGGTGGCAGCAACGGCATCGATGTCCAGACCTGGTGGTATCTGGGCGGCTTGTCGAGCAGCCAGCTGGATGTCAGCAACTCTGCCGATCCGGCCAAAGCGCTGCCGCCGACCGTCTACGACATCAGCGGCTGCGAGGGCGGCGAAGGCCGAGCCGAGGCCATCTCGCCCAGCAACTACGACGCGCGCAGCAACAACTACCTCACCGATCGCCAGTATCCCGTCGTCTCGTACGGCACCGATCCCACGCGGGCCGGCGCGGCGGGCGAGCCGACCTCGGTCGCCAGCTATCGCCCGTTTCACATGGTGGTGCCGGTGGCGCTGCGCGACTCGATCCGCGGCCGCATGGGCTGCAACGACATCAAGAGCGAGCGCTCGCTGCTCGAACGAGCCGGCTGGAGCCGCGAGAGCAAGACCTTCCCCGAGAACGCGCCGTATAACTTCGACTTCCGCTTCCCCAGCCGCGACGACATCCGGGCCGGCAAGGTGACGTTTAAGGACTGGCCGATGATGAGCGCCGCCACCGTTCTTATGGGGTCGCCGGTGGCCGCCATGTCCTGTCCGTTTACCACCAACAACATGGCCAAGTATCCTCGTTACCCTGGCGATCCCAACGCCACCTTCCAGTTCCCAGCCCAGCACTGGATGCGCGGCCTGCTTGGCGGCTATCTCGACGGTGGCACGCTGCCGGTGAGCACCGACCCGATGCTCTGCGCCGACATCCTGCGCGTCCCGACCGGCAAGAGCTGCACCCAGCCCAGCGACTGCAACGCCGCCGGCAACGAGATCTGCAGCGGCGGCCGCTGCCTAGCCCCGATCCCGGTCTGTCCGCAGCTAAACGATCTGTACGTCGCCGTCGATGAGGTGCCGATCCCGACCAGCATGACGGCGTCAAACCCGATCCCCAGCGGCACCATCGAGCTCAAAGACGCCGCCGATCCGAAAAAGACGCGCACCGCGGACATCTTGGCGGTGTTCTCCGCCATCCCCGGTGACGCTGGCTACTCGCCGGTCTGCCGCCTGCGCTTCTTTGACAAGAAGAAGGTCAGCTGCATCGCCAGTGAGCCCGACGCGATCGCTCCGCGCCCCCTGTGCAGCGTCGCCGAGCTTAAGGCCTCTCCCGGCGCCGTGCTGACCACCGACAGCATGGGCAAGCCGATTCCCAACTACTACGTCCACTGCTTGTTCCAGAAGAAGTCGCAGTAGCCATGCCGATGTCTCGCTCGCGGTCCTTGGTGTCCCGGCTGTCTGTGGCTCGACTCTCGCTGCCCCTCCTCGCGGCGCTCGGCTCGCTGCCGATCGTCTTTTCGGCGACGGAGGCTTGGGCCATCGGCGAGGTGACGGGGCGGCTGGGTGGTGTCGTGCAGATCAACAGCGGCGGCGGCAGCAAAGAGGGGCTGGCCGGCATCCCGGTGACCATCTCCAGCCGCGCTCTCCTCGGCGGTCAGAAGTCGGCGACCACGCAGGATGATGGCAGCTACCGCTTCGACAGCCTGCCGCCCGGGACCTACACGCTGACCATCCGCGTGGAAGGCTTCGCGCCCATCGAGCAGCGCGGCATCGTCGTCCTGGCCGGTCAGCTAGCACCGGTCGACGTCATCCTCGAAGTCGGCCAGATCACGCAGACCACCAAGATCGTCGAAAAGCGCAACCCGGTGCTCAATCCCGAGAGCGCGGTCGCCACTACGGTCCTCGACAACACCAAGGTGCAGCGCACGCCGGTGTTCCGCCAGGTGCAGGCCATGTCGCAGCTTGCGCCGGGCGTCGGACCTGGCAACTCGCCCTCGGTGCGAGGCGGTCTGTCGCGCTACACCCGCTATCTCGTCGATGGCCTCGACACCAGCGACATCGTCACCGGCGGCATCAGCTCGCCGATGAACTTCGACGCCGTCGAGCAGTTCAGCCTGTTCACCGGCGCCATGGATGCCGAGTACAACAGCCTGGGCCTGGTGCAGAACATGGTCACCCGCTCGGGTGGCAACAAGTTCACGCTCGACGCCAGCATTACCTTCCAGCCCACGGCGTTTAACTCGAACATTCGCTACGGTGCCCAGCTACCGCAGCAGAACGGCACGCTGCTTTACGACGACCGTCCGCCGGCGGTGCGCGACTTCTATTCGATCAACGCCAACCTCGGCGGCCCGATCGTCAAAGACCGGCTGTGGTTTTTTACGTCGTTCCAGTTCAACTACAACCGCGCGATGGCGACGATCCCGCCCTTCCCGTGGTACGGCACCAACGAAGACACCGATCGCTATCGCTACACCTACACCTATCTTGGCCGCGCCAAGCTGACCTTCCAGGCCACGGCGTCGACGCGCATCTCGCTGTCGTTCAACATCGATCGCAACCAGATCTCAAACTCGCTGCTGTCGACCACCGTGACCGATGATGCCGAGCGCATGGTCGACCGCGGAGGCGAGTGGCTGGTGCTGCTGCTCGACAGCGCGCTGTCGTCGAAGTGGCTGTTCCAGATGCAGGCGGGCTTTACCACCAAGCGCAGCATCGATGACACCCAGCGCCGCACCGAAGACGGCCAGTTCGATCGCATCACCCCCTCGCGCACGCTGCGCACCGCAGATCAGTTCAACGGTGTCACCTACGGCAATAGCTCGGGCGGCTGGAACGACGAGACGAAGTATCGCATCCAGGTCGACCCGACGCTCATGTACAGCACGACCAACAAGAGCGGCACGCACAACATCAAGGGCGGCGTGCAGTTTGCGTACATGCGCTACAGCCACAACATCGGCGTAGCCGGCGGCCAGCGCTTTACCGACACCGTCCCCGGACTCGGCTGCAACCCCGCCGATCCGGCAACCTACTCCAGCTGCTACCAAGTGACCGAGTACCCGCAGAGCCTGCCGCAAGGCGGCCGCCCAGGCGAGGGCTGGTCGACGCAGGCCGAGGCCTACAACATCGGCCTGTTCCTGCAGGATCGCTGGACCATCAAGCGCTTCCTCACCGTCGTCCCCGGCATGCGCTTCGACACCGGCCTGCTGTACGACTTCGAAGGCAACAAGCTGGCTACGCTGATCGGCCTGGGTCCGCGCCTGTCGCTGGTCTACGACCTGTTCCACGATCGCAGCACGCTGCTGTCGGCCCACTATGGCCGCCACAACGATGTCGGCAATGCCTACATCGCCGATCAGGGCAACCCCTTCCAGACCTCGACGCTCAAGCGCTGGGTCGGCAAAGATCCGGTCACCGGCAAGGACGTCAATCAGTTCACCGTGCAGAACATGTCCGGCGGCCCCGGCGGGCAGCGCTTCGCCGAGAGCGTCCAGCCACCGTCGCTAGATGAAGTCGGCCTAGGCATCCGGCGCGAGGTCATCGAGCAGACGGTGGTTGGCCTCGACTACACCTATCGCCTGTACGATCACCTGTGGACCAACGACGAGAAAAACCAGATCTGGGACCCGGCCGGCCTGCGCGTCATCGGCTATGCCGACAAGACGCCGCGCCGCATCTATGAAGCGGCCACTCCATCGGATGCGCAGCGCACCTATCACGGCCTCGACTTCTGGGTCCAGGGCAATCCCGGCAACTTCGGCGTGGTCGCTTCGTACACGCTGGCCTTTTCCGAAGGCACGGTCAGCGACTACTTCAGCGCCTTCCGTCAGAACCCGCGCATGAACGCGCTGTACTACGGCGCGCTTTCGGACAACTACCGGCACACGCTCAAGGGCGCCATCGACTACTCGTTCCCGTTTGGTCTCAACGTCAGCGTGCGCATGCAGTACCGCACCGGTGCGCCGCAGTGGCGCGTCTACCAAAGCCCCGAAGACAACTCCCTGACCCTGTATCGCTCGCCGCGCGGCACCAATATTGGCGCTCGCAGCAACGACCCAACTGCCTGGTCCGAGTTCAAGCTGCCCGATCAGTTCACGATCGATCTGCAGGGCTCGTTCTCGCTCGAAAAGCTCCTCGGTCAGCGCATCGATCTGATGGTCATGATCTACAACGTGATCGGCGGCGGCACACCCACCAGCATCGACGCGCGCAACGGCAATACCTTCGGAACCATCAGCGGGCGCCTCGATAACCTCAACGCCCAGGTCATCGTTCGCTACCGCATCTGACCGCCCCTGCCCATGACCGCCGCAGCCTCGGGCCAAGCGGCTCGCTCCGGCCGCTCAGGTCCCCTGCTCTCGCCGCCGTCTCACCCCTGACCCTACGCTTTTGGACGATGAAGCTCGCGCAGCTTTGCGAGCAGCCGTCTCGCCTCGTCCGCAGAGCTAACAAAGTGCGGTGCGCTCGGCGCTCGCCCACCAAGCAGGACGCGGGCCCGGTGCATCAGCGCCACCGTGCCGCGCATGATCAGCGATCGGCTGACGATGATGATCTCGGTGAACGAGAACTCGCTCTGCTGCTGCGCCAGATAGCGACGCACCTCGGCCGAAAGCGGCTTGTCGATAAGCGGCTCGATGACCAGCAAGACCCGCCCTTGCTCGCGCCGGACCGTTTGCAGCGACTGTAGGCCCTGCTGCAGCAGCGCCACCGTCCAGGGCTCGTGCAGCGTGATCCACGCCGTCTCCGCGTCCACCTTCACCACGTTGCGACCCAGCAGAAGCTCCATCGCGATCCCCCACGACACGATACCTCGACAGTATAGCGCGGCGGCTAACACGTCCGGGCGCTGGACCGCCGGAGCACCGAATTGCCCCCCAAAAAAATGCCGGGGACTCTACTCTAGTGATGTATTCGGCAGCCTTGTTGCCAGTGGTCTGAGGCCCTGATCATGGACAGCTTTCTCAGTCATATCGGACTTTTTAGCAACCTGACCCCCGAGCAGCTTTCGCACATTGAGTCGATCTGCACCGAGATCCGCCTGCAGCCGGGCGAGATCCTCTTTCACGAGGGCGATGAGCCCGCCTTCTTCTACATCATCCAGCAAGGTCGGATTCGCATCTCGCGCATCATCCCCGGCATGGGCGAAGAAGCGCTGGCCATCCTAGAGAAGGGCAGCTACTTCGGCGAGATGGAGATCTTCGAGCCGATCCCGCGCGCCGCCCAGGCCATGGCCCACAGCACCTGCGTGCTACAGGCCATCCGCATCGCCGATCTGCATCAGGCGATGCACGACGATCGCGAGATGACCGTCTCGCTCCTGTGGAACTTCGTTCTGACCTTGTCGGAGCGCCTGCGCAACACCAACGACAAGGTCATGGCGACGTTTGCACTAGCCAAGTTCGCCGGTGGCTAGCCGCCGCAGCACCGATTCTGAGGGGGACGACTGATGAGTGAGCTGCGCACGCAGCGCATGGAGCGCTCTGCCGCCGCGGGCCTGGCCACCGTGGTCTCGCTGCAGCGGGTTCGCCTGCACGTCATCGAGGGTCCCGATGCCGGCCGGAGCGTCGAGAGCGACGACGATATGCTGCTGCGCGTCGGCACCCGCGAGAACAACCACCTGGTGCTCGGTGACAAGAGCGTAAGCGGCTATCACCTCGAGATCTCGCGCCGGGTCGGCAGTGAGCTCGATGGGCCGGCGACCGGCCCTGAGGATGGCGAGCGCAGCGGCTGGCGGCTGCGCGATGTCGGCAGCACCAACGGTACGTACATCGGCAGCCTGCGCGTCTTCGAGGTGCAGCTGCGCCCGGGAACCATCCTCAGCCTGGGACGCAGCCGTCTGCGCTTCGACGCCATCGACGATCGACCGCTGCGCGCCATCCTCTACCCGCGCGAGCGCTTCTTCGACATGGTCGGCGCCTCGGTCGCCATGCGCCGCATGTTCGCGCGCATCGAGCAGGTCGCGGCCACCCCTGCCACCGTGCTGATCACGGGCGAGACTGGCACCGGCAAGGAAGCGGTGGCAGAAGCGCTGGTGCAGGCCAGCCCGCGCGCCGCCGCGCCGTTTGTCGTCATCGACTGCTCGGCTCTGCCGGCTAACCTGATCGAGAGCGAGCTGTTCGGCCACGTCAAAGGCGCATTCACCGGTGCCCACAGCGACTATCGCGGCGCCTTCGAGCGGGCAGCCGGCGGCACCGTCTTTCTCGATGAGATCGGCGAGCTACCGCTCGACCTGCAGCCTAAGCTGTTGCGTGTGCTGGAGCGCCGCGAGGTGCGCCGCATCGGCTCAGAGAGCGTGCGGGCCGTCGATGTCCGGGTGATCGCCGCCACCAACCGCGACCTCGGCGCCGAAGTGAATGAGCGCCGCTTCCGCCAGGATCTGTACTTTCGCCTCTCGGTGGTCAACATCCACATTCCGCCGCTGCGCGACCGCCGCGACGATCTGCCGCTGCTCATCCAGCACTTTGTCAGTCATCTGGTGGCCGCATTAGCCGGAGGTCGTTCTAGTAGTACTGAGTCTGCTATTACAGAAAATATCTGTTCTCGCGTACTTGAGCACAACGCCGACTACCACTGGCCAGGCAACGTCCGCGAGCTCCGCAACGTCGTCGAGCGCGCCGTCGCCATCCCCGATGAAGATCCGCTGGCAGCCGTCGCACCGCGGCGCCCCAGCGAAGCCGCCGAGCCGCCCCCAGCCGCTGAGAGCAGGGCGGGCAGCGACCCCTCGACCAGCAGCGAGCGGCCTGGGCTGCCCCTGATCGACATCAACGTTCCCTTCAAGTCGGCCAAGCAGGTGCTTATCGATGACTTTGAGCGCCGCTACATCAGCGCGCTGCTCAAGGCCGCGCGCCACAACGTCAGCGAAGCGGCGCGCCGGGCCCAGATCGATCGCATGTACCTGCACAAGCTGATCACCCAGCACCGCCTCAACGAGAGCTAGCCGGAGGGCGCGATCTCCGATGGTCGGCGGCCACGCTGCCGGGCATGGCGAAGGATGCGCAGCCCCAGTGCCGCACAGCCCAGCATCGCCAAGCCCAGACCTAGCTGGGCCAACCAGGAGAGGTCGCTGCGGCCCGAAGGGCTCTCGTCCAGCCCGGCCCGCGTCAGCACCACCACCAGCGCGTTGTTCGTAAAGTGCATGGCGATCGCCGCCCACAGCGAGCGACTGGCCAGCAGCGCCCAGCCGAAGCCAAGTCCCAGGATCGCCGTCGGAAATAGCTTCGAAAAGGACAGGTGAAAGATGCCGAACAAGAGCGCACAGGCCAAGACCGGCAGCGCCGCCGCGTAGCGCGGCTCAGGCCGCCCGCGCCACAGCGGTGCGAAGGCTGGCGGCAACAGCGGCAGCAGGGCGCCCCGAAACAGCACTTCTTCGCACAGCGCCGGCACCGCGGCAAAGCACAGCAGGTCTTGCCACAGCGGCCGCAGTCCCCCCGGCGGCCGCAGCAGCCGCAGCAAGTGGGCCCGCTCGATCTCGGACACCGGGAAGACCCGCTCCCACACCGGCTCGATATAGGCGGCCAGCCCGTAGAACCAGGCCAGGCCCAGCACCGCCCCGCCCAGTGCGGCCCAGCCCGCCGCTGGCCCAAGCGGCGCCAGCCGCAGCGCCCGCAGCGCGTGACGCCGCCGGGCCCGCGAAAAGATCAGCGCCGGCAGCAAGATCGCCAAGATCTCGGTCAGCGCCGTGCCGAGCGGCCCCGGACGATAGGCCTGCGACAGGCTGCCGATGACGATCAGCAGGAGCAGGGTCACCGCAAACAGGAGCAGCGCCGTCCCCGGCTCATGGGCGGAAGGCGGCAAGTCAGAGGTCGCAGAGGTGCTGCTCCGCGCTCCCGGCGATGGTTGAAGTGCGTCGGACAAGAGCTATACGAGGCGCTAGGTTACGTGGTACTGTAAGTCGTGAAAACGATTATCGCAGCGCTGCTGCTCCTCGTCGGAGTCACGCTTGCGCTAGCCCCGCAGCCGGCCTGGGCGGAGGAGCCCAGCGCCGAGACCAAGGCCCAAGCGGGCCAGGCCTTCGGCCGAGGGATGAAGCGCTACCAGGCCAAGGAGTACGCGGATGCTATCGCCGAATGGGAAGGCGGCTACCGCCTGATTCCGCAGCCGGTCTTCCTCTACAACATCGCCCAAGCACACCGCCTGGCGGGCGACGCAGAGAAGGCGCTGAGCATGTATCGCCGCTATCTGCGCGAGAGCCCCAGCGCGCCAAACCGCGGCGAGGTCGAAGAGCGCATCAGCACGCTGGAACAGCAGCTTGGCCCGGCGTATTACTCGACGCTGTACGTGCCGCCCGGCAGTGAGAACATGGCCGAGCCGCCGCCGCCGCCCCTGCAAAATGGCGGCAAGAGCTCTGACTCGACAGGTCGCAAAAAGAAGATCCTGCCCATCGTGTTGGGCGTGGTCGGAGGCGCTGTCGTGGTCGGCGTTGCCGTCGGTCTAGGCGTCTATTTCGGCACACGCGGGGGACAGGCCAACGTCTTTGAGCCGGTGACACCATGAGCCGCATCTTCCTAGGGACTCGCCTTGCGCTCGGGGCCTTGTCGGCACTTGCTAGCAGCTTCGTTTACGGCTGCAGCCCCGATGTCTGCGACGGTATCAGCCAGACCTGCCTGAGCGTCCGCTTGGAAGCGTCGGGCGAGCAGCGCAGTGATCGCCTGCGCGTGCTGGTCGGCATCGACGGCGGCCTCCCGGTCGAGCGCATCAGCCAGCCACCAGGTGCCGGCTCGGCGGCGCTAAGCTTTCCGATTGGCTTTAGCGTCCTTCTGGGTGACCGCGGGGGACGCGTCGACCTCGACGTCATCGCCGAGCTCTCAGGCAGTCCCATCCTCCGTGCTCAAGGCAGCGATACCGTCCCGGCCGGGCAGCACAAGCGCCTGGCTCTCAACCTCAGCGCGGATATCGGCAACGCCGCCACGCTATCAAGTGGCATCCCAGCCGCCCGCCACAGCGCCGGCCTCGCCTATTTTCCCGAGCGCCGCAGCGTCGTGTTGTTCGGCGGCGTCGGTAGCCAGTCGAAGCTGCTCGACGACACCTGGGAGTTTCTGGCCGCCGAGCAGCGCTGGCAGCCACTGCAGGGTCTTAACCACCCCAGCGCGCGCGCCAGTCAGCTCACCTATCACGCCCGCCGCCGCTCGATCGCGCTGTTTGGCGGGCAAGCCGCGGACGGCAGCAACAAGTCGCTCGATGATCTGTGGGTGCTGGATCAAAACGGCGCCTGGAGCAGCATCAGCCAGCCGACGGCCCCATCGCCGCGCAGCGGCGCCGCCCTGACCTACGACCGCCGCACCGACACCTTGACGTTGTATGGCGGGCGCACCGCCAGCCAGAGCCAGCCGCTCAACGACGTCTGGGAGCTGGTCGGCGATAGCAACACCTGGCAGCCGCGCACCTTGAGCACCGCCGCGCCGGTGGTGGCCAATCCGCGCCTGACCTTCGACGGACGCTATGTGCTCTTGGTCGGCAGCGATGAGGCCAATCCCACGACCCTTAAGGTCTGGCGCCTCGACACTGTCTTCACCGAGCTGCCACCGCCAGGCGGCAATATGGCGCCGATTCGGCGCAGCGACTTTGTTGTTACGTTCGATCTTAGCAACTCGATGCTGCTGCTGTTTGGTGGCACCACTGCCGGCGCGCCTCTCTCCGACACCCTGGCCTGGAGCCCCATCGACTATCGCTGGACGCCGCTTGCTGTGGACCCCGCGCCGAGTGCCCGCAGCGCGGCTGCGCTCGCCTACACTCCTGAGCTGGGCGGCTCGCTGCTCGTCGCCGGCAAGACGGCCGACGGCTCGCCGCTGTCGGGCGATGACAACTGGCAGTTTAGCGCCGGTGCTTGGCGCACACTGAAGCGCTAGCTGGCTCTGCCCACCTAGGCCTGCGTCGCATCGCGTCCCCGCCTGGCCTGGGGGCTTCCCCCGGCTGGCATTTTCTGCCAAATAGCCAGGCATGGATCGCCTCTACTGCGACTACAATGCCACCACGCCGCTGCACCCGCAGGTGCTGACGCAGATGGTGACCGCGGCGAGCCAGAGCTATGGCAATCCCTCATCGCAGCACCGCGAAGGCCGCCTAGCCCGGCAACAAATCGAGGCAGCGCGGGCTCGGGTCGCTGCCCTCATCGCGGCCCAGCCGAGCGAGATCGTCTTTACCAGCGGTGGCACCGAAGCCAACAACCTGGCCCTGACCGCGGTGGCGCACAAGATCCGCCAGCAGCAGGGACGGCCGGCCCGCTTCGTCTCAAGCCCGCTCGAACATCCCTCGGTGCAGGCGACGCTCGCCGCCCTCAGCGAGACCGGCTGTCAGGTGCGCCTCCTCCCCTGTGATCACCACGGCCGGCTCGATGTTGATGAATTAGCACGCTTGCTAATTCATCAACCGGCCGATCTGGTGTCGCTTGCTCTGTGCAATCACGAGCTTGGCAATGTCTACCCCATCGCGGAGCTTGCGGCTGTGGCCCACGCGCACGGCGCGCTCGTGCACTGCGATGCGGTGCAGGCTGCGGGGCGACTGAAGGTGGCCGCCGCGGGGCTCGACGTCGATCTGCTCAGCCTCTCAGCACACAAGCTATTTGGCCCCAAAGGGGTCGGGGCTCTGTATGTGCGCAGCGCTCGCCGCAGCCCGACACGGACCAGCCGCAGCGCCCCTGCCGTTGGGGCAGCGCCCCTGCCGACACTTGCCGATCTGCCGCCCCTTTTGCGCGGCGGTCCGCAGGAGCGAGGTCTGCGCCCGGGCACCGAGAACCTCCTTGGTATTGTGGGCTTTGGCGCCGCGGCTGAGCTCTGCCAAAGCGAGCTCTTGGCCGCCTGGCACGCCATCGCCCCGCTGCGCGACTCGCTGGCGACCCAGCTCCTGGCCGAAGTCACCGGAGCCCGGCTACACGGCGAGAGCTTGTCCGCCGCGGCCCGGGCCCCCGGAACGCTCAACCTGGCCTTCGCCGATGTCGAAGGCGAGCTCTTGATGATGAACTTGGATCTGCGCGGCATCGCGGTCTCAACCGGCGCCGCGTGTAGCTCGGGCTCGATCAAGCCGTCCCCGGTGCTGCTCGCGCTTGGGCAGTCCGCCGAGCAGGCCCGCCAAGCGATCCGCATCTCGCTGGGGCCGCATACGACACCTTACGACATCGCTCGCCTCAAGACCGCCATCGCCGAGAGCGTGCTGCAGGTCCGCGCGGTCTAGCCACTCCAGACAAGGATTGCGCTTGCCGGGCGGCCGACCGCCGTTAGGCTTGCTTCTATAGGCTGCGTTTCCTGCAAAAGCTGCACCGGTTCCGGCAGGCGCAGTCGGCGGAGCCCACAGCATGGACTCGCAGGTCGACCAGCCGCTGCCACACATGCTGACCCCGCTAAGGCAGCGAAGTTGCTGAGAACGGACGCGGAGTCCCCGGGCAGCGTGCTACGATAAACGGTCTACCCTCGCCGCTTGTGCGGGGGTCGCCATACAGGCCACGGCATGAGCGACCAGCAACACAGCCCCCACCAAGTCGATTCAGCGACCGCGCTGAAGGTGCGCAAACAGCCTCAGCCGGGGGATGTGCTGGATGGCATCTATCGTCTGGATCAGCAGCTGGGCAAGGGCGGGGTCGGGGTCGTCTATCGCGCCTTCCACCTGCACCTGCAGCGGCCCTGCGCCATCAAGTTCATGCATCCGCAGCTTGTCTCCAACCCCGAGCTGCGCACGCGCTTCCGTCGCGAAGCCCAGAGCGCGTTCCAGCTCGGTCACCCCAATATCGTCGCCATCACCGACTTTCGCGATGATCCCAACTCGTGGCCGTACCTGGCCATGGAGCTGGTCCTGGGCGAGACACTGCGCGATCGTCTGGAGCGCGGCCCGCTGCCGCCACGACTCGCCATCCACCTGATGGTCGAGCTGTGTGATGCCCTGAGCGCCGCGCACCGCCGGGGCGTGATCCATCGTGATCTCAAGCCCGAGAACCTGTTCCTGGTACGTGTCGAAGCGCCGGGCCCTGACGAGCTCGATACCACACTCAAGGTCCTCGACTTCGGTCTGTCGAAGCTACTAGATGGCGTCGAGATCACCGGCACCGGACGTCTGCTCGGCTCGCCTTCATACATGTCGCCGGAGCAAGCCCGCGGTGACTCGCATATGGTCGATGCGCGCTCCGACATCTTTGCGGTCGGCGTGCTGCTGTACGAGTGCCTGGTCGGCGAAAAGATGTTCAGCGCCGAGCGCTTAGAGCAGAAGCGGCAGCAGATCATGGCTGCCCGGCTGCCGCTGTTTGACTTCGCCAGCCAGGGCATTCCGCTCGTCGATGCCATCATCACCCGCGCCTGCTCGCGCCGGCCGGAGGATCGCCACCAGACGGCAGCCGCGCTGAAAGATGCATTGGAGGAAGCCGAGCGCGCCTTCCTCAAGAAATCCATCGATGTCGCGGCCCAGCTGCTGGTGCCCGCCGTCGTACCGGCCCTGGGTCTAGCCGGAGCCACGGGCCAGGCCGCGGGCAAGCTGCCGCCTCCCATTCCTGCCGCGCTCTTCGATCGCAGCTCGAATGCCTCCAGCGTTGGCGGGGGCGAGCTGATTGTCGACAAGCCGGCCGCCAGACCGCCGCGCAAGAGCCACGCGCTGCTCTTGCTCGCCTCTGGCTTTACCGCCATGGCGCTGGTGGTTGGAGTTGGCTACGCCGTGCTGCGGCGCAGCGCATCGCCAACGGTCATTGGGGCCAGCGGATCACCACTCGCTGCCCCGGTTCCTGTAACCTCCAGCCCACCGCTCACCAAGCCGGCCGAGCCGCAGCCTGCGCAGCCAGCCATTGCGCCGCAGCCGGTCGTCGTGGCACCCGCCACCAAGGCTCCCATCGAGGTCCCTGGGCAAGCCCCCCCCAGCGACAGCAAGCCGGCGCTAAATCGCCGGGCCGGTGACCGCGAAAAGATCCCGCCGATCCGCGGTCCTGAGGAGCTGGCAGAGCCGCCGCGGGCAGCACTTGGCGCCGCCCCACCTACAACCGCAAGCCCTCAGCCAGCGCCCACCGCCCTGCGCGGCAAGCGGGGTCGGCTGCCGATGCGTCCGATTGCCACGGCTCCGGTTCCTGCGACGGCGCCAACCAAGTCTGGCCCTGGCCTAAACGACTCGGCACTGAATGTGAACGGCATCATGCGCAAGGCGATGCCGGCCGTCCTGCGCTGCTATCCCGCCGACAGCAGCCCACCGCCGAAGATCTCGGTCGATCTGACGGTGCAAGCCGATGGCCGCGTCAGCGAAGCCAATATCGACGGCGCAGAGGACGGCGCCGCCTGTGTCCTCGGTGTCATCCGCGGTCTTCGCCTGCCGCCGCCCAGCGATGGCGACAGCTACGGCTTCCGCTACGACTTCGTCAACCTGCGTCGCTAGTCGCGTATCGAAGCAGCGGCCGCAAGCTCAGCACTGCTGCCGGCCCAGGTCCCGGCTGCGGCACGACGATTCCGCGGCAGGCTCGGCACGGCTCCGCTCAAGCGCTGCGACCAGCGCTGCGACGGCGTCTGGCCAAGTACAGCGCGCAGACGGCAAGCAGCGGCGTTAGTGCGGCCAGCGCGCGACCGCCAGCCGGATAACCGTGCATCTCGCAGCTGCAGCCGCGCCCACCCGCACCCTCGCCAGCTAGGCGGCAGGTTCCCTCGAATGGGACGCAGGAGGAGCCATCCGGGCACAGCACGTACTGACAGGGATCATCGATGCAAGCGCCGGCTTGGCAGGCCTGCGTCAGCTTGCAGGTGATGCCGCTGCAGGCCGGATCAGGCTGGCACTGCCGGCTTGCTACATCGCACTTACGACCGGAGGGGCAAGCGGCGCCGCAGGGATCCGGCACGCAGGAGCCGCGCACACAGCGACTGCCGCTCTCGCAGGTCTGGGTGCAGACTGCCAGACACGACGCGGTCTTGCCGTCGAAATAGCAGTAGCGCTCGGCTGGACAGCTAGTGATCGCGCAGGGATTGGCCGTGCACACTGCCTGCAGACAGGCCTGGCCACTGGGACAGCCCCGGCTGTAGCACGAGTCGTCGCAGGTCACGCTCGCCCCGCTGCCTGCGCCCGCCCCGGTGACGGCGCGAGCGATGCGGTCTAGTTGCATGCTGAGTGCCGCAGCACTCTCGGCCGCGTAGTAGTCCGCGCTCGCATCGGGGTTGGCCTCACCTCCCTCGCTGGCCATATCGTTCAAGCTCTGCCTATCGCTGGCGTCGAGGCTTGCGCCCAAGCCGATCACGAAGGTGTGAATGCTGGGGGACTGCCCCCGCGCCATGCGCAGTGACGCGATCGCCGCGTTGACGGCACCAAGCGAGTTGCAGGCATCGCAGGTGCAACCCGCTGAGCTTGAGCAGAGTGGCCTGCCATCGGTCAGCAGCACGATGTACTGCGCCCGTGCCGCGTCCTGCATGGCTGGATCAGCCGCTACAGAATCGATAGCGCCGCAGGTTGGCGTCAGCGCCATCGTGCTAGGCGTGCTCTCGGCACTGTCGAGAGCCGCCAGGATAGCCGCCTTGCTGCCATAGGCTGGAGCGACGGCGAAGCTGCTGGTGCCACAGGTGCTCCCGGGCCGCGGGAAAAACGAGATGCCCAGCGGCAGCTTGCCATCGTACTGGTTGAGCAAAGTAGCGACCGCGTCCCTCACGATCTGCCAGCGCGACAGCTCTCCTGCCATCGGCGGTGTGCCAGCCATGCTGTTGAGCATCGAGTTGGAGCGATCGACGACAATCGCCAGGTTGGGGCAAGACCCCGCCCAGGCCGGCGAGGGACGCGAAAGCGTAGACCAGGTAGCAAAGGCCACGATCCAACCCACAACACAAGCTAGGCGTGACATCGGACTTCCCCCAGGCGCGGCGCTGCCCTCTTCCATCATAACGTGACGATGCCGCGGACGACCCCGTGCCGAGCCGCCGCCGAGCCACCGCCGAGCTACGGCCGAGCGATGTCGCTACTGGGCGACTGCGTAGGCGCAGCGAGCGCCGAGGAGATCAGAGCGCGGCCCGGTCTGACGATGGAACTCGCGGGCATACGATCGCAGCTCGCTCTCCGGGCTGAGGAAGGTGCCGCCGCGCCGCACGCGAAGCTCGCCCTGCGGTGGGCCGCTTGGGTCCTCACAGCCTTCGCTACAGGCGGCATAGGCCTTGGGATCGTAGTAGTCCGCGACCCACTCAGAGAGGTTGCCAGCCAGATCGATCTGGCCAAACGCCCCGCGCAGCATCGTGCCGCTGCGCTCCGCAACAGCCGCGGACCAAGGCAGGCCAGCGCAGCCCAGGCCCAGGTAGTTCACGCCTTCATCGCAGCTTACGGGCGCTGAGCGTCCCCAGGGGAATGGGCGATCGTCACGACCGCGCGCCGCCCGCTCCCACTCCGCCTCGCTGGGCAGTCGCCCGCCAGCGAAGCGGCAGTAGGCAGCCGCCTCGTTCCACAGCAGACAGTTCATCGGCAGCGTCTCATCGCCGCCCGCACTGACCGTCCAGGTCGCGCGATCGCTGGAGCAGCGCAGGCTCTCCAAGGTGTCCGGTGCGGCCGGCATTGGGCAGGCCCCTTGCTGCAGGCAGCGACGGTACTCAGCCACGGTAACCTCGGCTTCGGCCAAGCAATAGCCGCTGCTTAGGGTCGCGCTGTGCAGTGGCTGGGCATTGACCTCGCAGCCTTCTTCCGTCGCCGCGCAGCCGCGCTGAAAGCGCCCCCCCGCCACGTAGCGACTACCGGCAGGACAGCGCGGAACGACACAGGTCCCGGCCTCGCAGCGCACCGCTTCGCCCGATAAGCAGGACGCATCCGATTTGCACGCCGTCGAAGCCGTGCCCCCATCGCCGCAGGCGGCTGCCCCCAAGAGGCCGCACAGCAGCCAAGGCAGCGAGCGGCCGAGCGCACCAGAGAGCAGAGCGCGGGCGCGCATGTCAGCTCTGCACCACGGGCAGGGAGCGCTTGCTGGTGCGCAGCACGGCCTTCTTATTCTCCCACTGCAGCACGTTGAGAGCCTGCTGGGTCCGCGCCTGCTCTTGCTTCTCATCGATGATGCGCTCGGGCTGGTCGCAGGTCAGATAGTTGTCGCGGTAGTTCGGGGAGCGATAGCGCCGCATGAAGCGTGCAAAGTCATAGCCATCCAGAAGAAACAGCAGGTGCCCGGCGTCGCTGTGCAGGTGGCGGTTGAACAGCAAGCGGAACGAGTCCTTGTACAGCTGACGCAGCTCGGCATCGCCGTGCCAGAGCTCTCGCCCCAGGCGGGCCGCGATGAACGCCTTCTCCGCCAGCGAGGAGGTCGTGGCTGGGCGACGCTGCCAGTTGCGCTCCATGCGATCCAGAAGCAGGTGCGTGCCGTAGGCCTGCTCGTACAGCCAGATGTAGCCATCCATCAGCTCGTCTCGCCGCATATGACGTGGCTCGAAGACGACATGGCGGGTGTCGTACTGATCCCAGCGCTCATGATCCAGGCGCCCTGCCGCCTTGAAGTCATCGAACAGCTTGGTGCCCGGCATCGGTGTCAGGATGCTGAAGAACGGATACAGGATGCCGGTCTTCTGGATGAACTCCAGCGTCTGCTTGAAGACAGCGCGGGTGTCGGTGTCAAAGCCGACGATGAAGTTGCCAACCACCGTGATGCCACGAGCGTGAATGCGATCGACGGCCTCGGGGAAGGTCAAGCAGAAGTTCACTGGCTTGTCCATGTCGTTCAGCGTCGCTTCGCTGACTGACTCAAAGCCGATGATCATCGTTGAGCAGCCGGCATCACGAAACAGATCCAGCATCTCTTCGTCGTTGGCGACATTGAGCGTGGTCTCGGCCGACCAGGTGGGGATCTGTCCGGCTTGATAAAGCGGAATCAGGGCCCGCAGCAGATCCTTGGTGTACTTCACCCGTGAGATGAAGTTGTCGTCGACGACGTATAGTGGCTTGCCAGCCGCGATCGGTCCGCGGCCGCGCGGCAGGCTGCGCAGCTCGTGCACCACACACTCCACCGGCTTGAAGCGAAAGTCCTGTCCCGAGATATCCGGCACGCTGCAGAAGCGACAACGGAATGGGCAGCCGCGCGTGGTCTGCAGCTGGTGAAACAGATAGTGACTGGTATCGACCGCCCGCCAGGCTGGCACCGGCACCGTCTCCATCGGCGGATAGCCAACCGCGTCGTAGCGCGACTTTAGCTTGCCGGTCGCTAGATCGCGCACCACCACCGGCCACAGCGCCTCGGCTTCGCCGGTCACGATGCAGTCGACATGCTGCAGCGCTTCATCGGGGCGCAGCGAAGCGTGAATGCCGCCCAGGATGACTCGCTTGCCGCGCGCTCGATAGCGCTGCGCGACATCGTACGCCTTGGACACACAGGAGGTCTTGGCCGACAGCGCGACGACATCGGTCGCCAGATCAAAGTCGAGATCGCCAAAGTACTCATCGATGATCTCGATGTTCACCTCGGCTGGGGTGCAGGCCGCGACCGTCAGGAGCCCGAGGTCCAAGAACGAGCGCTTAAAGCCGAGCACGCGCAGCATGAGATCCATCTCGTACAGCTCACGCTCGGTCCGATCGAAGTTCTTGCGGGTCGCGACGAAAGAGATCTTCAAGATGGGCCCCTTGCAGAAGTAGGTAAGTCGGAAGGCCAGTGCTGCCACCCGGCAGGTCAGCCGGTGGGGCGGAATCTGATCCGCTGTACTTCACAAAATCGCATACTCCGTTCTTGATTCACAACCCTGATCGTGCATCCTAAACAGACCCCCAAAAGAGCTTGGGGACTCCGGCCGTGATTATCAAACCTTCCACAAACCTAGTCCGGCCTTGTCGCCCCAGCCTTCCTTCCTATTTTGCCCGTTCGATAATGTCTTCTCGCCTGACGATTCCGATATTGCCAGTGCACTGCACCAGCACACTCCGTCTATCTCAGCCTGTTGTCGGATGATCGAAATAGTAAGGAACTTCGGTGCACATCACGACGAGCCCCAACCCCGCTGGTGTGAGCCGTTTCTGGACGGCAGTCCGGCGGGGAAGACCGGTGCGCCAGCCGAAATCGCTGGGGTGCGGAGTCTGGGGGAGCCGGGGCAGCCCAGAGGCATATCTGGTTAAGGACCACGTACTTACATAGGACACGGAACCGGAAGCGGTGCCGGAATCGTATTTCCGGCAAAGGAGTGAGCAATCGATGCGTATTCTGCTTGCGCAGCCAGCCCCTTTCGAAAAGGGCCGACTCGGTCTTGAGAATATGATTTGGATGAGTGAGCCAGTGGCGCTCACTGCGGTCGCAGGCGCGGTAATCGGGGAAGGGCACGAAGTGCGAATCCTCGATATGCGAATCGAAGAGGCGACGGTATTCACCGATACCCTGCGCAGCTTCAAGCCCGACATCGTCGGCGTCACGAGCATGACTACCGACTGCTATCAGGCCAAGGCCCTGCTCTATTCCGCCAAGCGCTGGTCGCAGAACGTCGTCACGGTGATCGGCGGGCATCACCCGACGCTGTCTACCGAGGAGTTCTGCGACCCCTTCATCGACGTCATCGTACGCGGGGAAGGCGAACACACCTTCGCTGAGCTAGTGCGCGAAGTCGAGCGGGCCAAGCAAGCCGCCAGCAAGCCGGACTTTTCGCAGATCGCCGGCATCGTCTATCGCGAAGGTACGGCAACGCAGCCAGTGCTGTGCTTCCGCAAGACCACGGCCCGCTCGCAATCGACGCAGCTCGACTCGCTGCCAATGCCGGCCTCGCACCTGGTCGCGCACTATCGCAAGCACTACTTCTTCATGGTGGCGCAGCCGATGGCGTCGATCTTTACGTCGCGTGGCTGCAGCTTTGACTGCAACTTCTGTGCAATCTGGGAATTCTATGAGCGGCGCACCCGCTATCTGTCGGCCAAAAAGATCGTCGACCAGATGGAGCGGGCCAAGGAGCCCTTCGTCTTCATCCTCGATGACAACTTCCTGACCAACCGGCGCCGCCTGGAAGAGCTCTATGAAGAGCTGCGCAGTCGCCGCGTATACAAGTTCTGGATGACGCAGGGGCGCACCGACTTCGTTGCTGAATACCCTGAGCTCATCGCCAAGCTGGCTTCGGTCGGCTTCATGGGACTGCTCAGCGGCTACGAGACCAACGACGATGAAGCGCTGGTCGAGCTGCGCAAGAAAAACAACCGCGACAAGAACGCGCGGGCGGCCGAGATCCTGCGCCAAAACGGCATCGTCTCAACCGGCATCTTTCTGGCCCGGCCAGAGTTTGACGAGCGCGACTTCGGTGACCTGTACGACGGCATCAACAAGCTAGGCGTGGCGCTCCCCATCGTCACCATCCTGACGCCGCTGCCCGGCACCGAGATGTACCGGCGGCGACAGAACGATCTCATCACCGATGACCTGCGGATGTTCGATCTGCTGCACCCAGTGACCCAGACCAAGCTGCCGCGCGGCGAGTTTTATCGTCACTATGCGCGCAACGGCAACGCCACCGCGCCTTCGCTGTTCCAGGGACTGGCACCCAAGGTGCTGGCCCGCCGCTGGGATTTCTGGGCAGCGGCCGCCAAGAACTATCCGCGCTTCGCCTGGCGCTGGTGGCGCTACCGCACGGTCCACTACGACCCGCAGAGCTTCCTGCGCGATGAGGAAGGTCTGCTCGTGCGGCACGAGAAGCGGCCACCGCCCCCCATCCTGCCGCCCGGCGTCCCGATCCCTGGTCAGTCGCCGGTGGTCGATGCCCAGAATCGCCTTCATCTTCAGGTGCTGCCATGAGTGTCGCTCGCCGTTTTCTCGAAGAGCTGCGGGAAGAAGTGCGCACCCATCCCGCCGTCAATCACCCCTTCTTGGCCCGGGTGGCGGTCACGCCATTTACGCGCCACGACTACAAGAGCTACGGCCTGCAGCACTACGCGCTGGTGCACATGTTCACCACCTACCTCGAGCGCCTGCTGCTCAACGCGCCTGACAGCGAAGCCAAGCTGTGGCTGGCGCGCGTGCTGGTCGATGAGTACGGGGAAGGCTCGGAAGGGAAAGATCATCCGACGCTGTATCGTGGCTTCCTGCGCGCCGCCGGAGCCGAGCCGGGTGAGGAGCTGACCAGCGCCCTGGCCCCCGAGGTGGTGAGCTTCATCAACGAGCACCTAGACATGACGGCTCGCGGCCCCTTCCTGGTTGGCTTGGGCGCGGTGGGCCCCGGCCACGAGTGGGCGATCCCGCACATGTTCCCGCCGCTCATCGATGGCCTGCGGCGGGCCGGCTTCAACGAAGCAGAGATCAACTATTTCACGCTGCACATCGCGCAGGATGAAAACCATGGCGCGTGGCTCGAAGAGGCGCTGTTCCGCTACTGCGACACCGCAGCGGGCCAGGCCCAGGTCCGGCAGGGCACGCTGGCTTCGCTGGAGTGCCGACGACGATTCTGGATCGGCGTCGAGCGGCGGGTGGTTGCTTGGCGACAGCCGCGCTCGGCGCAGCACACCATGGATCGCGCCCGCCAGGGCCTGCAGAGCACGCTGACCGATGTCGCTCGCCTTGCGCCGTGGGCCGAAAAGCCACTCGACCGGGCTCGCCGGCGAGCGGCAGTCACACTGGAGCAGTTCCTCTCCGCGCACCATCCCTTCGTCTAGCCCCGACGCCGCCTTCATCCCCGGCAAATCTTCCCCGAGCCAGCACCTGTCCCACTAGGATAGGCGACGGAGGATTTGCGCCATGTCTACGTCCACGCCCGCCCCTAGCTCGCCCGCCTCGACCGCGCCGGTCTGCGTGACCGGGGCCGCGGGCTACATCGCCTCGCACCTGATCGCGCAGCTCTTGGCCGGCGGTTATCGCGTCCGCGGCACGGTCCGCAGCCTGCGCAAAGAGAAAGAAAAAGACATCGCCCATCTGCGGGCCCTGCCGGGAGCCAGCGAGCGTCTAGAGCTTGTTGAAGCGGACCTCATGAAGCCGGGATCGTTCGACACGGCCGTCGCCGGCTGCGAGTTCGTCATGCACACCGCCAGCCCCTACTCGCTCGATGCTAAGGATCCGCAGCGTGACCTCGTGGATCCGGCGGTGCAGGGGACTCGCTCGGTGCTGGAGTCGTGCCGCAAGGCGGGTACGGTCAAGCGAGTCGTGCTGACGTCTTCGATGGCGGCGATCACCGATGAGCCCGACTCTGACCATGTGCTGACCGAGGCAGACTGGAACAGCAAGTCCACCTTGGAGCGCAACCCCTACTACCTGTCCAAGACGCTGGCCGAGCGAGCCGGCTGGGAGTTTGTCGAGCGCGAGAAGCCTGGCTTCGACCTGGTCGTCATCAACCCCTTTTTGGTCATTGGACCGTCGCTGTCGGCCGCCATCAACACCTCGCCGCAGATGTTTGTCGACCTGCTATCGGGCACCTATCCCGGCGTGATGAGCATGGCCTGGGGCTTCGTCGATGTTCGCGATGTCGCACGCGCCCACGTGCTGGCGATGGAGGTGGCCACTGCTTCCGGCCGCTACATCTGCGCCAACCAGACCATCAGCATGCGTGAGCTCGTCGAGCTCCTGCGCGCCTCGGGCTACGACGGCTACAAGCTGCCCAGCATCGGACTGGACTGCGGCATCGGCGACTACATCGTGCGCCTAAGCTCGTATCTGCAGCCCAAAGGCATCGGCAGCTACCTGCGTACCCACGTCGGCCGTGTGCCGCGCTTTGATCACAGCAAGATCGAGCGCGAGCTGGGCCTGGCCTTCCGCCCCCTGCCGCAGAGCATCCTGGATACCGTCACCGATCTCAAGAAGTGGGGCCATCTCGGCGAGCCACGCTCGGCCAGCTAGCCGCGCAACTCGCGCCGCGTGGCCGCCAGGCTTGCTGATACACTCTGGCCATGTCGCTCTCGTCCTCGCCGCCGGTTCTCTGCTCTGCCCTCCTGGCTATGACCCTGTCTGCTGGCTGTCACGATGCCAAGCACGAGCGGGCCCTGCCGCCTCCGGAGGCCCGTCGCCTGCTTCTGGATCGCAACTGGCTTGATCACTTGCCGCAGTCTCCGGGTGAGCGTCTGCATGTGTTCCGCTTTGTGCCAAGCATGGGGGGAGGCGTGTTCCAAGATCGGACGCTGTACGCTGGGCAGTTTGAGCTGTTTCAGTTTGAACAGGACGGCGCGCGCATCCACTTCAAGCTGCTGCATACCGGGGAAGACGTGCGCGTGCCCTTTACCATCCAGCCGCAGCACCCACCGGAGGAAGAGTCGCCGTTCGAGCTGCACCTGCACATCGCAGACAGCCCGCGCGGGCCCAAGGACTACTACAGCTTGCGGGGGGAGTCGCGGCTGGATCTCGACGGCAGCCTGGACCGGGTGCTGCGAGCAAGCGTCGGACGCTAGGGAGCGTCGCTGCCCGCCACTTGACCGGTGGCTTCGCTGCCGACGGTCGCTGCGGCGGGAGCTTCCGGGGTAGGCGGCATGAGCTTGGCCGGATCAAGGCCGAAGCTCTTCGCCACGGCCAGCACCTGCGTCATCGCACCACCAATCATGCCCAGCGGCCCGGCATCGCTGCCCTGCCCAACATGGGTGTAGTGGATGGGGCCAAAGTTCTGCTTGAAGGCCGCAGCGATGTGCGGCAAGCCCTGGGTCACCAGATCCCGCAGCACCCGCCCCTGCACCAGCATCTGCTCCACCTCAGCCAGCGCCCGCTGACGGCTGACATCGGCCTCGGCCTCCAGCTTCTCTAACGCGATGCGCTCCTTGCGCTGCTCGGCCTCCTGCTCGGCCTTCTTCTGCGCCAGGCTCAGCTCGGCCTGCTGCGCCAGCGCGCGACGGGCCGCCAGCTGCTCCTGCTTGCGCAGATCGGCCTGGTGGGCCTGCTCCGCCAGCTCGGCCTCGCTGCCCAGGGCGCGCAGCTCGACCTGGGCCGACGCGACGCGCTTCTCTTCCTGCAGCCGCAGCTGCGCCAGCTCTTGCTCCTGCTTGATCTGCAGGCGGCGCCGCTCCAGCGCTGCATTGCTCTCGGTTGTCTGCATGGCGATGCCTTCTTCCACAGCCACGCGCTTGCGCGACAGCGCTTCTTTGCGCGCCAGCTCATCGGCTGCCACCCGCGCCTTCGCTTGCTCGGCCCGCAGCGCCTCGGCTGACTCGCTCTCGGCAGCCTCGGCCTCCGAGCGTGCCTTCAAGATGCGTGTCTCACGCTGCGCCATGATGCTCGCTTCCGCCGACTGTCGCTCAGTGGCGCTGCGCCGCTCAGCCACCGAGCGCTGCCGCTCCAGCTCGGCCATCTCGGCCTTCATCGCGATCTCGGCGCGATAGGGAGCCTGTAGATGCTCGAAGACCTGTCGCGACAGGATCTTTACATCCTGAATCTCGATGGTGTCGATCACCACGCCCCAGCCCTGATCCGTGGTGTCTTCGCCGCGCCCGCTGCCAGAGACGACCGGGGTGATCTCCTCCATGAGAAACCGGGCGATCGACTCTTTGCGATTTTGCAGGCACTGCTCCAGCGTCAGGTTGGCAATCAGACGACGGGCAGCGCCAATGAACATCTCGCGCAGAGTCTGCGAGAGCTTCTCCTTCGCGCTCTCGCCATAGGTGAAGTTGAGCACGCGAAACGCGATCTCGGGCTGCACGATGCGGAACACCGCGACGCCGCTCACGCTGACGCCGACTCGCTCGCGCGTGATCTGATCGGCGACAAAGTCGATCTGCTGCAGCGAGGTCGGCACGATGGCCACCGAGCTCCAAGGCCACTTCCACACGCGCTGGCCTTGCCCCGACTTGCGCATGTCGATGCGGCCGCCATTGACGAACACAAGGTACTCGCTGGGCTTGGCAGTAATGAAGCCCCAGCGCTTGAGCTTCTCGGGATCCTCGACGGGCTTGCCGGTCCGCCAGCCCTCTTGGTAGCGCCCCATGTTCTTGCTGTTGGGATCGACCGGAACCAGCTCTTGCGAGACCTGAACTTTGGCCATCTGACGCCTCCGCTGCGACGGTTATGCCCAGGGGCAAGAGCACGTGCTGTACCACGGCGGATCAGCGCGACTGGCAAGGCCGCAGGCGGCTCGACTGCGCCATTATTGACCAGTGCAGGCCAGCCTGTTCCAGATTGGATCGGTTGTTGGGGAGGAGGACTGCAGAAGGAGGCGAGCTGGTCTGGAAGTGATCAGGGGGCGGCAGCGCCGGCTAACGACGACGGCTAGTGAGGGTGGCTAGCGGCGACGCAGGCGGCGGCCCAGGAAAAAGATGCCCGTCGCGGCCAGCAGCACAAGGACGATGTCCGTCAGCAACAGCCCGGCCGATTTTTCCGGCTGCGTCTGCAGCTCAGGCGGCTGACGCAGGAAGTCGCTCAGTCGCGCATCTTGCTGTTCCAGCATGCGAAGCTGGCGGGCGACAAGGCGCTCAATCGCTATCGCGCGTACAGCCGCCCGATCCTCGGGCGATAGCGCCGGACCCTCTTGCCCAGTGGCCTTGCGCTGCAGCTGTACCCAGCGCCGCAGAGCCGTGCCTACCCGTCGGAACGCTCGCTCCTGCAAGCTAAAGAACTGCTCGTAGGAGGCTTCGTTGCCGCTGCCGCGAGGCAGCAGGAAGCGGTCGGGATCGTCGCGGCTCTCGTCGTACTTGCCGGACCGCGTGCGCAAGATCGGTAGAGCAATCGATCGCGTCGCCCGATACACTTCAGCGCCCTCCATCGATGAGGTCTCGATCAGGGCCCTGGTCATCAAGAAGGCAAACTCGCCGCGCTCGGGAGTCGCCCCCAGGGGAGCCAGCGCAGCATCAAGCTGCGCAGCAAACAGCGGATCATCCTGACGCGCAGCAGCGACGAGGCGCTGTCCCTCTGAGCTGCCCCCGCCGCTGATCGCGCTCAGGAAGCGCTTCTCGGTCAGATGCTCCGAGAGGACGTGGTGGTTGGTCAGGATATCGATGCCAATCGATGCCAGGCTGCGCATCGGCATGACGTAGCCACCGCCGGTCAGGAGACCTAGCTTGGCGCGCTCGATAAACGCATCCTTAAAGAAGTCGAACAAGCCGACCTGGACGGTGTGGATCTGGTTGCCCACATCTTCCAGATAGTGGAAGCCGGCCCCGGCATACAGCCACGAGAGCTCAACCGCGCCGGGCGCATCGCTGAGGGCGGCCACGAGTCCAATGTCGAGATGAATCTGCGCCATCTCGGCAGCCAGGGTGATGATCGGTGCCCGCTCGTAGCCGGCTTTGCGCGCGAAACGACGCGGATCGGTCTTTAGAACATCGGGATCGGGCGAAAACTCGACCTGCGCCAGCCCATAGTGCGCATGTGCCTGACTCGACAGCGCACCCAGTCTGCCCATGTTGAGGATGGCGGGATCGGCCGGCACCGGCCCACCCTTGCTGTCTTTGATCGCCACCCGCTTGCCGTCGTAGGCCAGCCGCTCGCGGTTGCGCCAGTCCTCATCCGGGTGGCGCGAGGCCTGCGAGACAAAGTCCAGCAGGCGGGCGTTGTTGGCCAGTCTCTCGTCGAGCCGATCGATGCCATAGACCCGCGCCCCGGGCTCTAGCAGCAGGAAGGCCTTGAACGCCCAGTCATCAAAGTCGTTGGGGTTGGGATATCGCTTCAGCCAGGCATCGCGTAGGGCGGGGCTGCGTCGGGCGTGGCTGTCGATCGCGCTGCGCACGGCGGCGGTCGCCACCAAGTTCGCGGGGCCGGCCGGCGTGTTGAGTGCCGTCTTCTCCAGCGAGCACATCGCGAGCTGATAGTGCACATCCTCAGCGTAGGCATGCGCCGCGCGTGTCCCGCTCCCCAGCACCAAGCCACAGGCCAGGGCAGCGCAGGCGAATCGGTAGCGCGGAGAGGGAGGACGCTGAGGCTGCGGGGAGGGGGCCGGGCGGCGAGAGTCAGAGGATGGTTCGGCGTGGCGTGGCGGCAACATTCGTCGGTACCTCGATGGGTACGACTATACGTCGCTTTGTCCCACGCGGTCTCGACTGTTTTGCCGGGCTGGGCGGACTACTTGGCGCCGGCCGCGCTCTGCATGCGAGCGACGTCGGCCTTGCAAGCATCCAGCTGCTGTCGTTCCGTGGGAGTGACGATGCCGGTCAAGATGTCCTCGGCCAGCGCGCAGAGCTTGAGGCCAATATAGCGACCGGCTCGCTCGTGCCGATCCGAGATCAGCTTGTGGCGCTCCTTGAACTTGCACTCGTCCTGCAGCACGGCCAGGCGATTCTCGACGAGCTCGGCGTCCTGCGGCAGAACGCCCTTGCCGAACATGCCCGCGCGATAGAAGAACGCGGCGTCGTCGCAGTTGCCCATGCGGTCGTACAGCACGCCCATGTTGTACAGCCAGCGCGGGTTGCGATCGATGCGATAGGCCTCGCGGAAGAGGCTCAGCGCCTCCTCATAGTTTTCCTTCTGAGCGGACTCGATCGCGCGCTTCGCTAGCTCGTTCGTCACCGGGTTTACGGCGGTCGGTGGACGTGCCGCGGCCGGCTGAGCCGCCACCGGGCGCGCTGGTTGGCCCGCCGCAGGAGCAGGGGCCGCAGCAGCAGGAGCGGCCGGCTTAGCTGGAGCAGGTTGAGCACTGGCACCGCCCGAAACGAGCGAGGCCGCAAACAGGACAGACAGAGCTAGGCGCTTCACTACTTCACCTCACTGTG
>CAZVMD010000025.1:23512-40501 GCA_964628555.1 uncultured Myxococcales bacterium | reverse complement strand
ACATCTGCAAGGTCTACGAGACCGGCGAGGTCGAGGGTAAGCCCTACATTGCCATGCAGCTCGTCGATGGGCTGCCGCTGGACAAGGCGTGCCGGGCGATGAGCTTGAACGAAAAGGCCGAGGTGATCCAAGAGGTCGCCAAGGCTCTGCACGTCGCGCATGAGCAGGACATCATCCATCGCGATATCAAGCCATCCAACATCATGGTGGAGCGCATCACGGATGCTGGGGGGGCGACGCGCTATCGGCCGGTGCTTATGGACTTTGGCCTGGCGCGCGAGACGAGCGCGGGCAAAGGCATCACCGAAACGGGCGCGGTGATGGGCACGCCGCACTATATGTCGCCGGAGCAGGCGCGGGGCGAGGCCCGCCGACTGGACCGACGCAGCGACGTGTACAGCCTGGGAGCGACGCTGTACGAGCTGCTGACCGGTGAGCCGCCATTTAGCGATGAGACCGTGGTCAACATCCTGCTAAAAGTCATGGATCAGGATGCCAAGCCGGCGCGCAGTCACAACCCGGCGATTCCGGTAGCGCTCGACACCATTGTCAGCAAGTGTCTGAACAAAGAGCCGGCGCAGCGCTACCCGACCGCCCTGGCGCTGGCCGACGATCTGGGACGCTTTCTGTCGGCGCAGCGCATCGCAGCCCGGCGCCTCTCGTATCTATATCGCATCGGCTATTGGGCTCGTCGCAAGCCGGCGGTCGCGACGCTGACGGGCGCGCTCTTGACCAGCCTGCTGTGCTTGACGGGCTATGGCCTTCGCACGCGTATTGCGCAGAGGCAGCAGGAAGCACAGGCGCGACGCGACGCCGATCTGGCGCAGCGGCTGGGTCAGACCGTCAAGGATCTGGAGTGGCGCATGCGCACCGACTACCTGCTGCCGCTGCACAACACCGAGCGGGAGAAGGCCGCGGTGCGCACGCAGATGGCCCAGATCGAGCAGGATCTGCGCTCGGCGGGGGCGCACGGCGTGCGGCTGGCGCACTACGCGCTGGGACGCGGACACCTAGCGCTGCACGAGTGGCAGCAGGCGCAAGAACAGCTGCAGCAGGCCGAGCGACAGGGCCTAAACGATCGCGAGCTCGACTACGCGCTGGGTCGCGTGCTTGGCGAGCGCTACCGCATCGCACTGGAGGAAGCGCGCAAGAGTGGCGACCCGAGCTTTGTCGCGGCCCGCCAGAAGGAACTAGAGCAGGAGTTCCTGGTGCCAGCGCGGGTCTACCTTGCGCGCAGCCGCAGCCTCGCTTCGGTCTCGCCGAGCTATATCGAGGCGCTGATCGACTTTTATCACCAGCGCTACGACGCGGCGCTGATCAACGCGCACTTTGCGCAAAAGCAGCAGCCGAACCTGTACGAAGCCATCAAGCTGCAGGGCGATGTGCACATGGCGCGCGCGCTGCAGCAAAAAGACCGCGGCGCCTACGATGACGCCGAGGCCACGTTCCAGCACGCCCTCGCCCAGTACGGCCGCGCTGCCGAGGTCGGGCGCAGCGATCACACGCTGCACGAAGCGATCGCTGAGGCCTGGGTGCGCCAGGAAGAGAACGACATGCTGCGCGGCCGCGACCCGGGCGAAAAGATGCAGCAGGCCCTGCTGGCCGCTGAGCGGGCCCTGGAGTGCGCGCCGTCCGACTCGGCAGGCTGGACCAAGAAGGCCTACGCCTACTACTTCACGGCGCAGACGGCTCAGGACCGGGGCGATAGCGCGACCGCGACGGCTCTGTACACCCAGCAAATCGCGGCTGGTCAGGCGGCAGCCCGCCTACATCCTGAGGATGCCTATGCCTTTGAGAGCATCGGCGTGGCCTACGAGTCGCTGGCCCAGGATTTGGCCAAAAAAGATCAGCCAATATCGCACTTAACGAAGCTTGCTTTCGAAAACTTTGAAGCTGCGATTAAGAATAATCCTCGATTTCCGTGGGCCTATAATGATTACGCGTCTACGCTGATGTTTGAGGTTAGCACATATCAAGCCACTGATCCGCGAATTGAGGCGATGCTCCACCGTGCTGCAGCGCTTGCGCAGCAATCTATCAATATAGATAAATCACAAACAAATTCGCACATTGTTTTGTCGCTGATATACACTGAATTATCGAGATCACTCACGGAACGAGGCCTTGACTCAGAGAAGTACTTGAATATGGCTGAGGGGCATGCCAGAGATGTATTGAAATTAAATCCGCAGTATTTCTTTGTGTTTGGTAATCTTGGCAGCCTTTCGATAGTGAGATTTATTCATCATGTGGATAAAAATTCTGATGGACAAAAAGACGCAAATGAAGCAATTAGGTGTTTCGGTGAATTTATTAGAATCAATAGCAAGGTGATAGGGGCATATCGGGAACTAGGTCGAGCATACGCGCTGCATGTCGGCCATCTGCTGTCACGAGGGATGCCGGCCGAATCTGAAATCAAAGCAGGGCACCAAGTTATTCAGAATTGTTATCGATTAGAAAAAGATGATGCAGAATGCCAAGTCCACGACGCTCTGCTGTTTTCCGCCGAGGCGGCTTGGCTACTCGCACGCCGACCTACTCTGGCCGCGCCACTCTTTGAGCGCGCGCTATCCATCGCCGACAGCGCGCAAGCTCGGTTGCCCAAGTCGCTGGCGGCCTCCCTGAGCATGGGCGAGCTGGGACTGCGCATCCTCCTGGCCGAAGGGGTCGAACGCTCGCTGCGCGTGCATGCCTATCGAAGCGGGGTTAGTGCCTTGGAGCGCGCTCTTGGCCTTTCGCCGGCTTGGCCGCGGGCCCAAGCGCTGCTGGCCGCCCTACTCGCGGCGGGTCAGGGGCTGGCCCCGTCTGCCGAGGCCCAGGCGCAGTCCAAAGAGCGGGCCCGCGACTTGTTTGCGCAGGCGTTCGTCGGCAACCCGCTGCTGAAGAATCGCTATGCGGCGATGGCTGCGGCGCTGCACAAGTAGGGACGGGCAAGCGCGAGGCAAGCGACGGTGGGGACCGGCAGGGGGCGGCCGGCGGGGCGTCGGCCGACGCGGGGGGGCTGGGGCTTGGCGGCAGGCTACGGACAGGCCCAGGTGCCGTCGGTGTTTTGCGTGCAGGGCCGGCCGATGCCGATGCGGCCGCTGTAGCTAGTGCCGCTGCAGGTCGGCTTGGCCTGGCCACAGGTGGTCGCTGGGTCAAACACGCTGCCGTTGGCGTCGTCCATCGGCGTGGTCCGCATCCGGTTGCCGTTTACGCAGGTAGCGCCGTTGATATCAAAATATGACTCCATAGTATCGCGGGTCTGCGGCGCAGCCTGATGGATGTTCAGGGAGTCCCAGACCTGCACCGTCACGCCAGTGTTGGTAAGGAAATGCCCGCCGGTGAAGGATCGCCCATCACCGCAGAAGTCACCGCGCTTGGCGCGCGTGCAGGCCTGGTGGTGGTCGGCATTCGAGATCCAGCCGAAGCACCAGCTATTGCCACAGCGCACGCTTCCCAAGTAGCCGTCCCAGGGCTTATACCCCCAGCTGACACAGCCACCAACCGCGTCTTCGGTCGAGCCAAAGCTGATGGCATTGACATCGCTGGTCCGCTGGCCAGTAGTCAGGTTCCACTTGTAGCCGGCAACTGGGATAATGTTTGTATCCACCTGGGATAGGCAGGTGGGTCCGGGGTAGCAAGGATAATATTTATAGACTTTGCACAGAGCTGTATCGACACCGCCGGCGGTGTAAAACCAGCGATACATGCCGTATGAGTCGCCATCGAGATTGGGTGATATTTTCAGTACTCGGCTATAGGGATAACCAACGGTAAGCTCCAGCGGATAGTAGGCAGTCGTTCCCTGGTAGCCGCGGGCCGAGCTGGTATTTAGCGTGGTGGTTACACCATCGGCGGTCGTGATGACAAACCAGCCCTGGTTGGTGCTCAGCGTTTTTACGCTCTGGCCGCGATACTGGATGCTGCTGACCGGAGCGCGGTAGTCGTAGGAATCGCCCATGACATACCAGTACTGGGTACCGTCGCTCGCCGTATACCAGAGCTCTATTCCGCGCAGGATCTCTGGGGTCCCTCGATCGGCGGCGTACGCCTGGCACAGCTGCACCTTGTCGTTGTTCTTGGGAACGAAGTAGGTCTCCCCGTGCTGCTCGATGCTGGCGATGCTGGCGGTGTCTTCGGGCGGCTGGGCGCCGCAGGCGCTGCTCAGCAGAGCGGCGAAGGACAGTGCGCTGGGGAACGTGCGGATGGAAATGAGCTGCGACTTCGACATGGCGGCCTCCCACTGTGCGGAGCTGAGCGATGGCTCAGCTGCTTTGTTGCTGTGATCTCTATTCATCCGGCATGCCAAGTCGAACAACGGGCCGGTGGCTGCGGGAGCGGCTGTCGCAGGGACCTGGGCGGGGACCGCGATCCGCGCCGCAGGATGGCTGATTCCAGCGCGACTGGGCCGTCGCCGTGCCCTGACACAGCGGCCTGACACAGGGCCCTGTCACAGCCCCTGACACGCCCCTGTCACAGCGGAGGCAGGCTGACACATGTGTCAGGGGGCCGCGTCGTCCTCTCCAGTGGCGCCGAACTGGGCTGCGGTTAGGTGGTAGCGCAGCATCAGGCGCTTGAGCTGGGTGCGGTGCAGACCTAGCGCGCGTGCCGTCCCCGAGATGTTGCCCCGCTGAGCCCGGAGAGCGTCCTCGATGGCTTCGCGCGGCGGGTGTGGCAGGCGCGGCAGTGGCGTATCGCCGCGCAGCCCCTCGGGCAGACTGCTGCCCCCGGCCGGGGTAGGGCGGGGCGACGGCGGGGGCGGCACCGCGGCATCAGCGGCAGCAGCAGCGCCGTCTTTGGGCGCGCCGGGCAGCGAGCCTTCCTGCGGCCGCGACTGAGAGGGGAAGTTTCGACCCGCTTCCTCGCAGAGATGGCGGACCTCGACGCTGTTCTGGCCGACGGCGAGGGCTGCCAGTCCGGCGGTGCGCACTTCGGCCAAGAGCTCGCGCACGTTGCCAGGCCAGTGGCGCAAGAGGCAGAGCTCGACCAGCGAGGGCCGCGCCTCCAGCTGCGGCGCCAGCTGCTTGAGTGCCCGATCGATCAGCCAGGGGATCTCTTCCCGGCGCTCGCGCAGCGGCGGCAGGCTGATCTTGGGGCGGCTGAGGCGGAAGTACAGATCCTCGCGGAAGCGACCAGCCCCGACCTCGACGCGCAGATCCTTGTGCGTGGCGGAGACCAGGTGAAGCTGGACCGGCACCGGCTTGTTGGCGCCGAGCGGCAGCACCTCGCGATTCTCCAGCACGCGCAGCAGCTTGGCCTGCACCGGCAGCGGCAGCTCGGCCACTTCGTCGAGAAACAGCGTTCCGCCGTGCGCAGCCTGGACGAAGCCATCAGCATCCGCCACCGAACCGGAGTACGCCCCCCGCTTGGCCCCAAAGAGCAGGCGCTCGGCCAGGCCTTCGGCGATGGTGGCGCAGTTGACGGCGACAAAGGCGCCGCTGCGGCGAGGCGCCGCGGCATGAAACGCCCGCGCCAAGCCCTCCTTGCCGGCGCCGCTTTCGCCGGTGATGTGCAGGATGTCGCCGAAGCGCGCCGCGCGGGCGGCCTGCTCATGCGCCGCTTGCAGCGCGTGGCCTTTCACCATGGTGTCATCGAGGGCAACTCCGGCCAGCTGGTAGGGACGCAGATCGGCACTGAGCAGGAACAGCGAGTCGCCGGTGCGCAGCACCTGCTCTTGCGCCATCCGGCTCTCGCTGGCTACGGCAGCTCCGTCGAGATAGGTGCCGTTCTGACTGCCCAGGTCGGCGACGAAGAATCGCTGGCCATCATAGTGCACCCGCGCGTGACGACGGGACATGCGCGAGTCCGGCGGCAGATCAGAGCCCAGCTGACCCCGCCCGAGCTCTAGCACGCCCTGCTGCAGCGGCACGGCTGCGCAGCGAGGCCCCCCCGACATGTACACCAGCAGCAGGCCAGGCCGCGGTGCCGCTAGGTGGCTGTCATGGCCCGATCGATCCGGCGGCGTCGAGCGCACGGTGCTGGGCTCTTTGCTCACCTGTGTCCCAGCCTCCGGCTAGCACCGCATCCCGCCCGTCGCTGGTCAGCCGGCCTGTTCATCGCTAGGTCATCGTAGCGTGCAACGCGAGTGCTCGTCTACGGTCGCTGCCCCGCTACGCAGCAGGCGGCCATCGACTCGGTAGAGGGTGGGGCACAAGGCCGGGGCAGCTGGCGTCGCAGGCTCCCACGCGGTGCTGTTCGAGCGGCCAGCCAGACGAGTAAAATGTCGTCGAGGGGATCATGGGCAGCGAGCAGCTCTGGCCCGCCGAAATCGGACCGTACCGCATCCTCCGCCGGCTAGGGCAGGGCGGCATGGGCGAGGTCTACGAGGCGCTGCACAAGAGCATCGAGCGTCGCGTTGCGCTCAAAGTGCTAAAGCCTCGCTACGCGGCGGATCCCGAGCTGATGAGCCGCTTCTTCAACGAAGCGCGGGCCGTCAATCTCATCGAGCATCCGGGGATTGTGCAGGTCTCGGACTACGGTCGTAAGGACGATGGCACCGCCTACATCGTCATGGAGTATCTGCGCGGCGAGACGCTGGGCACGCGGCTTGCTCGCTGTGGCGGACGACTGCCCGTGAGCGAGGCGGTACGGCTGTCCCGCCAGATCGCCGGCGCGCTTCTGGCCGCCCATGAAAAAGGCATCGTGCATCGCGACATGAAGCCGGACAACGTCATGCTGATTGAGAGCCCCGACCCCGAGGCCGCTGGGCGCGACTTGGTGAAGATCCTCGACTTCGGAATCGCCAAGCTGGCCGGCACGCTCGGCGAGGCCCAGCCCGGCACCCGCACCGGCTTGGTGATGGGCACGCCGCTTTACATGTCACCGGAGCAGTGCCGGGGCGCCAAGCAAGTCGATGCGCTGACCGATGTCTATTCGCTGGGCGTAATGCTCTACCGCATGCTGTCGGGCGAGTATCCGCTGTACAGCGAGGAAGAAGGACAGATCCTGGCGATGCAGATCTATGAGTCGCCGCGGCCCCTGCTCGAAGTCGCGCCGCATGTAGATGGCGGGCTCGCGCAGCTTGTGCATCGCATGCTGTGTAAGGATCGAGCGAGCCGGATCGCCATGGCGGACGTCATCGCCAGCCTCGATCGCTGGCTGGCCGAGAGCCATGGCCGCGGAGAGCGCGCTGGGTCGGCGGCCGGCCCGCAGACTTCGGCCGGGGCTAGTGCCGAAGCAACTGCGCCGGGCGAGTCCTCAGCTCCGGCCGAGCGGGCTTTGGGGCAGGCCACTGCCGTGACGGAATCTGCTGACCACGCGACCTTGCCGCGGTCGTCGGCCAGTGGCGATCGCAGCACCGTCCAGCATCTTGACGCGACCTTGGCCAACCGGCCGCAGCCACGCGACAGCGCGGTGGGAGCGGGGCGCCCGCCCAGCAAAGAGGCGGTATCGACGTTGGCGGCAGAGCTCAAAAGTACGCGCCGGCGCAACGCGCGGTGGCTGGCCTTGTTGTCGCTGGGGCTGGCAAGTGGGCTGTGGGCAGGCCAGTACCTGCGCAGCCAGCCACCTGTGACCCGCTCAGTGGTCACCGGGCCGCAGCCCGCGCAGCCCGCGGGGCTGGCCGAAGCCACAGCTGCTGACTCGACGCCACCGGCGCCGAGCGTGGTCCGGCTGCCTGATGCGGGTGCGTCGCGTCCGGAGACTCCCGAGCTGGTGTTGCTTTCGGTGCGCAGCGAACCCAGCGGAGCTCTGGTTATTCGTCCACGAGACGGTGTGGTGCTGGGGCGAACCCCCTTTCGCGACGCCAGCGCTGCTCATCCGGATCGGGTGGCTCTGCTTTTGCGCCTGCCCCATCACCGCGACAAGCGGATCGAGCTGCCGGGCCGCAAGAGCAGCGATGTGCTAGTCCGGCTGGAGTCGGAGAGTCTCCCGCGAGTACCTGTGCGCCCGCCGGCGGCTCGTCGCCGCGCAGACCAGCCGAGCGGCGATGAGCCCGAGATCCTTGAATAGGTCGCGCCACAACAGGCCCCCCCGGCACATCGATGCGTGGCGGGTCGTGTCCTTTGGGCTGGGCGGACTTTTGCTCTTGGCGCTCGGCTGCGCTCACGCGCTGGGCTCTCAGCCGGCTCCCCGACCTCGCGACGCCTGCCTCGCCGACGCCAGCTGTCGAGCGCACTACGAGGCGGCCAAGGCCCACTACCTGCAGGGAAACTTCGGTGAGGCGCTACAGCAATACAAGCTGGCCTACGCGCTGCATGCGCTGCCTTGGATGCTGCTAAATATCGGGCGCATCTACCACAAGCTGGGCCAATACCCGCAGGCCCTACGGCACTACCAGCGCTTTGTCGATGCGGTACCCGCGCCACCGCAGGACTTGTTGAAAAAGGCAGGCCTGTATCGCCATGAGACCGAGATCGCCTGGCTGGCGCAGCCGAAGTCTGATTCGGCGGAGCCGCTGGGTAGCGACTCGGCCCGGGCCAGCTCAGACGAGCCAGAGCGCGTACGCCAGGCGCGGGGCATGAGCGTGCCGCCCGAGTCCCCCGAGCCTCCGCCTGCCTCGCTGCAGACGCCAGTCCAGCCGGTCGCGACCGTCGTATTGCGGGAGCCATCGCAGCGGCAGAGCCTGGTGCAGTGGAAGCTGGAGCCACGACGCGAGACCCAGCCGCCTTTCCGGCGAGTGTGGCTGAGACGTTGGTGGTTCTGGACCACGATCGCGGCGGCTACGATCGGGCTGGGGGTCGGCATCACCGCCATCGGCCTGTCGCAGAGCCGGCCGCCGGTGCCACCGATGCCGCAGCCGATCCCGAGCGATGCGGTGGCGATTGAGCCGCAGTTCTAGCTTGTACAGACCTTGGGTGGAGGTACATCGATGCCAGGATTTCCTGTGCTGTCGCAGCGAGCGGCGCATCCCGCCGCCTGGGGCCGGGCCCGCCTCGTCTCGCTGCTTCTCCTGGGTTCTCTCGCCGGCTGTGGCTCCGGGGAGCTGTGGCCGGTGCCCGCGAAGATCTCGGTGCTGGTCAGCCTGATGGCCCTGCCAGCGGCCGCGCATGACATCGAAGTGGCCGTGACCCTAAATGGGCAAGCCAGCCGAGAGACCTACCGGCTGAGCGTGCCCAGTCGTCTGGACACCTTTGCTATCTACCTGCCAAACCCAAGTCAGGGCCAGATCGCGGTCGCGGTCTCTGTCCTTTCGGCCGACACCTGCGAGCTTGCAGCGGGCGAAGCAGTGGCAGCGGTAGAGCCGGACTGGCCCTTCCAGACGCTACTCTCCCTGCCGCTTTTGGCCCACGCGACGCCCCTGTGTAGCGTCGAGGTGCAGCACAGCGGTGATGGTCGGGTCTGGCTGGCAGCCACACCGCCTGGCCCTGCGGCGGGTCCGCAGAGCTGCCGCCAGGCTACGTGCCGCATCGCTGCCCCGCGCGGCTCGGCGCTGAGCATCAGCGTTGCCGAGCCACGCAGCGAGTACGCCCGCTGGGGCGGCGCCTGCAGCGGTTTTTCCAGCCGCTGCGTCGTCACCGCTGCCCCGGGCATCACTGTGACGGTCGACACCGGGCCACGCTCGTGCACCGCTGGCTGGTGCTGGTATAGCCCACTGCCCTCGGGAAATACGCTCAACGATGTCTGGGCTGCCGGCCCCAGCGATGTCTGGGCGGTCGGCTATCAGGGCGAAATCCGCCACCATGACGGCCGCTATTGGAAGGTGGTGCCCAGCGGTAGCCGCAGCCTGCTGCGATCGATCTGGGGTAGCTCGGCGAGCGACATCTGGGTGGTCGGCGACGAGGGGACGATCCTCCACTACGATGGCCAGGCCTGGCTCCGCTCGGCCAGCGGCACGCTGCAGCATCTGTTCGCCGTCTACAGCAGCGGCCCGACCGACGCCCTGGTGCTCGGCAACCAGCACCTGCGCTGGAACGGGACGACCTGGCAGCCCGAGTCCTTGCCTGACGTGGCCAGCGAGACCTACACATCGATCTGGGGCAGCGCTGCTCGCGACATCTGGGTCAGCAGCCGCCGCCAGGTCATTCACTACGATGGCCAGACCTGGAACAAAGACCCGGTGGCGAGCGCGCTCGCTGCGGTTAGCGGCTCGGCGCTGGCTCTCCACGGCAGCAGCGGAAGCGATGTCTGGCTGGTCGGCTCCAACCTCGCGCTGCACTACAACGGAGCATGGGGGGACTTGTCAGCCCAGCTTACTGGCCAGTGGTCTTCTGTCTTTAGCGGAGGCAGCGACGTCTTTTTGGCGGGGAGCAGCGACTCTTCGTTGGGTCATCTCAGCACGACGCCGCCAAGCAGCCCCAGGCTGGAGCGAAGCCAGAGCTTGTCCCTGCGGCCCTTTCAGCTTCATGGCGTGGATGCCGACAACGTCTGGCTGGTCGGCGCCGGCGGTCAGTCGGGACTGTGGGGCCGCAGCCGCGCGCTGACCCTCAAGACCGACGCCGTCACGCAGCGCGGGCTAAACGGCCTGTGGGGCAGCAGCGATACCGACCTATGGGCGGTTGGCGATGACGCCACGCTGCTGCACTGGGACGGCGACGCCTGGACCCGCACCGTCCTCCCGGCGATCGGCGACCTGACCGCGATCTGGGGCCGCAGCGCCCAAGACATCTGGGTGACCAGCACCAGCGCCAGCCTGCTGCACTTCGACGGCAGCGCTTGGAGTGTGGTGTCGGCGAGCGGGCTCGTCGAGGCCGGCAGCGCCATCTGGGGCGGCCCCGATGGGGTGCTGTGGATCGGGGCCTTCTCGGGTGCTCTCTATCGGGGAACAGGCGCGCCGTTTGTTTCGATTAGCTCGCCGGCCAGCGGCCGCATTCGCCGGATCTGGGGCAGCGGCAGCCGCGATGTCTGGGCCGTGAGCGAGGCCGGAGAGGCCCTCCACTTTCAGGGCTTGAGCTGGGCCCGGGCTAGCCTGCCGCCAGCCTGGCCCGGCGGAGCGCTGCGCGCGGTGTTTGGCACGGCCGCCGATGACGTCTGGTTCGGGGGGGCGCAGGCCTACCAGGTCTTGCACTACACCGGCAGCTTCAGCGTCGAGGATCTCGCGGCGCGGCAGAGCGGCGCGGTGTGGGCGATTGGCGGCAGTGGCGCCAGCGATGTGTGGTTCGGCAAGGGCCCCGAGTGGCTGCAGCTTGTGGCCGGCCGCTTCAGCTCGTATCCCGACGCTACACCGACCTATGTGCGTGACATCTTCGCCACCCCGGGTGGCGAGCTCTGGGCCGTGGGCTCCGAGGGCAGCATCCTGCGCCGAGTCCCCTGAGCGCAGGGTCGCCGCCTGATGGCCCCAGGGCCGCCCCCAGCCGTGCTGTCGCTGCAGCCTGCCTCTGCCCTCGGCGCCCTGACTTTGTTAAGCTGCGCGGCCATGTCGTCTGAGTCGCCTGCTGTGAGTGCTTCGCCGTTTGCCCCCGTCGAGGGGCGGCAGAGTTTTCCCGCCCTGGAAGAAAAGATCCTGCGCTTCTGGCAGGACGAGCGGGTGTTTGAAAAGTCGCTGTCGCCGGTCGATGAGCGGACCGGCCAGAGCCGACCGCTGTTCGTGTTCTATGAGGGACCGCCGACCGCCAACGGCAAGCCGGGCATCCATCATGTGCTGGCCCGGGCCTTCAAGGACGTCATCCCGCGCTTTAAGACCATGCGCGGCTATTACGTGCCGCGCAAAGCCGGCTGGGACTGCCACGGCCTGCCCGTCGAGGTCGAGGTCGAAAAGCGCCTCGGTCTGACCGGCAAGAAGCAGATCGAAGAGCTCGGCATCGCCGAGTTTAACCGGCGCTGCCGCGAGAGCGTCTTTCAGTACATCAAGGACTGGGACTCGCTGACCGCGCGCATCGGCTTCTGGGTCGACACCGACAAGCCCTATCGCACCCTCGACAACGACTACATCGAGTCGTGCTGGGCGCTGCTGCGTCAGCTCTGGGATCGCAAGCTCTTGGTCAAAGACTACAAAGTGACCAAGCACTGCCCGCGCTGCGGCACCTCGCTGGCCGAGGCCGAGGCCGGCCAGGGCATGAAGGACGACGTCGATGACCCGTCGGTGTTCGTGCGGCTGCTGCTGCAGCCCGGCCAGGCGCTGCCGTTTGCCGGCCACAGCACCGACACCCCGACCGCCGTTCTGATCTGGACGACGACGCCGTGGACGCTGCCGGCCAACGCCGCCGCCGCGCTGTCGAAAAAGGGCGAGTACGCGCTGTGCGTCGATCCCAAGAGCCCGGGTGCCCGCATCCTGCTGCTCGCCAGCCAGGCCCAGAGCGTGCTCGGCGACAAGAAGACGCAGGTCGAGATCCTCGGTACCTGCGGCGGCGAGGCGCTGGCCGGCCTGCGCTACCAGAGCCTTTATCCCGGCTGCGGCCAGGGCGGCGCGGCCATCGATCTGTCTTCGGCCTATCGCCTGATCTGCGACGACACCGTCGAGCTTGGCGAGGGCTCGGGCATCGTCCACATCGCGCCGGCCTACGGCGACTTGGACGTCGGGCGGCGCCACGGCCTGCCGGTGCTGTTCTCGATTGGCCTCGATGGCCTGGTGCTGCCGGCCTTCCCGCAGTTCGCCGGCAAGTTCTTCAAAGAAGCCGATCCGCTGATCACCCGCGATCTGAAAGACCGTGGCCTGCTGCTGTCGTCGGGGAGGGTGCGTCACAGCTATCCCTTCTGCTGGCGCTGCGACACGCCGCTTATCTATCTGGCCAAGGACAGCTGGTACATCCGCACCACCGCCGTGCGCGAGCAGCTCTTAGAGCAGAACGGCCGCATCAACTGGTATCCCGAGCACATCAAGGAAGGCCGCTTCGGCGACTGGCTGCGCAACAACGTCGACTGGGCGATCTCGCGCGAGCGCTACTGGGGCACGCCGCTGCCGCTGTGGGTCTGCGACAAGACCGGCCGCGTCGCCTGCATCGGCAGCATCGAGGAGCTGTCGCAGAAGGTCGGCCGCGACCTGCGTAAAGATCCGGACTTCGATCTGCATCGTCCGTACATTGACGGAGTGACCTGGCCCTCGTCGCTGAGCTTCGGGCCCGAGGCCGAGGGCGGCACCATGCGGCGGGTCCGCGACGTCATCGACTGCTGGTTTGACTCCGGCGCCATGCCCTTTGCCCAGCATCACTATCCCTTCGAGCACGAGGCCGACTTCGATCAGCTGTTCCCGGCCGCCTACATCTGCGAGGCCGTCGATCAGACGCGCGGCTGGTTCTATACGCTGCACGCGCTCGGCGTCCTTTTGCGGCAGAGCCCGACCTTTCAGAACTGCATCGTGCTCGGCCACATCCTCGACGAGCAGGGGCGCAAGATGTCCAAGCGCCTGGGCAACATCGTCGATCCCTGGACGGTGCTCAACGCCGAAGGGGCGGATGCGCTGCGCTACTACATGTACACCGCGTCGCCGCCCGGCCAGCCGCGTCGCTTCTCGCAGGCGCTGGTGCAGAAGTCGCTGCGCCAGTTCCTGCTGACGCTGTGGAACTGCTACAGCTTCTTTACGACCTACGCCGAGACCGAGTGGCACCGCCTGGGCCGCGAGGTGATCGCCGACGCTGAGCTGCCGCCTTTAGATGCCTGGATCTGCGGCGTGCTCGGGCGCCTGGTGATCGACACGACGCAGCGGCTAGAGAGCTACGATCTGACCGCCGCCGCCCGCGGCATCAGCGACTTCGTCGACACCCTGTCTAACTGGTACATCCGACGCTCGCGCGAGCGCTTCTGGGCCAGCCTGGATCAGCCCGGGGGCGAGGTCGGTGGCGACATCGAGCGCGACAAGCGGGCCGCCTATCAGACGCTGCGCCGCTGCCTGGTCACCGTCGCCCAGCTGATGGCGCCGTTTACGCCGTTTGTCGCCGAGGAGCTGTGGCAGAACCTCGAACGCAGCATCCATCCTGGCGCCGCCACCAGCGTGCATCTGTCGGTCTGGCCGCAGAAGCCCGAGCCCGCCTTTATCGCCGCCACCGAGTCGATCTGCCAGGACATGAGCGTGATCCTGCGCGTGGTCTCGCTGGGCCGGGCGGCGCGCATGGATCAGAACATCAAGGTGCGGCAGCCGCTGCACAAGGTGCTGGTGCAGGCGCCCAACGCCGCCGTGCAGAAGGCCGTGCTGCGCCACGAGGCGGTCATCCGCGACGAGCTCAACGTCGAAAAAGTCCAGCTGGTGGGTGGCGAAGAGCAGCTGGTCAGCTACACCCTGCGGCCCAACCTGCCCAAGCTCGGCAAGAAGTACGGCAAGCGCGTCAAGCCGGTGCAGGATGCGCTGCTTTCGATGACCGGCCTGCACGCTGCCCGGGTCGCCGAAGCCGTGCTGGCCGAGCGCGAGATCGAGATCGGCACCGCCGAGGGCCCGTTCACCCTGGCCGCCGACGAGGTGCTGCTGTCGGCCCAGGCGCAGGAGGGCCTGGCGGCGCGGACCGAAGAGGGCGTCGTCGTCGCCATCACCACCGAGATCACCCCCGAGCTGCGCGATCGCGGCATCGCCCGCGAGCTAGTGCGCGCCATCGGCGAGCTGCGCAAGAAGGCCGGCTGCAAGGTCAGCGAGCGGGTCGGCATCGGCTACCTCGCCAGCGACGACAGCGTGGCCGCCGCGCTGCAGCGCCACCAAGCCTTCATCGAGGCCGAGACGCTGTCGCAGCTGTCGCCGCAGGCTCTGCCCCAGCCGCACGGCAGCAGCACCGTCGACCTCGATGAGACGCAGATCGAGCTGACCATCCGGCGCAGCTGACCCACCGCCGCCGCCCCCGCCGCCCTACGTCCCCCTCCCGCCGGCCCCCCTCCCGCCAGTCCCCCTCTCGCCAGTCTCCCTCTTGTAAGCCTCCCTCTCGCCTTTCACTTGGTCACATCTCGAAAATGCGTCGGAAGTCCGAGGCGAGGGCCGACCAGGGACTCTTTTTGCGGACAGCATCTGTACCTGGGGGCCGCAAAAAAATGTCGTCGGGATGGGCCCCCAACTTTGGGCCCAAAGTTGGGGAGGGGCCCCACGCCGGGGCAGTTTTTCACTTGTGACCATGGGAAAGCCCCCGCGCTGGTCCCGCGCACCGTGGGGCGGCGTCCGCTGCGCGGCTCGGCCGGGGCGCCGGCGAGGTTGGCTCTGGGCGGCACAACCAACCGACCGCCAGGCCACCCCGGGCAAGCCGCAATCCCTGGCTGAGATCACGCGCTTGCTGACTGCATGCAACTGTCGGCGGGGGGCTGCGGAAAACAAGATACGATCGAGTGTCTTTGGGGGATCGGTATGTCGCTTGGTCTTGATGGTTCAGACTTGGCTTCGCCGCAGCCGGCGGCACCATTTAAGAGCGCTCAGCCTGGCTCGTCGCTGGCTGGTGGGCGGGGACAGCATGCGGCCGACGGCAAGGCCGACCTTGGCCTCGCCCCATGGTCGCCTGGCAAGCCTGGCAGCACCCTGCCCGGCAAGCTCGCAGAGCAGCCGCAGGATCAGGCGCATGGCAAGGCCTCTAGCCACGGCGATAAGAACGGCGATAAGAACGGAGATAAGCACGGCGATATCCATGGACATAAACATGGCCATAGCGACGCGGCCCACCCGCTCCCGGCGCTGCATCAGGGCCTGCTTCCTGACCTCGACAGCTCTGCCCCGGCTCCGCATGCCCTGCCGGGCCTAGACGGGGCGACCCAGCTTGGCGGCAAGTCCGCCGCCTTTGGGCACGGGCAGGGGGCGATGGCTCTCTGGGCCGATGGTGTCTCGCCGCGCAGTGCCGTGTCGGCGCCGCTGTTCGACCCGCGTGAGTCCGCCGGCCTGTTCCCCGATGCGCTCCTGGCTCGGCCGGCTGGGCTGGTCGGTGCGGCCGCCAGCCCTGCGCTGCTGCAGGCGGCCCCAGCCCTGGCCTATGCCGAGGTCGGCCAGGCCTTTACCCCGTCGGCGGCGGAGGGTCACGAGCCGCGGGCCGGTGCCCCCAGCCCGGCGCTGCCGCAGGTCTCGCTGGCCCCGCCTGCGACCGCGGCGAAAGAGGCCGCGGCCTCGCCACTGGATCTGTGGTCCGAGAGCGCACCGCCGGTCGAAGCCCCTGGGGCTGCGCCGGGGAGCGACGGGGGCAGCCGCGCTTTGAGCAAAGCCGAGGCGCCCAGCAAGGCCGAAAAACGCGTCACCGACGCCCGGCCCGACGAGGCCGCCCCGCCGGCGGGCAGCGACGGCGATGGCGATAGCAATGGCGACGACGATCCCAGCCCGGCCAGCCACCATGAGGGCCACCACTCGCTTCAGGCCAAGGGGGCAGCGCCGCACCGCCAACATGAGGATAAATTCGAGGATTCACATAGCGATAAAATCGACGATAAATTTGATCATAAAAAGGCAGATAAATTAGGGTCTAAGTCAGCTGAGGCGGGAGAGTCCGAGCGGTCAGAGGACGGCGAGCGAGGGGCGGCGCTCGATGCCAAGCGGTCGGCTCCGATGGGCGATCGCGACGATCAGCACGGGTCAGAAGAGCGCAAGCACAGCGACGAGCGCGAGTCGAGCAGCGCCGCGAAGTCCAAGGACAGCGACGGCAAGTCGGCCGACCCCGAGAAGAAGACCGACGCCGCTGCAGGCGGCAGGTCCGGGGCGGGCGGCGGCGCGGCCGGCGACAGCAAGGGCGCCAGTGCCGAGGGTGCCAAAGCCGACGGCAAGAGCGACGGCAAAGCCGAGGGCAAGGCCGGCGACAAGGGCGAAGGCAAGGGCGAGGGCAAGGCCGAAGGCAAGGGCGAGGGCAAGGCTGGCGACGGCGGCAAGGCGAAAGAGGGCAGCGCCGACAAGGCCGCCGATGCGTCGTCGGACAAGAGCGGCGACAAGGCTGGCGCGAAGTCGGCGGACGGGGCCAGCGGCAAAGCCGACAGCGCGCATGGCGACACCGGCCAGGCGGAGCACAAAGCGGGCGACAGCGCCGAGGCTGGATCGGCGGACGGCCACGCCGAGGCCAAGCCGGCCAGCCCCGAGCCAGAGGCCGCAGCAGCCGAGCCAGCCCCGATCGATGGCGAGCAGCCGCAGGTCGAGCAGCCTCCGCCGATGCCAGACGTGCGAGCGCAGGAAGGCAAGTCGCAGCAGGGCATGGCCACGCCGCACATCCCGATAGCGCCGGCCCAGTCGCAAAAAGGCGGCGCCAAGGCCGCCGC
>CAZVMD010000025.1:0-23412 GCA_964628555.1 uncultured Myxococcales bacterium | reverse complement strand
AAGGGCAAGCTCGGCACTGCCGAAAAGGGCCTGCAAGAGAAAGCCAAGGGCCAGGCCGACGAGAAGAAGGGCACGGCGGAAAAAGAGCGCGACAGCAAAGAGAAGGCTGAGCGGCAGAAGGGCGAGCAGAAGAAGCAGGCCGAAGAGCAGAAGGGCGAGCAGAAGAAGCGCCAGACCGAGCAGCAGGGCGAGCAGAAAAAGACGCAGGCCAAGAGCGAGGGCAAGACCCAGGAAGCGCAGGCCAAGCAGCAGGGCGAGCAGAAGAAGCAGCAGGCCGAGCAGCAGAAAGCGGCGCAGACCGCGGCCGAAAAACAGCGCGAACAGAGCGAAAAAGCCCGCCTAGAGGCCGAAAAGCGCGCCGAAACGACCAACCTCAAGGCCAAGAACGAGGCCGACAAGGCGCGCATCAAGGCCGAGGGCGAGCAGAAGAAAGCGCAGGAGAAAGCCAAGGGCGAGCAGGACAAGGCGCAAGAGAAGGCCAAGGGCGAGCAGGACAAGGCCAAGGCGCGCTCGGACGGCCAGGCCAAGGCGGCCGAGAAGCGCAGCCAGGGCCGGCAGCAGGCGCAGCAGCGCGAGCAGCAGGGACAGCGCGAAGCCGAGGCCAAAAAGCAGCAGGGCGCGGCCGAGAAGGCGCGCCTGGAGCGCGAAGCGGCGTCGAAGAAGGACGACGGCGGCCTGTGGGGCAGCATCAAGAGCGCGGTGTCGAGCGCCTTCAACTCGCTGATGAGCGCGGCGCGCTCGGTGTGGGATGCGGCGGTGTCGGCGGCAAGCTCGATCATCAATGCCGCCAAGGCGGCGGCGCAGGCCCTCATCGCGGCGGCTGAGCAGGCGGCGCAGGCCGTGCTGTCGGCGATGGAGCAGCTAATTGGCGACATCGTGTCGCGGATCGCCAACGCCATCTCGGCCATCGTGTCGCGCGTCGCGGCAGCGATTCAGGCGGTGATCCAGCAGGTGGCGAGCGCCATCGCGGCGGCGGTCAATGCGCTGAGCAGCGCGCTGTCGGCTCTGGCCAGCCGCATCGCCAGCGCCATCGCGGCGGTGGTCAATGCCGTGCGCCAGGCGATCCAGACCATCGTCAACCTGGCCAAGAAGGCCATCGCGGCGGCGGTAAGCTGGGTCAAGCAGAAGGTGCAGGCGATTGCCAAGTGGGTCGGCGACAAGATCGCCGCCGCCGTCGCCTGGGTGAAATCGACGGTGGCCAGCATCGTCAACGCCGTCAAGAACGCCATCAAGGCCATCGCCACGGCGGTCGCCAGCGCGGTGCAGGCAGCCTACAAGTGGGCGGCCGAGAAGATCGCCGAGGCGGGCAAGTGGCTGGGCGAGCAGTGGGAAAAGTTCAGCAAGTGGGCGCAGGAAGCCTTCGTCAAGTTCTGGACCGGGCCGTGGCGCGATGTGCTGATCGGCATCGCCGTCGCAGCGGTGATTGCAGCGGTGACGGTGGCGACGGGCGGCGCTGGCCTGGTGGTCATCGTCGCGGTCAGCGCGGGAGCCACGGCGGCGCTGCGGGCTGGCGGCGAGATCGCAGCCCGGCGCTGCGCCGTGGCGATCAAAAACGATCCCGAGCGGGCGGCGCGCTTTGAGCAGGAGATGAGCAAGACCGGCGGGGCCGAGTGGTACGCCGGCGTCGACAAGAACGAGGGCTGGGGCGATACGCTCAAGCACGGCGCGATCGAAGGGGCGCGCGGCGCGGTCGAAGGCGCGGTCAGTGGCCTGGTCGGTGGCGCCGGCGGGGCGATCGGCGGCAAGATCGCGGCCAGCGTCGGCAAGACGGCGCTGGGCACGGTCGGCAAGACGGCCGTTGAGTGGGGCGCGCGCACGGCGGTCGATGCCGGCCTGAACATCGCCGGCAACGTCACCACCGGGACGGTCAATGCGGCGATCGACTCGTGGACGACCGGCGTGCCCTTCAACGAGGCCTGGCACAAGCGGGTCGATCCGGTGCTGTCACCGCAGGGCCTGGCGGCGCAGGTGGTCGGCTCGGGCATCAGCAGCGGCATGTCGCTGGGCCATCAGCCCAAGACGGCGACCACGCCCGAGATCGAAGGGGCCAAGGATCGTCTGCTCGGCCGCGTGTTCGGCTCGGCCGACGATCAGGCCGGCAAGAGCATCACGCAGCGCATTGCTCGCGAGGCCAGCGACGCAACCATCCAAGGCACGGCGCAGGGCGTGGCCATGGGTGTGCAGGCGATGGCCAACGGCGAGTCGTTTGCCGACGGCTTCGAGCGCGGCATGGTGGCCGGCGCCGGTGGGCATCTGGCCGGTGTGACGGCGCGCTCGGTGGTGCCAGCCAAAAAGACCACGCCGACCGCGGCCGGTGAGGCCCCGGCGAGCAAGCCGCAGGACAGCAGCGAGCCAGCCGCTCCACCCAAGAGCGGTGGCCACGAGGCGACCAGCGAAGCGGCGCCGGGGCAGAGCAAGCCGAGCGGTGGCGATGCAGCCCCAGCGGCGGCGGTGGTGGCGGCGGCGCAGAGCGAGCAGGTCGCGGCCAGCAAGCCTCCGGTGCACAGCGAGCAGGGCGTGCAGCATCCCAGCGAGGCGGTCCCGGCCAGCGTCAAGGCGCAGCACGAGGAGCTACCGGGATCGCGGCCGGCCGTCGTCGAAAAAGAGACTCCGCCGGTGGCGCACGAGCCGAGCAAGGCCCCGGTCGGCGACAGCAGCCCCGAGCATCAGGCGGCGCAGGTGCAGCAGATCGAGCAGCGCCTCGACGCCGCGGCGCAGACCAAGCCCGGTCAGGTCAAGCTCTCGCCCGAGGCTGAGGCCAAGTTCCACGCCACCGCGACCGAGACGCGCAAGGTCACGCTCAACCACGACGGCACGGCGCACAGCGACGGGCCGGACGGCAAGGCGGTGCTGCACATCGGCGAGGATGGCAACGTCTACCGCACCTATGCCCATCCGCCGATCGATGAAGCGCAGGCCAACGCGCGCGTCGCGCTGGTGATGGAAGAGTCGCGCGCCATCTCGCAGGCCCGCGATGCTCAGGTCAAGGCCAACGTCGATGCCCAGTTCGCCAAGAGCGGCATCACGGCTCCCGACGGCAGCCAGGCCATCGTCATCGACAAGGTGATCATCGGCGCGGGCGGCGGCGCGGTGCAGGACTACGCCACGCACAGCCCACAGGCTCGGGGCGCGCAGCAGAACGGCGTGCCCGAGATCCTGGCCCTGGCCGGTGGCGGCGATCCCTGGCAGCAGCGCAAGGAGCTGATGGGACAGACGCCGGCTGAGCTCTCCAAGCCCAACGGGCTGTCGTCGCAGCCGGTCGACTACGCGGTGCCGAACTCGCCCTATGCCAAGTCGCAGGAGTATGCCGCGGCGGTGGCCGATACCCGCGCCAAGTCGGGCATGCCGGTCTACGAGTCGAAGATCACCGCGGTCCATCCCGACAACAGCAACCCACCCGCCCGCTACCGCGTCGATATCGAGGTGCCCAAGCTAGAGAACGGTCAGCCAGTCCACGACGAGCATGGCCGGCCGGTGATGGAGAAGCGCGCCATCTACGCCAACAACGTCGATGTCGCCACGGGGCCGGGGCCGGATCGCTCGCTGGCCTCGACCAACCGGAACATCTCGCCAGAGTACGAGGCGCAGCTCAAGAAGCAGGGCGTGCTGTCGTACGGCGATGCCGCGGTCGGGCAGACCTTCAACGAAAACGAGAAGGTGCTGATCTCAGGCGGTGGCGCGACCAGTGCTTGGGGTGCGCAGCGGGCCCATGATGGCGGCTCGCAGGTGGACTGGATCGCGCGCCCGGGGGCAGTCGAGCCGCAGCTACGCAGCGTCGAGGCTGGCATACAGAGCAAGCAGTCGCAGCTGGCCGCGCTACCCGAGGGCCATCCGCAGCGGGCGCAGCTTGAGGCCGAGATCCGCGCCGATCAGCAGGCCCGCGATGGGCTGCTGCGACAGGAGAAGACAGGGCCGTTCGCCAACGCCGATCTCGAACGCAACGAGAAGACGATGAACAACCCCAATATTCATCGTCACGGCAAAGAGATCGCCACGATCGAGGGGCCGTTCCAAGACGGTCCCAACGCCGGCCAGGTCCTGGTCCGCTTCAGCGATGGAAGTGAGGGTCACTATCACAAGGTGGTGGTTGGCCATGGCCAGGATGCCGCCGCCAAGGGGGGCGTCCACGATCTGCTGTATGGCCAGGGGCAGGGGCAGCAGCCGGGCGGCGAAGGCTTCGGTCAGCTCAAGCCGATCTACGAGATGGGCCCCGACGGCAAGCCGACCGGCAAGGTGCTGGGCTTGCAGACCGGCGACTCCAGCGAAGGTGGGGGCCTGCGCATCCTGGGCGCGGCCGCTACGGCGCCCGAGCTATCGGCGACCAAGAACGGGCACATGGACGCCGATCAGTCGCAGACCTACCGCGATGCGCTGGATGCGCGCAGCCATCACGAAGATGTCTCGCAGCACTCAAAGGGCGTCGGGCCGGGCATCGAGGTCTGGGCCGATTCTTGGAAGAAGCTCAACGGCGGCAGCACCGACTTTGGCAAGACCGGTGGCAACGATCCGCAGAGTGGTCCGACGCTGCCGCCGACCCAGGGCGGCGATCGCGACGCCAGTCAACGCAGCGCCCCGGCCCAGAAACAGGCCGATCAAGAAGCAGTGGCCAAGGTTACCGGAGGTGCTTCGGATGCCGAGGTCGCGCGGGTGTCGACACAGTCGCCCGAAGCGCTGCCTGACAACCTAAAGGATCGCGCCTACGACGGCACCTTCGTCGGCCAGAACGGCAAGGCCTACGCCAGCGACACGCCGCTATCCGAGGTGCCCGGCGTGCTGCCCAAGGGGCTGGCTCCGGGCGCGGAGCCGAAAGAGACGATCCTCTACGTCAACGGCATCCAGACCAGCAAGGATGCGCAGGCCCAGAGCCTGCAGTCGATTGCCGATCAGACCGGCGCGCGCGTCGTCGGCATTCACAACGCGACGCAGGGCATGGGCAAGGATCTGTTGCAGTGCGTCAGCGACAAGATGGGTGTGGGGCGCAACCCGGCCGTCGATCAGCTGACCGATGTCGTCCTGGCCAAGCTGGAAGCCGGTGAGTCAGTGCATCTGATGGCGCACAGCCAGGGCGGTCTGATCACCAGTCGGGCCCTGCGTCAGGTGTCGCAGAAGCTGGCGGCGCAGGGGCTGTCGCCGGCCGAGATCCAGACCAAGCTGGGGCTGATCCACGCCGAGACCTTTGGCGCTGCGGCCTATTCCTATCCCGACGGTCCAAAGTATGAGCACTACGTCAACCAGGCCGATCCGGTGCCGCGCATGGCCGGCCTTGGCGGCTCGGGGCGACGCGATGGCAAGCGGGCGGGCAGCGGTGCGACGGTGCATCGCTTCCGCGACAACCAGAGCAGCCGCGGCGACTGGTTTGGCTCGCACGACTTTGATCTGTATCTGGAGCACCGAGCCCGCATTGCGCAGGAGCAGAGCAGCGGCCAGTCGAGCCCAGTCGCCGGCGGTGACCACACCACGCCCGATCAGCAGGTAACGGTGAGCTCGGGCCAGCCTGGCCAGGAGCCGGTCGGTGGCATGAGCCTGGCGCTACCGATGCGCACCAGCGGGCGCCGGAGCACTGAGCCGGATCTTGATCCGCTGAAGCCGCGCGAGGCGGACGAGGGAGAAGACGAGCTCGACGTGGAGTAAGCGGCGCGGGCCGTCTACTTGCCGCCGATCAGATCGTCGGGCAGCGGCGTGTCGAAGGTGTGGCGGTCCACCATCCAGCGCACCCAGGGCCGGCGACCGTGCTTGGCTTCGAGGGCGCGGCCGAAGTCGGTCCAGTCGGCGTCGAGCGCCCCGCTCGATCCCCAGTCCTGTCCGGCTGGGCTCATGATCGGGTCGGGGGCGCTGTTCCTGGCCAGCGCGACGAACTGCAGCTCAGGCAGGTTGGGCGTGGTGTACAGCAGCTCGATGCCGCGCTCGCTCAAGCCATTGTTGTTGAGGCTGAGGTAGCGCAGGCTGCGCACGTGCGGCGAGGCGAGCAGGGCCGCGAGCCCCTCATCGCCGATGCGCTGATTGTCGAGATCGAGGCCCAGCAGGCGACTGAAGGCAAAGCGCTTGACCAGCTCGGGCAGGATGCCGGCCGTCTCGCCGACCTTGGCCGAGCGCAGCGAGACTGACAGGACAGGGGTGCTGCTGAACAGATCTTCGAGGCGCTTGTTGAGCGTCGCGGCGTCGAGCTCGACGTGCTGGACAAAGCCGCGGCTGAAGCGGCGCTTGGCGGTAAAGCCCAGCAGCGGCTGCGCCCAGCGCTCGCCATGTGTCGCCAGCAGGGCCTTGGTGCTCTCGGTGAGGGCGACGCGGCGGGCGTTGCGCTGCTGACCGCGGCACAGCGCGGCGAGCTCAAGCTGCTGCACGATGAACTGAGCCCGGGGATGGCCGCTCGGCAGCGCCTCGGCGTACTGGCGCCGCAGGGCGTCTTCTTCGGGCCGGCTCAGGATCTGCTGATAGCACTGCTCGAGGTCACTCATAGGGCGATATGATATCGCACATGCTGCAGAGCGAAGCGTCGGCGCAGGTGCGGACCTGCTGCCAGGATCTGGGCGTTCCGGGGGCAGGCCTAGGCCCCGACGGCTGGGGGGGCGTGGAGCTGCCGGAGGGCACGCTGCTCTTTGAGTTTGACGAGGCCCGGGGCTGCCTGACGGTCAGCGCGTTCATCGAGCGCTTCGCTGTGCCGCCGGATGCCCGGCTGCTGGCCCGACTGCAGGAGGCCGCGCCGAGCAACGATACGGCAGGCGGCGAGCTTGTGTATCGCGCCGAGCCGCAGTGCCTGTGGCTCAGCCGCGAGTATGGGCAGGCCGTCGATGCCGATCTGTTCCTGGTGCAAGTGCAGGCGCTGTTTGCCGCCAGCCGTCGCTGGGAGCTGGAGGTCGTTCCTGCGGTCACGGCACAAGGAGCGGGCTCGCGGTCGTAAACGGATTGCGCTGCTCCGCGGCGGGAGCGTCAGACGATGTGGCGGTTGAGGTAGGCGCTGTACTGGGGAAGCTCGGGCAGGCGCAGGTCGATGACCAGGTGCGGGCCACGCGCCTCATCCTGCGCCGTGTACACCGCCGAGCCGTTGCGCTGCCAGGAGGGCAGGGTCAGGTACTCCAGGCCGTGGCGACGCAGCAGGCCGATGCGCTGCTCGGTGTCCAGGCCCTCGATGACGCTCGGCACATCATTGGGATCGCTGCCGGCGCTGATCAGCTTGTGCGCGACGTAGCGCTCAAGTGCCGCGCTGCCCGCTCGCTCGCGCTTCCACTGGAAGTAGTCGCGGGCGATCTCGGTAGACGGGCACTCGAACAGCCGCACATCGAAGGTATAGACATCGCCCATCAGCAGCGACAGCTTGGCCGAGCCCTCGGAAGCCAGGCGGGTCAGCAGGCGGCGAGCGTCGCTGCCGTTCGACAAGGCATAGAGCAGAAGATCCGTGCGGTCGGCGTAGCCAAAGGTGCAGCCCAGCGCCGCGCAGAGGTGCGAGAGGGTCTTGAGCAGAGCTTTCTGAAAGTCACTGTCGAACGGCTCGCTGCTGCGCTCGTTTAGTCGCTGCTCGAAGCGGCGGCCAAGCAGATGCGCCACCAGCGGGGTGCCACTGATCAGCGGACAGTCGGCAAAGACCTCATAGGGGGCTATGTGCTCCGGGAGCAGCGGAGAACTCATTGTCCCAGAGTATATCAAAAGTCGTCGCTTAGAGTCTTTGCGAAGTTCGCGATCATTCTTACTTTTTTGGCCGCCAGAGTTGGCCTGGGTCGCCGGCCTTGCTGGGGTCGCCGGCCGCCCTGGGCCCGCCGACATTGAGAGGAGCAGCGCCCTCCGAGGGGGCTTTTCGCGGGGCGCTAGCCGAGAGGCGCTGCCCGATCGCGGGTCGGCTGCTTGCTGGGCGGGTCAGCCTAGGCGCCGGGGGACGACGGTGCGTGATATGGTGCGCGGCGTCGAGTCAACGCGGGCTGTGTCCCGGTCTCAGACGGTGCCCTCGTTCATGCCGAATCCCTCTCCCTCCGACGCGTCTCCTCTTGGCAAGCTGGCCGCGGCCTGGCTGCGCCTGCCGGCTCTCCTGCGCTTCTTGAGCGTCTGGCTGGGGTCGGTGCTCGTCCTTGGCCTTGGGCTGTGGCCGGTCTTGCACGACGCCCACTACTGGGACGCCGGGGGCTGCTACGTGATGGAGGCGCACCTGCATCGGCTCTATGGCGTCGACCTGGCGGCCATCAGCGCCCACCTGCACCAGTACCTGCTCCGCCCGGTCTTTTATACCGGCTTACTGAGCTTGGTTATGCGCTTTATTGGCGATTCTCCGTTTATTGTCCATTTTGCGCATTTGCTATTCTGTGCCATGTTCCCGGCGGCGCTATCGCAGATTACGCTGGCGCTCGGTGGCCGCGTCTGGCAGGGGCTCTTAGCCGCCTTTCTGTGCCTAACCACGCCGATCTTTATCGCGCAGACTGGCCTGGTGCAGACCGATCTGCCGGTGACCACGCTGCTGGCCCTGGCCTGGTGGTCGCTGCTGCGCGGCCGGCGGCTGTGGTTTTGTCTGTTTTCTAGCTGCGCGGTGTGGACCAAAGAGAGCGGCTACTTCATCGCCGTCCCAGCAGCCGTCCTGCTGTGGTGGCAGGCGGCGAGCGAGCCGAGCCTGCGCGCCCAGGCCCTCCATCGGCTGCGACGCTGGGTCGGCGGCGTGCTGACCGCCTGGCCCGCCCTGGCGCCGCCGCTATCGCTCCTTTCCTGGCTGGCCCTGCGCCGTGGCGTCAAGGGCAACTGGATGGAGAGCGATCACGCGCATGCGCTGTCGCTGATCTCGCCGGCCGCGCACTACCACAACTGGCTCGATGCCGGCCGCTTCGCCACCTCGCTGCTGATGCTGATCGCGCTTTATCATGCCTGGCAAAAGCCAGACAGCCGCGAGCGTCGCTTGCTCTTATGTACAGGCCTGGCCTTTCTGCTGCTACCGTGGCTTTTCCCTTCGTATTTACCGCGCTATATGATGCCCTCTTTAGTGTTCTCGCTTCCGCTGGCGGCGATCGGCCTAGGCTGTATTCCTAGCATCTGGCAAAAGCGGGTATTTGTGTTGGTTACCGCGATTCATCTATTGGGGCAGACCGGCCGCCTGACCCGCCACGACATCGCCCATCTAGAGAGCAGCCTGGCCTACCGTCGCCTGCTGCGGCTCCACCGCGAGGCTGCCACTCGCCTGGCGGCCGAGAAGCCGCGGCAGGTGCTGGCCGGCTTTCCGGCCGGGTTCTTTCTGACTGCTGGCCCCGCCATGGGCTATCTGCCGCAGCCCGTCGCGGTGCGCGGCGTCGGACCCGGCGATACCGTCGAGAGCTTCTGCCAGGCCGACTGGCTGATCGAGGCCCAGGATGACTCGGTGCAGCCGGCCATCCTGGCGCTGCGGGCGCGCGGCGCGCTGAGCCTGGCGGCGCAGCTTGGCCCGCCCCCGCGCAGTCCGAGCGCCCTCGTCCTCGACAAGGAGCGCGACGAGACCATCCGCCTGTACCGCATCGACTGCCGCCCCACGCTGGCCGGGGCGACGCCGGGCGCCGTCCATAGGGGCTTTCCCGTGCCAGCGCCGCAGCGGTAAGAGAAATTGCGTGGGCTAGCCGAGGACGGGGTAGCGGCGCTCGGCGTACAGGCGGTCCATGGCGGCCTGCATGCGGTCGCGCACCAGATGAAACATGGTGTGCGACAGGTCGGGGTCGTCGTCGATGTCGGCGGGCAGCAGCGGCCGGCCTAGGCGCTGCTCGGCCAGGGCGGTGACGTCGATCGGCGGCAGTACCTCGACCGTCAGCTTGGCCGGCAGCGGTAGCTGCGGAAAGGTCACGCCCAGCCAGACGCCAAACGGCAGGCCAGCCACCACCGGAAAGACATCGGCCCGCAGGTGACGCGTGATGCCCAGGCGATCGGCCAGCCAGCCGCCGCGCCACAGGACGAAGAAGGTCTCGTGCATGCCGACCGACACCACCGGGGTGATGGGGATGCGGTAGCGCAGCGCCTGCTTGATAAAGCCGGTGCGGTGCCCCAGCGTCACCTGCTTGCGCTCCCAGAAGGGGCGGAAGGTCTCGCGTGAGCCGCCGGGATAGATCATCGCGCTGTGGCCGGCCAAGAGCAGCGCCTCTAGGTTCGGACGATCGGCGAGCACGCCGCCCAGGCGATGGATCCAGCCGGCGAAGCGCATCACCATGTCGTGTACCAGCACGGCCAGCGGGCGGTGAAAGTCAAAGCGCCGATGCCAGGCCGAGCCGATGACGATGCCGTCGAGCGGCAGCATGCCGCCGTCGTGATTGGCGACCACCAGGGTCTGCGTGGTGGGGAAGTTCTCCGCGCCGCGGACCTCGGCGCGGAAGTAAAGCTGCATCAGCGGCTCCAGCACCCCGACGACGCGCCGCGTGAGCTCGGAATCGAACTCCAGCTGGGACGCTCGCCGCCTGCCTTGTGCGCTCCACATCCGCACTCAGGATGAGAATTATCCGCCCCATGTCAAGAGCAGCCTGCGTCGCTGTATGATGGAGAGAGCCCGGAGTCGCCGATGTTTGTGACGCAGATCCAGAACGACTGGTACTCCCTGGCCCGCGATGAGTCGCGGCGCATCCTGCGTCTGCGCCGCTCGGCCCGTCGCAGTGCCTCGGTGGCCGAGCTAGAGCGGACCTTTGTGGAGCTGTTCGCCGATCTCGACCGGCTGGTGCCGCCGGCTAGCCGCGACAGCTACAGCCTGCTGCAGGACATGCGGGCCGCCCCACTGCTGGATGATCCCGAGCAGACGGCGGTGATCGCAAAGCTGGCGGTGCGCCTGGTCGGCGGCTGGCGTCGCTACGCCATCTTGGTGCAGACGCCGATCGGCACGCTGCAGGCTCGCCGCACCGGCGCGGCGCGGGCTGATGCCGGCGGCCCGGCTGTGTTCTCCGACGAGATCGAGGCGCTAAACTACCTGCAAGCCTGAGGCTAGCGCTGGCTGAAGTAGCGGCTCATCGGGGCAAAGTAGCGCTCATGCCAGCCGGCGAAGTAGCGCTCGCCCTGGCCGACCGGGATGTCGTCGTGCCGTAGCTCGATCTGCGTGCCGGCCGGCACTGCGGTCAGGCTGAGCGATAGGCGCGAGTCGGGAGCGTCCTCGGGGAAGTCCTTGGTGCGCCAGCTCTGCACGATGCGCTCGCCGGGGACGAGCTCCTCATTGCGGCCGCTGATGTAGCCGCCCCAGCAGGTAAAGGCGGCCCCGACCTCGGCGCTGATCTCGGCGCGGCCGCCGGTCATCGCGCTGTGGCCGGCGCTGCTGAGCCAGGCTTGGTAGACCGCCGCGGGGGTGGCGGGCAGGGTGGTGGTACGGGTAATGGACTCGCCGGAGCTCGCTTGTCGCATGGCGATATCGTATCACGCGCCGTCGAGAACACGGGGAAACCCGGGGCCTGGGCCGCGGACCTCGGTGCTCTGCGTACCGGGCGGCGCGGGCGGCGAGTATAGTGCCGCGATGTGGTCGCGCTGTGGGCTGTGCTGGGTCGGGATCGGGCTTGCCCTGCTGGGCGGGCTGGGCTGTGCCGGTCGGCCCGAGCTGCGCCTGCCGGATGTGCGGCAGACCACCGACTACACCTGCTCGGCCTCGGCGCTGCAGGCGGTGCTGCTGTACTACGGCGAGGAAGTCGGCGAGCTGGAGCTAGCGCGGGAGCTTGGAGCCACGCCGGCCGACGGTGCGCCCCCCGAGGCGATCGTGCGGGTTGCGCGGGCCCATGGCCTGACGGCTGAGCTGCGCGAGCAGCTGCGTATCGACGATCTGGCGCAGGCGGTCGGCCGCGGGATCCCGGTCATCGTCGCGCTGCAGGCCTGGCCGAACGCTCCGGTCGCCGACTACCACAAGGACTGGGAAGACGGCCACTACGTCGTCGTGATTGCCGTCGAGCGCGAGCAGCTGATCTTTGAAGATCCGACGCTGCTGGGCAGCCGCGGCGTGCTCTCGCGGCGTGACTTCCTGGCCCGCTGGCATGACCAAGACGGTCGCAAGCGCTGGCTGCAGGCCGGCATCTTTCTGTCGGGCCGACCACCGCGTCCGCCGCCTCCGCGTCAGCCGATCGACTGACCGGGCGAGACGCTGGCGCGCGGCGCTTAGCGGTTGAACATCACCAGCGTGGCGAACAGGATCATGGCGCACAGCGCTAGCTGCACCAGCGTATGGACCAGGAAGGCACCGATGCGCGCGCCGCCCTTTAGCTCATGTCCGAGGCGCCGGTACAGCCAAGCCGAGCCAGCGATGAAGAGCAGGATCTGCAGCCCCATCGCGGCGAACATCCACGGGCCGACCGCGGTGCCGCTGAGCTTCGAGGTCGAGCCGGCGATGATGCCCGTGGTGACCAACCCCAAAAGCGGCGGCAGCAGCCAGGCCGCGAACCCAGCGCGGATTGCTTTGAGCATGCTGCCAGCATATCGCGTCTGCCGGCCCGGTCGGGCGCTGTCCGCAGCCTAGGCGTGCGCCGTCAGCCAGGTCCGCAGATCCTGGAAGTACTGATCCTTGACGACGTCGTTGTGCAGCTCGTGGTAGCCGCCGCGATACAGCTTCAGCGTCTTGTCCGGGGCTGGCGCGAGCGCTAGGCAGGCGGCGGCACAGTCGCTGCCTGTGATGCGATCGGCGTCGCCGTGCAGAAAGAGCAGCGGCATGTGCAGCTTGGGCATCGCCGCCCGGACGGACTCGAAGGCGCGGATGATCGCCACGCCCTGGTTGATCGGGTTGCTCTTACCGATCAGCGGATCGTCGCGATGCGAGCGCACCACGCTGGGATCGGTCGACAGGTGCTCGCTCTTGAGGGCGCGCGGAATGCGCAGGCGCGGGGCCAGCCGCGCGAGGGCCAAAAATAGGTGGAGCAGCCACGGCGAGGCCTGCCGGCTTGGACCGAAGGCGCCACCGTCGGCGATAAGGCCAGCTGCGAGCTCGGGCTGCTCGGCGAGGAGGTGCGCCGCGACCAGCGCCCCCAGGCTGTGACCGAGGAAGTAGGTCGGCTTGGGCGGAAGCTCGCGCCGGGCCCAGCTCGCCACCGCCGACAGATCGTCGATGTAGTCGCGGAACGAGTCGATCCACTGCCGCTCACCCTCGCTTTGGCCATGGCCGCGAAAGTCAAAGCGCACAAGCTCGATGTCGAGATCGGCGCAGAAGCGGATGTGGTTTGCATGTCGCGTGCTGTGCTCGTTCGTGCCATGCGCAAGGATCACGCGCTGCGCCGCGGCGCCGGGATGGTGCCACAGCGCAAGCGGCCCGAGCTTGAGCCTAGGTATCGATTCCACGCCTCGATGTTCCTACATCTGGCCGGCCCAGCGGGGGCACAAACGTGCGGCTCGCCGCGCTCTGGCAGCGATGCTGCTTGTTGTGCTGGCTCGGCGTTGATAGCCTACTTGGCAGTGCGGGGGTCTGGGGTGGCTAGCTGGGGGCGAGCGTGATGTCGGAAGTGCACTGGATTCGGGACGTGATCAAGCTTGAGGTCGATGGCGACCTGGTCTTAGTCACCCCGTATTCGGCGTGGACCTATGAGGTCACCCAGGAGTACTTCGCGGTCCTCGATGTCATCCGCGCGCGCAACGAGCACCTGTTTCTGCTCGTCGACGCTACGCACGGGCGGCACGTCCCGGAGGAGCGGGTTCGCCGCCTGGTCGCGACCTGGAGCGCCAAAAATACGTTTAGCGGCATGGCGATCTTTGGCGTCTCGCCGCTGTTGCAGAGCATCGCCCTGCTGATCTTTAACGCCGCCAACCTGGTGCGGCGGGGCTCAGCGCCGATCACCTTCGTCAAGGACGAGGCGGCGGCGCGGCACTGGATCGACGAGCGGCGGGCGGTCCTGCAGGGCGGGAGCCGCGACGTCTAGCACCGTGTGACGGGCTTAGCGCCCGACGCCGAAGTAGGTCAGGCCGTGCTCGCGCACCTGATCGGGATCCCAGATGTTGCGGCCGTCGAACAGGGCGCTGCCGCGCAGCAGGCTCTTGAGGCGGGCGAAGTTGGGCTGGCGAAACTGTCGCCACTCGGTACACAGGATCAGCGCATCGGCACCGCGGGCCGCCTCGTAGGCATCGGCGAACAGGCGCAGCGCGTCGCCGTGGCGGGCACAGGCGGCGGCGGCGGAGCGCCCGGCGACCGGATCGCTGGCCTGGATCTGCGCCCCTGCTTCAATAAGCGAGTCGATAAGCAACAGAGCAGGAGCCTCGCGGACATCGTCGGTCTCGGGCTTGAACGCAAGACCCCACAGCGCCAGGGTCTTGCCGGCCAGCGGTCGGGCCTGGCTGACCGCTGTCGGGGCCGGCAGGCCGAAGTGGCGATAGAGCTTGCTGAGCAGGCGCTGCCGCTGCCGCTGGTTGATGCGCGAGGTGGCATCGACCAGCAGCAGATCGAGATCGTGCGCCCGACCCAGCGCCACCAGGGCCTGCGTGTCCTTGGGAAAGCAGCTGCCGCCATAGCCCAGGCCAGGGAACAGGAAGTGCGGTCCGATGCGGCTATCCATGCCCATGCCGCGTCGCACCAGCTCGACGTCGGCTCCGACCTCCTCGCAGAGGTTGGCGATGTCGTTGATGAACGAGACGCGCATGGCCAGATAGGCGTTGCTGGCGTACTTGGTCAGCTCGGCCGAGCGAGCATCGCAGAACAGCAGGCGATCGTTGGTGCGCACCACCGGGCCATACAGGCGCCGCATCAGCCCGCGGGCCCGCTCGGCGATCCGTCGCGCAGTCTCGGCATCGCCGACCACCGGCGCCAGGCCAGCCAGGATGCGCATCGGCCGCAGGAAGTCTTCGACGGCGGTGCCCTCTTTGAGAAACTCGGGATTGCTGGCCACGGCAAACGGGCCGGGGGCCGGGCTGCGCGGCGCGGTCTCGGCGTGACGCTGCAGGATGGCACTTACCCGCTCGGCCGTGCCGACGGGAACGGTGGACTTGATGGCCACCAAGGTGAAGTGCGGGCCGCGCAGCTCGGCAATGGTCTGGGCGGCGGCCAGCACCTGCGACAGGTCAGCCTCGCCGCGCTCACCGGGGGGCGTCCCGACGCAGATCAGGATGACCTCGGCGCTCGCTAGCTCGTCGTGTGGAGCGCTGCTGAAGCGCAGCCGGCCAGCCGCCACATTGGCCCGCACCAGCTCGGGCAGCCCCGGCTCGTAGATCGGTAGCTCGCCCCGCGACAGCCCGGCGATGCGCGAGTCATCGATGTCCAGGCACACCACATCATTGCCAAAGTCGGCAAACCCCGCCCCAGCCACCAAGCCGACGTACCCCGTTCCCAGCACCGCGATCTTCATAGCGACAACCCAGTCCTCCTGTGCGCGCTACTAAACCGCGTTTTGCGCAAATAGGCGATGGCCGTGCTGCGGCTATGCTGCGCCTGCCTCGCCCAGCAGGCTGCGCCTTAGGCGCCGGGGAGCCGACGGCGCACGGCGGCGATCACGTCGCTGATCTCATCGACCTGCATCAGTGCACAGAGCACGGCATAGCTGAGGCCGCCCGCCGCCGTGAGCCCGCCCAGGCCGATGATCGTTCGCCACAGCGGCACGTGCTGGGGTCCCGCCGAGAAGCCCTCGGCTGCGACGGCCGCGCCCAGGCACAGCGGGGCCAGCGCATGCAGGACCAGCCCCATCACCGCTGCTGCCGCCGCCATGCGCAGCACGGCCAGCACCGCCTGCACCTGCAGCAGCCCGCCATAGCGGCGCAGGAACACGATAAACAGCACCAAGAAGTTCACCGCCGCCCCGACGCTGGTGCTCAGGGCCAGGATGCGATAGCCAAAGCGCGGGTGCAGCGCGAAGTTGAACAGCACGCTGCACAACACGGTCAGCACCGTCGCTAAGACCGCGACGCGAGCCGCCCGCAGGGCATAGAAGATCGGCACGATGACCTTGACCGCCGAATAGAACACCAAGCCCAGCGCGTAGTAGCGCAGCGCCGTCGCTGTGGCCAGCGTGTCTTCCGCCGTGAACTCGCCGCGCTGATAGATCAGCCCGAGGATCGGTACCGCCAGCACGTAGAAGGCCACCAGCGTCGGCAGCGAGTAAAACGTCACCAGGCGCAGGCCGCGCCGCAGGGTGCTGCGCACGCCTTCGATGGCGACCTTCAGATCCGACTCACTGGCGGCATCGGCGGCGCGCTGCAGCGCGATGGTACCGACCGCCACCCCGAACATGCCGATGGGGAGCTGAATCAGCCGGAAGGCGTAGTACAGCCACGACACCGCTCCCTGCTCCGACGAGGCAAACTGCGAGCTGACATAGATGTTGACCTGCGTTGCCATCAGGCCAATCGTCGCCGGCGCCATGGTCCGCACGACGCTGCGCAGCCCGGGATGAGAAAAGTCGAGGGCCAGCGCCGGACGATAGCCACTGCGAACCAGCGGCACGAGCTGCAGGCCCAGCTGCAGACCACCGCCGAGAAGCGTCGCTGCCGCCCAGGCGATCGCCGCGCCGGGACTGCGCCCGATCCCCAGCCCCCACAGCCCCAGGCCGGTCACCACCGTCGCCAGGTTGAACAGCGCCGGAGCCAGGGCCGGCGGTGTGAAGCGCTCCTCGGCGTTGAGCATGCCCATGGCCAGCGCGGCCAGCGACACCAAGAGCAGAAACGGCATCATGATGCGGGTAAGCAGCACGGTAAGCTCGGCCTTGCCCGGGATCTGGGCAAAGCCTTGGGCCCAGTGCGCCACCATCTGCGGTGCCAGCACCGCTCCCAAGAACGTCAGGAGCCCGACGACGACAAGCAGGCAGGTGCCGACCAGGTTGGCCAGTCGCGCGGCCGCGGCCGGGCCCTCGTTTTTGCGCGCCGCCTGAAACGCGGGCTGGAACGCCGCCGAGAGCGCGCCCTCGGCAAACAGATCGCGCAGCAGGTTCGGCAGCCGGAAGGCCATGGTGAAGGCATCGCCGAAGAAGCCGGCCCCGAGCAGCGCGGCAAAGACCTGCTCGCGCACCAGGCCCAGGACGCGCGACACCAGCGTCGCCAGCGACAGCCACAGCGCCGCCCCCGCCAAGCGCCGTCCCGCTGTCATCGATCCGGCCGGGGTCGGAGAGCCCGCGGCAGCCGGTGTAGTCGCAGTCGCAGCGGGCGGTAAGGAGGCAGCCGGCGTCGCCTCGATGGGCGGTGGCGCGGTCGCCGGCGGGTCGGACTCGGGCATGGCGGCTACTTTACCGCAGCGCTTTCCCCGTCGCTGCATCTGGCATTGACTCCGTCGCTGGCTCGGCAGTATCGTCCGCTCCTCTTCGCATTTTCTGTCGGGCTCAAAGCCTGCCCCACCCCTGCCTGAGGTCGTAGATGCCGGAGTTCCTGCAGTCGGTTCCTGTCGTGTGGATCGTCGCGTTCGTGCTGTTCCTGTTGTGGGTCCTTTTGAACAACAAGACCTCGCGCTCCGACGGCACCCTGGTCAAGTACGTCCACCCCTACCGCCGCATGCTCGGCTACGTCATGAAGACGCGCAACGAGTCGGTGGTGTACTTCGACTCGCAGGTCAACGCCGAGCCCCTTCTGCGGTACATGGAGGCGACCAAGGGCAAGTTTGAGTGCGATATCTCGCACCTGCTCGTCGGCGCCTGCATCCACTCGGCGCATCGCAACCCCAAGATGAACCAGTTTATCGTCGGCAAGCGCCTGTATCAGCGCAAGGGCATCTGGATCTCGTTTTCCATGAAGCGCAAGCGCCTGAACAAGGAAGCCAAGCTGTCGGCGGTCAAGCTGCCGGCCCAGTCCGGCGAGACCTTCCGTCAGCTCTGCGATCGCATCAACGGCAAGGTCAACTACGAGCGCACCGACGCCCGCACCTCGCAGGACAAAGAGTTCGACCTGCTGCTGGCCATGCCGCGACCGCTGCTCTCGCTGGGCGTGCGGCTGTTCCAGTGGCTTGACTATCACAACATCCTGCCCGGCGCGTTCATCGAGGGCGATGCCTTCTACACGACGGTGTTTATCGCCAACCTCGGCTCGGTCGGCATGGCCCCCGGCTATCACCACCTGTTCGAGTGGGGCACCTCACCGCTGTTCCTGATGGTCGGTCGCATCGAAGAGCGGGCCGTGGTCCGCAACGGCCAGATCGTCATCGAAAAGGTGCTGCCGATGCGCTACAGCTACGACGAGCGCATCGACGATGGCCTCACCGCTCGCTTCGGCATCGACGGCGTCAACGCCGTCCTCTCCGACCCCTTCACCCACCTCGGCTGCCTGCAAGAAGACGGCAGCGACGCCAAGCCCCTCATGGAAGAAGCCAAGGCCGGCTAGCGCCCCGGCTGCCCGACTCGCCGCCCTTAGCCGCGGCGCTGCGGCGGTCGCTGATCGGGGGGTGGGGATTCGACGAGGTGCTCGGCTAGCTGGCGCGCGATCTCGCTCCAGATCTGATCGCGCTCGCCGGTCTCTTTGCGATGGCGGATCACGGCGCGGCCGCCCTGGGGGGCGATCTGCAGCTGGCTCAGGGTCGGCTCACTGTCCCATGGGCAGTCGCGGACCAGGATGGGCACCACGGGCATCCCTTCGTCCAGCCGTCGCTGCAGCAGGGCGGGCAGCTCCCTCTGTTGGATGAACGGCGAGGCCAAAAAGTCGCTGCTGAGCAGCAGCACCGCCACCCGCGACTCGCGCAGGGCCCGCGCGGCTGCGGCTGCGCTGTCGTCGCCGGGAGCGATGCGCTGGGCATCCCAGGTCGTGAGCTCGCCGTGCGCCTGAAGGCTGGCCAGCATGGTTAAAAGCTCGTCTTTGAAGGCCTGATCTTCGCGCACGTAGCTGATGAACAGCTGGCCGGGACGAGCCCGCGCGACCGACGAGAAGTGAGCCGCGGTCTGCTCCCACTGCTCGTGCAAGAGCTGGCGCGAGCGGGCGAAGCCGGCGACATCAAACGGCACCGCATACACGTTGAGCACCAGATCGAACAGGCTCAGCGGATAGTGAGTGTCGTCGGAAAAGTCACCCGGCTGGCACTCGATATGGCGGTGTGCGCTCGGGCCGCGGACCCGCGACAGCGAGATCAGCTGGCGCGGCTCGCGTCCCAGACGCGCCTGCACCAGCCCGGTATCGAGCGCTAGCTCGCCGCGGCCAAAGGCGGCCTGATACTCCGGCGAGTCGAGCAAGAGCACGATGTCTTCCGCCTGGACCTGCCCTGGCTGCTCGATCACCAGCACGCCGGCGTCGCGCAGGTCGGCGATCAGCTTGTCGGCCCAGGCGGCCTCCGACGGCAGGCGGCTGACATAGCAGCGCGGCTGGGCGCGATCGCGGCGATAGCTCTTGACCCGCGTCACCTCGACCTCGTAGCTGCTGCGCAGCCGGGCCAGCGCCTCTTGTCGCTGCAGCCAGGGCGAGGCGCTGATGCCGATGTCCTTCTGCGCCGCCAGGCGCGGCAGCTCGATCCGCTCGCCGCACTCGTCACAGAACACGAAGTCCTTTTTCTCGCGCAGGCGCTTGAGCACCGTGGCGCGCTCTTGCCGATGTCCGCCGCGACAGTCGACGGGTGGCAGGCGCACCACCGCCACCTCGCGCTGATAGAGAAACTCCTCGAACAGCTCCTGAAACTGGATCCGTCCGGCGGCCGGCATGCGCTCGCCGTAGTACAGCACGAGCTCGATCTCGCCCTCGCGATCTTCGATCAGGCGGAAGCCGCAGATCTCGCCCGGACCCAGCTCGTACTGCGCCTGATGCTGCCACTGATTGATGCGCGTAAACGACGGCGTATAGCCCAGCAGCACGACCAGCGAGGCGTACAGATTTTCCACCCGGCCGCGCACCACGTACGACGCACCCTCGACGGCGGACGGCTCGTCCGACAGCGGTCGCTTCTGCTTGATCAGGCTGGGAAAGATGAGCAGCGTGCCCTGGCCGAGCGTGGCGCGGAAGCACAGGTTGTGGGCCAGGAAGCGCTGCAGCGCGGCGTCGATCAGGATCTGCACCTCGGCAGCCGACAGGCCGGACAGCTCGTCGAAGCGCACGCGCCCGTGCAGCAGCTCGCCTTCGCTGACCGCCCCCAGCTCGCGCGGGTTGCTGTCGGCCAGCAGCACGATCGAGGCGGCCAGCGTGCTTAGCACCTCGGGTGACAGCAGGATGTGCAGCTCCCCATCCGAGCTGCGCAGCAGGGCGACATAGCCATGCGTCTCCAGGTGCCCGACCGCGGTCAGGAGCTCGGCATCGCTAAACTGCAGCGGCCGTCCCTCCTCGGTCAGGCGGTCCTCCAGCCGGGCCCGCAGCTCGGCCGGGGCGACCAGCACGCGGCCGCGATCAGTCTGCTCTTTGAGCGACAGCACGAAGTCTTTGATGCGCTTGAACGTGACCGTGGTGACCGTTGCGGTCATCGCCTCCCACGGGATCTGCTGCTGCAGGCGCTGCCACAGCTCGGCCAGGCCATCGCCGCGGCGGGCGCTGGTGCCGACGTAGCCGCCCAGGATGCCGTAGCGCTGGCAGAACTGATCGATCTCGGCCCGGCTGAGCCCTGGTCCGCCGCGATCGATGCGCGCGCCGACCAGGATCGTCGGCGGCAGCTCGCCTTTGCCGCGCAGCTGTTCCAGCCAGAACTGCGCGCCCTTGAGCGGATCCTGCCGGTTGCTGGGATCGAACAGCACCAGCGCCAGCGCGACATTGTCGAGGAAGATCGAGTGCACCTGGCGATAGACCGGCTGCCCGGCCAGATCCCACAGCACCGCTTCGCACTGCGTGCCGTCGGCGCGCTGGCGGCCAAGCTGCGGCAGGGCCCAGAACTGCTGCCCGTGCGTCGAGGCATGCTCGCGAAACTCGTCGTGCGACAGCCGCCAGCCCAGCCCGGTCTTGCCCACCCCCGAGTCGCCGAGCAGCACCACCTTGGCCGTGGTGTAGTGGACGCTGCGTCGCTCCTGCGCCACCGCCTGCTTTCGCAGGAGCTCCTCGTCCAGCTCCCACAGGCGGATCAGCGTGTCGTTGCTGCCGAGGGTGGCGAGCAGCGGCCGCTGCGGGTGGAAGGCCAGGCCGGGGGCGTAGCCGCGGCTCACCTCGTCGAAGCTGGCGACGCAGACCCAGGTGTCGCAGCGCCACAGCCGCACCGTGCCGTCGCTGCTCTTGGAGGCCAGCCACTTGCCGTCGCCGGAAAAGCGGACGCTGACCACCCAGTCCGAGTGCCCTTCGAGGATCTTGAGGGCGCGCCCGGTATTGCCGTCCCAGATGCGTATGCTGGTATCGGCAGAGGCGGAAGCGATATATTGTCCATTGGGGGACCAGCTCAGGCTCCATACCGCTTTAGTATGGCCTCTTAAGGTCTGACCAAAAGGACCCGTGATGAGTCCAATTGTGCCATCGCCACAGGCATAGGCTAGGCACTGATTCTGGGGGGAAAAGGCGACCGCTTTGACAAAGCTAATGGCCTCTTCAACGCGAAATAGCTTTCGCGTCTGGGCATTCCACAGGTTCACGCGGCCGTCCTGCGAGCCGGCGGCGATGTACTTGCCGTCCGTAGACCAGGCCACGCTCCACACCCGAATCGGCGCGTGTCCCGAGAGCTGCTGGGTCCGCTCGCGCCCCGGGATCACACAGAGCAGGATACGGTGCTCGCCCGAGGCGATGACCAAGCGGTTGCTGTCGGGGGCGAAGGCGACACTATTGACCATTCCTTCGGGGGAACGGTGGATATCATCATAGCCACCCTGTCCAATATCCCAGACCCGCACCGTTCCGCCCTGTCCCTCTAAGTCTGAGACCGAGGGGGCAGCGAGATAGCGGCCATCCGGCGACCACACAATCTGCTGAATATTGCCAGATTGTCCCTGCAGAATTGCCGTTAGGCGCAGCCCAGGAGCCGGCGAGCCGCCGATCTCGACAAGCTCGCCCGCTTCATCCTTCGATGGCGTGTTTGGCATGTGGGGGTTGAGATTTTATCGGATCAAAAATCGGCCCGCACCCCGAGATTTGGAAACACCGGCAGGCTGGTAATGCGCCCCTCCTGGTACAGCTGGCGGCCGCCGTAGATCAGGTTTTCCGCGTTGCCGCGGTTGTAGACGTTGAGGACTTCCAGATACAGGCCGATGCGGAAGCGGTTGAGGGTGAAGGTCTTGTCGACCCGCAGGTCGAGCTGATGAAAGTCGGGCAGGCGATAGGCCAGCTCTTCGCCGGGGATGGCCGAGTAGTTCTGATAGGTCAGGTCGCGCAGGCCCGAGACGATCTGCGTCGTCGGATTTCCCGAGGCAAAGCGGAAGCGCAGGCTGGCGGCAAAGCCAAGCGGCAGATCGTAGCTTGCGACCACGGTCAGGATGTGGGTCTGATCAAAGCGGAACAGACGCCACGGCTCGTCGGGGTGAGCGCGGCGCTCGCTGCGCGACAGGGTGTAGGCAATCCAGCCAGAGAAGCCGTGCCACAGCGGCTGCCGCACGAGGATCTGCGCTCCGTAGGCGCGGCCGAGGCCGTCGTTGCTGAAGTACAGGCGCGGGTCGGTGACCACCAGGCTGCGCAGGTCTTTGTAAAAGCCCTGGCTCTCGATGCGCAGGCCGTGCGGCAGCGCTAGCTCGGCGCCGCCGATGTACGTCGTGCTGACCTGCCACAGCAGCGCCGGATTGCCGAAGCGCGGCGACAGCTCGGCACCCTGCGGCGCCTGGTGATACAGACCGAGGCCGCCGAGCAGCCACAGTCGCTCGGGCAGCAGGGCGGCGCGCACCAGGATGCGCGGCTCAGGATAAAACAGCGTGCGCGGCGGCGGCGCGACGGTGCTGCCCGGGGTCGCGCTGGGCTCGGGATCCAGCTGCAGCCGATCGATCGAGACGCGGAGCTGCGGCGAGATCTGCACCCGCCCATCGGCAAACCAGAAGTTCGACACCAGATAGGGCGAGGCAGCGATCAGGTGATAGTGCAGCACCTCGCGAAACGACGCGCCGGCCCCGTCGGTAAAGAAGTTGCCGCCGAGGAAGCTCGACTCGGACAGCCCGGCGTCGCGGATGGTGTCGCCGCCGCCGACCGGGATGCCCTGGCCATCGCCGCCGACCGGGCCGAGCGGCGACAGCGTCTCGACCTGGGCGTAGCTGCCTTCGAAGTCCAGGCCCAGGGCATAGTCGATGGCCAGCGACGGCGAGGTATGAAGCTTCTGCCGCAGCTCGCCGCGCAGGTTGTAGCCGAGCTGGCGCACCGTCAGCCGCACCGGCGAGCCGCCGAGGCCGGGATCGCCGGTGTCGAGGGTAAACGTATCGCCGCCGAGCGACGGCATCAGCCACAGCGTGGTGTCCTTGCTGATGCGGCGCGTCCAGCGCAGGCGGGCCCGGCCAAAGTACGACTTGCTGTAGATATCGACGCGCGAGTTGGGGTCGGGATCTTCGACGCGGGCCGAGATGTCGCTGGTGGCGCCGAAGATCAGCAGGTCCAGATCGTCGCGCGGGCTGGCCTGGTAGCGCAGCGCCAGCTGATAGTCCCAGTAAAACGGCGAGAGCTGCGTCTTGGAGCGATTGAACAGCGGCAGGAAGGCCGAGATCCAGCTGAGCCGTGCCGCCGCCGCCACGTGCAGCTTCTTGCTGATCGGCCCCTCGACGGTGACCGCGCCGTCGATGAGGT
>CAZVMD010000024.1:0-40601 GCA_964628555.1 uncultured Myxococcales bacterium | reverse complement strand
CGCGATGAAAGCCGCGGGCGCGATGAAAGCCGCGGGCGCGACGATAAACGAGAGCGCGATGAAAGCCGCGGGCGCGATGAAAGCCGCGGGCGCGATGAAAAGCGAGAGCGTCGCGAGGAGAGCCGGGCTCCACGTGAGCCCAGGCAGGGCAAAGAAGAGCCGAGCGCGAGTCCGCCGCCGCCGCGTGAATCGGACCCGCCATAGGGTGGGAGCCGCGATCTAGCCGACGGTTCTCATCGCCCCCATTACCGCCCTGCCACCGCCGCCCACTCAGCTCGCGATAGCATGCGGGGGCCGCAGGGCTGCGTGCCCGGCGGCGTCCGTGAGTTGTGTACGTGGCTCTGGCGCGCGCTGAGGCCTAGGAGGGACCGAGCAGGAAGGGGAGCTTGGTGTTGATGTCGGGCGGTGTGCCGTCGGCGTCCTTGGTGATGCCGTTCGACAGCACGTTGGCCTGCAGAGCAGGCAAGCCGATCAGCAGGTTGATCGTCGTATCGATGACGTTGTTGTTGACCGTCACCGCGCCGTACAGCGAGGTACCGCTGAGATCCGGCTGGCGGCCACCGCAGTTGACCAGATCGCCCGTCTCAATCGCCAGATAGCGATTGCACACCGTCTTGGTGGTATCGATGAGCAGCGCATCGAACGAGAGGACGTTGCCGAGCGTGGTGTACAGGGTGCCGGCTGGCGGCGTGTACTGGTTGCCGCAGTTGCCATCCATACCGTCCCAGAACGCCAGCGCGTCGGGCACCCATGGCCGTGCACCGTACTTGGTCACCCAGCCGGCCGGATCGACCGATGCGTTGTAGGCATCCTGCATGCGCGCCTTGGTGTCAGCGCCAGTGCCCGTTAGCGTCAGATCAAACGGATTGGTCAGCAGCACGTTGATCAGCGGCCGGCCGGCGCGATCTAGCTGCGCTCCGATCCCCGGTGGGGCTGGGTCACCCGCCATGTCGTTGACCGGCATGTCACCCAGGCCCAGGTCATAGGTCATATACAGAAAGTCGCCGGTGTTGGCCTCGGTGCAGCCCAGCCCCGACAGTCCCAAGAGGAGTCCAAATGCAAGCAGCGTGGTCTTCATGTTGGGCTCCTTTCTTACTGCGGGCGGTTGGTGGTTGCCCACACAGCCAGGCTGGTCTTGCCCTGCGCCAGTAGCAGCGATTTATCGACGGTGATTGCAATCGCCAGGACGTTCTGAGTGCGGTAGTTGTCCACCACCGTACCCTGCGTCAGTGCGTTCTTGGCCGAGGTCGTCTCGCCGGTGGCGAAGGCATAGCAGCCATTGGCGTTGCGGGTCTTGCCGGTCAGCGTCGTCTTCATCGACGCCATCATGCCGCCCAAGCCATTGGTCGTGTTGTCATAGCCAAAGTAAGGATCATTGCGCCGCCCAGCGAAGAAGCTCAGCTTCTGATCGGCGCTGGTGTTGATGCGGTCAAGGCCGCCCTTGGCATAGGACAGCCGCCCCACCCAGCACTCAGAGCGAGCGGTGCTCTTGATCTGGCAGATGATTGGGACATCGGCGGCCGGCGAGGTATCCACCAAGCCCGAGCGAGCGCTGGTGTGAATGACGTACAGCGCGTTCGGATCAAACACGCTGATGTTCGTCGCGTTCGGGTTGAGCGTCAGGACGAAGTTGACGTTCTTACCGGCCGCATCCATCCACGCGTACAGATCCACGATGTCCGTGGATGGGCTGCCCGTGGTGGCTGGGCCGTCTTTGCGATCGGACGCCTGTGCTGATGGCCCCGCGGCGCCTGCAACAGCGGCGAAGCTCAGCGCGGTGGCCCACATCTTCCAGCTCATGGTTAGTCTCCTAGGAAGTAATGGCGATTGGGCGGCCTTGGCTCTGGCCAGAGGACATAGGCAGCCCAGCTCACCGGGAAAGACTCGGGGTGGATCCAGCTTATCACACGCTCATCTGCGCCGAACATGGGCGCGCGTTTGTGAGGCTACGGTCGCTTGGCCGGGCCGGCAGGAGGGGGCGGAGCCGCCGCGCGATCCAGGCGCTCGAAGCGCAGCTTGTGGGCGCCGATCTGCATCAAGTCGCCGTCCTGAAGGACATAGTCATCGACGATATGTCGGCCATTCACATAGGTTCCGCTGGAGCTGCCCAGGTCATGGGCAATGAAGCCGCGGCCGACCCACTGAATCAGCGCGTGCCGGCGCGTCGCCAAGACGTCATCGAGCACTAGATCGTTGTCGCGGCCACGGCCAATGCGGCACTCCGGCCCGACCGGCACCACCTTGCCAAGCTGACTCCCTTCGACAAAGACCAGTCGCGCCTTGGGTGGCGGACCAACATGGCCCTGCAGCTTGAGCACCATATGCTGGGCCGACGGAGTCGAGTTCTGCGTCACGCCGCGATTGAGCCCGGTCTGCAGCATCTGCTGATCCATATTGGTCTTGCGCAGCACGCTGTACTCATCCGGCTTGGGCGCCTTGGCGGCTAGCTGCAGATCATCGAGCAGCGCCTCGTGCAGATCGTGCAGCGGGCCATCTTCTGGCGGAGCGCCACCATGCGCCGCCTCAACGAGCTCCTTGGCTTTGTGCAGGACCGGGATGGCGGCGGCAAAGTTGCGCTGATCGAACAGTGCGCGCGCTTTTTGCCGTAGCTCGACCGCCAGAGCCAGCGTGACCAGCACCTGGGCCCGCGGATCGATGTCTTCTTCGAGCACGGCGGTGACGGTATGAAGGTCGATCTGCACCTCTTGCCGCTGCACATCCGGCTCGCGCGCCGCCCCCCGTGACCCACTTAGCGCCTGGGTCGGCCGACTGCTCAGCGCCAGCTTAAGCAGCCGAAAGCGACCCACTTCGCGCCGGGTTGTCACCTTGAGCTCAACGACGACGTGGATCTCTTCGCCAAGCAGCATGTCGGACAGCGCTATGCGCAGACCGCCTTCGCCGAAAGAAGTCCGCGCTTCCCCGAGGACACGCAGGATCTCCACACCTGGCGTTGGCGCCAAGGTCAGCGCCACATCTTCAGCCACCACATCACGCTGAGCCCCCAGCGCGCGGGCAAAGCCGCTGGCAGCCATCGTCGTGTCCTTGACGTAGGCGTAGCGCCCACCGGCGGCGTCAGCGAGCGCGAGCAGCAGATCCTCGTTGTGCTGCGCGCCGTAGCCCAAGGTCGACACTGCCACCCCGCGCGACTTGATCATCGCGGCTTCGCCCGCGAGACCATCGCTGCTCTGCGTACCAACGTTGGGCTGGCCATCCGAGAGCAGCAGCACCAGCTGTCGTTCGTCGGGCTGGCGTGGCGCAAACTGCAGCGCGGCGTGTGACAGGCCGGCACTCAGGTTGGTGTAGCCATCAGCCAGCAGGCTCTCGCTGGCTCGCTCGATGCTGCGGCGAGCCCCGGCGCTGCTGAGCGGCTGGATCGGCACGACGGTCTGCGCGCTCGTCGAAAAGGTCACCACGCCCAGCGCATCTTCATCGCTAAGGATGGCGGAGAGGCGCGCTACCGACTCTTTCACCTGCGCCAGCGGGTTGCCCTTCATCGAGCCAGAGACATCAAGAAGCAGCACGGTGGTCAGGCGCGGCAGCGGACCTGAGACCTGCTTGGGCGCGCTGATCTTGATCAGCACATATTCCGTCTGCGTCGTGCCCACTGGACGACGACGGTGCAGGGGTAGCGCCTCAATCTGCAGGGCCTGCGCATCCATAGGGTCATCGTAGCGTATGCCGGTGCGGTCGTGGCGACCACGCGCTCTGCCCTCGCTACTCCGCTGAGCAGCTGGCCAAAGTCGGCGCTCGCAAGGCCCTGTTGACATGACGGATCGGCGGCGGCATTCTGCCCGCCTCGCTGCCAGCCCTCGTCGCAGCGCCGTGCTGACCGGCGAGGTGTGATAACGCCGCACTCGCTCATGAGGCCGATGTGAAGCTCGTCGAAGTGAAGTCCCTAGCCATCCCCGAAGTGAAGGTCCTACGCTTTGCCCGCTTCCGCGATCACCGCGGCTATTTCACCGAGACCTACCGGCGCAGCGACTTCCAGAATCACCCCGCGCTGGGCTGCTTTGCCGGGGTCGATTTTGTCCAGGTCAACGAGAGCTTCTCGCGCCGCGGCACCGTGCGCGGTCTGCACTTTCAGTGGTCGCCCTACGTCGGCAAGCTGGTGCGCACCGTACATGGGCGGATGATCGATCTGGTGCTGGACATCCGCCACGGCTCGCCGACCTGCGGCAAGATCCTCGCCTACGACATCCCGGCCTCGCCCGATCGCGACGAGGCAGAGTGGATCTGGGTGCCACCTGGCTTTGCGCACGGCAACTTCTTCCCGCAAGAGACGCTGATCGAGTACTTCTGCAGCGGTCACTACAGCCCGACGACCGAAGCCGGCATCTGCCCGCTAGCCGCCGACATCGACTGGTCGCTGTGTGAGCGCGAGACACCGGCGCTGCGGCAGCTCTTCCTCGAGCTCACCGGGCCGAGCAGCAGCCAAGCTGGCGGGAGCGAGCTCTTGCTCTCGGACAAAGATCGCGCCGGGTTTACCGTCGCTGGCTGGCTTGCTGACTCCCGCTCCGCGGTTTTTTCGTACGCGCCTGGACAGAACGCGTAAGGTGCGGCGATGAGCGAGTGGCGCACCCTGATCGTCGATGATGAGGAAACCTATGCCCGCGGCCTGCAGCGCCTGCTGAGCCGACGTGGTATCGAGGCCGATGTCGCCATGACGGCGGCCGAGGGCCTGCTAAAAGCGCGTCGCCATCCGTACATCTTGGTGCTGCTCGATCACATGCTGCCCGATGGCTCTGGCCTCGATCTGATCGTGCCGCTGCGACAGAGCCGACCAGCGCCAGCCGTCCTGATGATGACGGCCTACGGCACCATCGAAAATGCCGTCGAAGCGATGCGGCGCGGGGCCAGCGACTATGTCCCCAAGTCGACCGCCCTGCCCGATGTCGTCGAGCGAGTGGTCGAGGCCGAGCGGGTAGCGCGGGCGTCGCGACAGCTGCCAGCCTCTAGTCAAAGCTCGGCCGGAGCCAGCTTCTCGCAGGCCTTCCTGGGAGAGTCCAAGGCGATGCGTGAGGTGCGCTCACGCGTGATCGAGGTCGCCGCCTCTCCCGATACCACTGTCCTTTTGTCGGGCGAGAGCGGCACCGGCAAGGGCATCGCCGCCCGCGCCATCCACAGCCTGTCGAGCCGAGCGGCTGAGCCGTTTGTTGCCATCGACTGCGTCGCGCTGCCCACCCCGCTGGCCGAGAGCGAGCTGTTCGGTCACGAAAAAGGCGCCTTCACCGGCGCCGAACGGCAGAAGCCCGGGCGCTTGGAAATGGCCGGCCGAGGCACCGTGCTGCTCGACGAGATCGGCGACATGGAGTTTCCGCTGCAAGGCAAGCTGCTGCGCGTGCTGGAAGAGCGCACCTTCGAGCGGGTGGGCGGTGTGCGACCCGTGGCCTTCGAGGCCCGCGTCATCGCCGCCTCGCACCGCGATCTGTCCGAGCTAGTCAGCGAGCGGCGCTTTCGCCTCGACCTGTTTCACCGGCTGTCGGTCTTTCCGATTCATCTGCCCCCCCTGCGTAGCCGCGGCAGCGACGATATCCTGCTCTTAGCTGGCCACTTTCTGAGCGAGTTTTCCGCTCGCTTAGGCAAGTCGCTTTCCCTCTCCACCGAGGTCGCGGAGCTGCTTGCGCACTATGACTTCCCCGGTAACGTGCGCGAGCTCCGCAACTTGATGGAGCGCGCCGTCATCCTTGCCCCCGCCGGCAGCAGCGAGTTTAGCGCCAGCCTCTTGCCCCCGCGCGTCGCCGAGATCACGCTGCAGCGTCAGCTGACACCGCTCTCGCCGACCCCGAGCGAGCGAGGCATGACTGTGACCTTCGAGCCGGGGCGCGACACGCTTGAAAACCTGGAGCGACGTCTGTTGGAAGAGGCGCTGCGGATGGCAGGGGGAAAGAAAGTGCGGGCGGCTGAGCTGCTTGGCATCTCGCGCTTTGCGCTGCTGCGCCGCGTCGAGAAGTTCGGGCTCTAGAGCGCCGGTTGGCGCACCGCCGACTTAGCTCGACTTGGCAGCGCGGGCGGCCATCATCTGCTGGAAGGCGGCGTCGCGCTGGGCGTAGATCTTCTGCACGCTCTCGCGCGCACCGATCAGCTTCATGTAGGGCTCGACCTGCGGGATGCTGGCTAGCACGTCTTCCCCCAAGGCCAGGCGGCTGACCACCGAGATCATCGGGAAGTGCACGGCGGCCGCACAGTCAGCCATGCCGAACTCACTGCCCGCCAGGTAGGGACCAAACTTGGCCAGGTGCAGGAAGGCGCGCAGGCCCTTCTGCAGGTCGCGCCGCACTTCGTTCTTGGTCTCCTCGGCCACCGGCGCGCCGAACAGGGCACCAAGCACGCGACGCACCACCAGCTCGACGTGCAGCTCCAGCACCTGAATCAGCTCGCGGACCTTGGCGCGCTCGAACGGATCGGCGGGATACAGCGGCTTCTCCGGGAAGCGCTCTTCCAGGTACTCACAGATGATCTGGGACTCGCACAGCACGCCATTTTCCGTCTCAAGGAAGGGGATCTTGCCCATCGGCGAGCGGGCCAGAAGCTCGGCGCTCTGATTCGGGGCCACCGTCAGGTCCTGCTGGTGCTCGATGCCCTTTTCCATCAGCACGAGGCGGGTCTTGTTGAAGTAGTTGCTAACTGGGAATCCACAGATCTTGATCATGGGCGTTTGTCTCCTTGGGTAGCATTCAATCTACGAAAACTCGGCGGCGGAAAATAGGGGGTGCTGGCGAGGTGATAGCGGAGCAAGAGCGGGCTGAACTCTCCCGTCGGTGGCGGCTCGTTGTCTGGAGGCAGCGCCAGGTAATCTCCATAGATGCATAGACCATGCGAGCCGCGTCCGGGCGGCACGCGCAAGCGCAGGGTGTGACGACCGCGCGACAGCCGCAGCCGCAGCGCTGGATCCGTAAGCTCAAGTCGATGGCGATCGCCAAAGCCATCGTCCGCGGCCGCGGCCAGCCGACCGACCAAGAGCTCATCGATGTAGACCTCGACCGGCGATCCCCCCTCGGGCGGAGCCGGCAGCACCGGCCACTCGCTAGAGATGCGCAGCTCAAGCTCGATCGCCGTCACCACCTGACTCGGCAGGAGCGGCGGCGCGGCGAAGCGATAGGTCCACTCGCCGTGATCGGCGCCATAGACATGCGCGGCCTTGCCCTCGGTCCACACGCCAGAGCGCTCCCAGGCCGACTGCGCAAACTCGGCCGGCGGAATGGCCAGCAGCGCGGTCTTGTCATCGGGACGCAGATAGCTCGCATGGGGTAGCTGGCGCGGGCCGGGCTTGACGACGATGGGGTCGTAAAGCGGCTGCGTCTGCAGGCCGCTGTGCTGCGCAGCGATGATGCGCGGGTTGTCGGGACCAAACGCCGCCGGCCCACCGGCCGAGAGCTTGGCCGCGGTTGTGATCAGCACCTGGCGTACGTCGTCGGTATCGGGATGATCGATGTGGATGGCAAAGTCGCGCACCTTGCCGTTCCAGAGCTGATACGGCTCATACAGCCAGACGAACGCGCCGCTGCCGCGATTGCGATAGTGCTGGCTCAGAAAGCGCGTGAACCACTCGCTGCGCGGTCGGCCATGCAGGCGCTTGCCGGCATCGGTGTGATAGGCAAACTCGCCGATGACCAGGGGCTTCTTCGCGACGTGACGACACAGCGCCGCACGATCGTCGAGCAGCTCGAGCACGCGCCCCTCACCACGCCCGTCAGCAAAGCCCTCCAGGCTCTCGGGATAAATATGGCTGTCGCAAAAATCGACCTCGGGAAGCTGCTGGATGCGCAGCCACTCCTGCCGCTCGCGCTGCAGCGTGTAGCCCAGCACGCCGGCCGAGATCATGTGGTTCTTGTCGTACTCGCGGATCAGCGCGGCCATCTCGTGTACCCAGGCAACGCGAGCGTTTAGGCCGCGATCGCTAAAGGCCGTCGATTCGTTCATGAGCTCCCAGGCAAAGATCGTTGGATCGTCGACGTACATCACGCCGGTCACGGTGTTGCGACGCGTCAGGAGTTTGAGCAGGCCGGCGCGATAGAACTCGCGCGTGCGCGGATGGGAATAGAAGGACTCGTGATGCAGGCCCCAAGAAGGCGCGCTGGTCCACTGCAGATACATCGGCGCGCCGCCGTAGTCGGTCCAGTTGTTGGCCAGCGTCAGCATCACGCGTACACCATGCAGCCGAGCCACGGCCAGCACGTGATCGAGCGCGACATAGCTGTCCTCGATGAAGCTGTATGGGCCGGCGCGGAAGAGCTGATAGTTGCGCAGCCACGAGTCGGCTTCTTCGGTGCCCTCCCCCAAGGCCCAGACGCGGGCGACCGTCAGGCCATCTTCGGCCAGGGCGGCAATCAGCTCTTTGTAACGCGGCCGATTTACGTCGCCGTGCAGCGGGTCGATATTGGCGCCCACGAAACGGAACGGCTTGCCGGCCAGCACGAACTCGCCACGGCGGGCTCGGACGAATTCGCCGGTGACGATCGGCTCACTGCGGCTCGGCTGGGCAGCGGGCTCCAGCGCTCTTGCGGCTCCCGCCACCGCCATCGGTCGCAGGGGCGGCGTCGCTTTTGCCGCTGCGGCGGTCGGTGCTGACTGCGCACGGCTCGGCGTTACACCCTGGCCCGTGACGGCCAAGAGCAGGCCAACTACAAGCAGACGCAGGAGCCTCTGGCTCCGCTGCGGCGGTCGCGGCTGGCCGCTGCTCTGCCGCATCTTCTGACTACCGCCGACGAAGCAGGCCATAGACCGGCAGACCCAGGAGCACCAAGGCCAGGCCATACAGCGCGCTCTTGCTATCGCCTTGCACGATGTAGACGACGAAGAAGATCGCGACGGCGATAAACACCACGGTCGAGGCGGGATAGGCCAGGGCGCGATACGGGCGCTCGCGATCCGGCTGCTTGCGCCGCAGGATGGGCACGCAGGCGGCGGTCAGCGCGCCAAACAGCAGCGAGGCGAAGGTTGTATAGGTCAGAAGATCGTCGTAGCGGCCCGACAGCGTCAGCGCCGCCGACCACAGGGCCAGCAGCCACAGGGCTCGTCCAGGCGCGCGACGCGAGTTGAGCTGGGCTGCGCCGCGCCAGAACAGCCCGTCGCCAGCCATGGCATACAGCACGCGCGCCCCGCCGAGGATCATGCCGTTGATGCAGCCGAACGTGGACACCAAGATGGCAGCGGCGATCAGCTTGGCGCCGGTATCGCCTCCGAACAGCAGGCGGGCCGCCTGGGCGGCGACCCGATTTTCGGGAATCGCCGCCATCGCCGGCAGGGCGAACAGGTACAGGTAAACCGCCGCCGCACCGACGTAGGTCAGGGTCGTGGCCAGCGTCCCCATCACCAGGGCGCGCGGCAGGTTGCGCTGCGGATCGCGGATCTCGGAAGCGGCAAAAGTCACCGTGCTCCAGGCGTCGTAGCAGAACAGCGCCTTGCTGGCCGCGACGCCCAGCGCGCCCAGAAACAGCGGGTGGCTCGCCGTGCTCGGCACGCTCAGCGCAAAGGCTGGCGAGAAGTTGGTGAAGCTGCCGCCCCTCCGACTGCCCCAGATCAGGCCGGCGGCGATCAGCGCCCACAAGGCCAGGAGCTTAAGACCGGTAAAAGCGGTCTGCACCCGCGCTCCCGCTTCGACGCCGCGCAGGTTGACCCAGGTCAGCACCGCGATGGTGGCTAGCGCGACGAGCGTGGCGGTACTGATCTGCACCATGCCCAGCGGCCCGAGCGGCAGCGTGGCCAAGATCTGGCTCTCGCCAATCGCCGGGAAAAAGACGCCCAGATACTTGGCAAAGGCGATGGCCACCGCAGCGATAAAGCCCGACTGGATCACAAAGAGCAGCGTCCAGCCGTACAGAAAGCCGGGCAGCGGTCCCAGCGCTTGCCGCAGGTAGATGTAGGGACCGCCAGCTTCCGGCATCATCGCGGCTAGCTCGGCGAAGCTCAGCGCGCCCAAAAGGGTGTAGAGGCCGGCCAGCAGCCACAGCCCCAGATACACCCCCGGAGCGCTGATGTTCCGCGCCATCAGCGACGGCGCAATGAAGATACCAGAGCCGATCATGCTGCCCACCAGGAGGGCTGCGGCATCGACCGCGCTCATGCTGCGGGTCAGCTTTTTCTCAGCCGGCGGTGGGGTTTTAGGCGTGGGCGTGGACATGGACATAGCGACACCGTCCGCAAGCCAAGCAGCCAGGGCAGCGACGGACCATAGGCTCTGCACCGGGCGCTCAAAAGAAAGCTGAGCTTAACGCAGCCGACCGCCTCGTCCATTTTTTCCCGGGAGGCCGTGCCTATCGTTGAGCAGCGACGGAGCGACCAGTCGAGCGGGGAATTGATGCGGGGGATCGATGTGCAGACAGAGCGGGCCAGAGCGGGCCCGTGTTGGCTGAGCCCGACGACGCTGCGCTCAGTCTTGCTCCCACAGCAAGAGCGAGTCCTTGGGCGCGGCCTTGCGCAAGCTGCGCAGGTAGTCGCGCGCGTGCTTGACGCGATAGACCAAGCCTTCGATCTCTTCTTCGCTGAGCAGGCCCTGCAGCTCCCGCGTAAGCGGCTCAAGCTCTAGCTGCAGGAGCTGGTTAGCCACCTCGCGCGGGAAACGCTCGGCTTGCTTGAGCGTGCGCATTGCCAAGCGCGAGCGCTTGTGATGCCGCTCCGGCCCAAAGCCAGCGCCCTGATCGATGAACACCATCTGACCGTCGGACTCGTGCGTGTTGCCACCCGACCAGCGATCGTGATTGAGGATCAGGTAGTCGAGCAAGAGCAGCGTGCTGATCTCCAGGACCCGCCGGCGCTTGTTGCTGGGCAGGGCCTCGCCGCGCAGCAGCATCGGCCGCCACCAGTCGAACTCTTCTAGACGCAGGCCATGCAGGTGCGGCACCCAGGCGATGATCGCCGTCGCGACCATGCCGTCCGGCCCGACGTTGAGCTCGGCCTGCATGCGCTCGACCAGCGACTTGGGCATGCCGGCCATCAGCTGCTCGGCGGGAATGCGCCGCACACAGGAGGGCGGCACCATATCCAGGCCCAGGGCCCGCGAGACGCGATAGGCAGCGACTTCCGATTGATAGCGCGTGATGCGCACCTGATCCGGCTTGACCGCGGCCTGCAGGCCCCCGTCGAAGATGGCGCGCAGCGAGATCGACGCCCCCCCCCCCAGTGGCTTGAGCTGCTTGATCGGTAGGTTGCAGATCCGCGACAGGATGTCGTCGTCGGACTGGCCCAAAAAGTGCGGCTTGTGCGCAAGCGGAGCCGGCACCGGTTCCTCGCCGGCCGGCGGCGGCTCAAACGTGGGGATCTCGGCCGGCGGTGGCAGCCACAGCTCGCGACGGCTGCGTCCCGCGTTGGCCAGCGACGCCTCGCTGCGTGTACCCAGCTGCAGCCCAGCTAGCCGCTCTCCCCACTGGGGCGGCGGCGAAGCCGTGGCCGCTTGTCCACCCGCCGCGCGATCGAGCGGCCCCAGGTACGCGGTGCGCGTGCCCGGTGACGACGTCGAGCGCCCGACGAGGCTCAGCGTGCACAGGAGAACGATGGAGAGCAAGCGGAGATGGTGCATGGCGCCGGCAGCCCTCTAACCAAGGTTGAGGTCGCGGCGAGAAGGCGCAGCACATCGAGCCGCCGCGGCTGGCCGGTGCTGTATGCGGTAGGTGGACGATTTACGCATAGCTAGGGGTGGCACCCCGAAGTCAAACGAGGACACTATGGAACGAGATTGTAGCCCGATTTGCACAATAAACACAGCCATAAAAGCCACGGCTTCGACGAGAAAATCCCATTTTTCCCGACTCTCAGACACGCACCTACACGGCAGGCAGGACGAGGACAGCGGCGCACATAGAATAGCTACTAATTCATCAAATTAGTGGTCACGGATATGCGGGTTTACTTACCGTCAGACTGGCCGGTATACGGGAATAAGCGGTAGGTGACAGCGGGCATAAATCGGAGTATGAGGGAGCTATGCGCACACCTATTCGTCCCCGCGGTTCCTTGATCGGTGGTCTGGCACGTGGTGGCAGCTGGCGATCGCAGCTGGGCTCGCTGCTCTCCGTCTGGCTGTGGGCTGGGATGACGCTGGTTGGTGCGCTCGGCCTCTCGTCCTGCAACCCAGGCAGCCGCCTGCTCGACTGGGAGGGCAATCCCGAAGAGCCAGCCGACATGTCGATGCCGCCGCTGACCTGCACCAAGGGCCGCCTGCGCTGCACCGCCAACCGCGACGCGACCGAGGAGTGCGACGGCAAGACCTGGCAGCACAAGACCGACTGCAACACCAAGGCGGGCGATACCTGCGTCGAGGGCGTGTGCCGCACGCAGTGTGAGCTAGCGCCGCGCGGCAACGTCGGCTGCAGCTTCTTCCCGGTCAACCTGTGGTCGACTTCGACGGTCGGTGAGCTCGGGATCGTCGTCACCAACACCAGCGAGACGCTGTCCGCCGATGTCACGCTGGATGGCCCGGTGCGGCCAACGCCGTCGAATCGTCAGACGGTGCCGCCGGGCGCCGCGGTGATCTTCCGGGTCCCGCACGGGGACGCCAAGCTGACGCAGACCGAGCAGGCGATGAAGGGCATGCACCTGACCTCGACCGCGCCGGTGGCGGTGTACCAGTTCCACCCGATCGATGCGGCGACGGTGTTCTCGGGCTCGGCGACGCTGCTCTTGCCCGAGCACGTGATGGCCAAGAACTACTTCGTCATGTCGTACACCTACAACGCCGAGCTCATCACCACGCCGCCGCAGGGGCAGGGGCTGCTCGCCGTCGTGGCGCTCAGCGACGCCACCAAGGTCGAAGTGACGGTGCCCGTCGAGACCATGCCAGGACCCGGCGTGCCAGGCCTGAAGCCGGGCCAGACCATGACGCGCACGCTAAACCGCCTAGAGGTGCTGGAGGTTGCGCAGCTCAAGTCGCGCGAAGACATCTCGGGAGCGACAGTCAAGGCCAGTGCGCCGGTGGCAGTGTACGGCGGCGCCGGGGGCGTCTCGATCCCGATGAGCGCCGTCGGCGGCAACCACCTGGGCGTGCAGATGTTCCCGCTTGAGACCTGGGGCAAGCGCTACATGGCGGCCAAGGTCAAGCAGCGCAACATGACCGATCGCGACTACTACCGCATCGTGGCCAGCGTCGATAACACGACGATTACGCTCAAGGGCGGGCCGGGCCTGCCGATGACCGTGCCCAAGCTCGCGCGCAGCCAGACGTTCGAGTTCTCGACGGCTGCCGACTTCATCATCGAGGCCGATCAGCCGATCCTGGCCTTCCAGTACATGCCGGCCTGGGGCAACCTCTCGGGCGCCTACGATGCCTCGCAGTTTCCCGACGGGCTGCCGACCGAGTGCCCGGGCTCGACGCGCAGCGGCCCTGACAGCGTGCGCTGCTTGGGCGACGCCAACATCACGCCGCTCATCCCTATCGAGCAGTTCCGCAGCGACTACATCTTCTATGTGCCGCGGACCTACAAGTACAACTACATCAACGTCTATGCGCCGCTCGATACCAAGCTGACGCTCGACGGCGATCCGGTCACTGAGCCGCTCAAGCCGATCGTGGACACCTTGGGGCGCGCGATCCTGCGCATCAAGGAAGACGGCAAGAACCACCGCCTGACCGGCAATCAGCCCTTCGGCATCATCGGCTATGGCTATGCCTACGCGACCTCGTACTCGTATGCAGGTGGCCTGAACCTGGCCAAGATCAACCCCATCGAGTAGGCGCAGCCAGGGCAGACGCGGGCTGGGTACAAGCTAGGGCGAAGCGGCGGCCAGCCCGTCGAGACCGAGGCGAGCTAGCATCAGCCGCCAGGGCAGGCGGGCAAGCTCGGCGAGGGGGGGGGGCTCGTCTTCCGGCTGGCTGAAAGCGTCGCCACCGGGCAGCGCGGCCGCGAATGCAGCAACGATGGCTCCGGGCAGAAGCCCGGCCGGACAGGCCACCGAGCAAGCACCGCAGCGCGTGCAGCCAGTGGTCATGGCCAGCGTGGCTGGCGTTAGCTCGGGGGGGCTGGCCTGGCCAAGTGCTCGCATCAGAAGGTGTGGCTGGGTGCCGGCATTGGCCGTCGGACAGAGATCCGTACACAGGCGACAGACCTGGCAGGTATTGGCGGCCCGCTGCCGGACGCTGTACGAGGCGCGATGGCGACGAATCAGCGGGTGCCCAGCCGGCAAGATGTACAGCACCGCAGGCACAGCGCCGACCGGTGAGCGTGGCAGGGGACGATCCGCTTCCCACAGCGGCCCGGCCAAGGGATCGGAAAGCAGCGGCACCCAGGCTGCACTCGTCGCCCCACCGGCTTGCGCAACTAGCTGCCGGGCCGTTGTCGCCGGCTCGGTAACCGCCAACACCGACGGACGAGCGACGGCTCCCACCACCGAGATCAAGGCCGATTCAGATGGCGCGATGGCATCCGGATGCAGCAGCGCCGGTAGCGCCACCAGCGTCTCGGCAGGCAGGGCAAAGACGCGGCCCTCGTCGGCGGCCAGCGCGCGCTCGGGCTGACTGGGAAAGGCCGGCGGCGCGATCAAGGTCTTGATACCCGGCCAGGCCTGCAGCGCTGGGGCATCAGCGGCCAGCCACAGCGCCGAGTGCGGCGCCGAGAGCGCCACGGCCACTGCCGCCAGCCCTTCGGCAATGAGCTCGCCATGCTGCGCCAGCCAGCGCTTCCGCGTCGCTGCCAGCGGCGGGTCGACGCAGTCGGCCAGCACAAGCTGCAGTCGCCCCGGACGAGCATCGATCCAGGTCGGCCAGCGCAGTCCGCTGTGCCAGAGCAGCGTCCGAAGCTGCTGCGTCAGGCGGGCTCGCTCGGCCCCCAGCGTCTGCGCCACAAGACCCGGCAGCGGCGGCGGACTACTCACGCTCGACTCTGTCGAGGGAGCTGGCAGGACTACCGGGCGAGCGCTCTTCTGCACGCGGCTACTCCGTCCGCTCGGGCAGTCGCTTGTAGTACGTGTACAGGGCGTCGCCTGGCTTGTAGAAATCGGGTATGCGCGCGATGTTGTCGTAGCCAAGGCTCTCGTAAAATGCGCGGGCCGCGCTGTAGCCACCAGTGCCGCTGGTCTCGACGCGGACGTGGACAACGCCCAGCCGCTGCAGCTCGGCTTCCATCGCCGCGATCAGCCGCCGAGCCGCGCCACCGCGTCGATGCTGCGGATGCGTGGCCAGCCAGTAAAGATCGCTGGCCGCGCGCGTAAACGGCGTGCGGGCATAGCAGGCATAGCCGACCAGCGCTCCGGTCTCCACCAGCTCGGCGACGAGGATCTGGTAGTTGGCGGGACTGGGGTCGTCCAGGGCTTCGGCGATGATGTCCTGCGCACAAGCGACTTCCTCGTCGGAAAATACACCGGCAGCCGCTACGAGTGCACAGAGCGCATCCTGATCAGCCAGAGCGGCGGAGCGAATGCAGTGCACGGGTGGCAGGGGGGATTCGGCGGGCATCTTCAGTCCTTTGCAAGGCAGCGAACGCAATCCGTTCGATCAGCTGCTCGTAGCTGAGCCCGGCCAGATAGGCGGCCCGAGCGTAGCCGGCGTCCTCGGAGAGATCGCAGTTTCCATTGACGTCGATGACATAGGGCCGACCGTCTTCGGAGAGCCGAATATCACAGCGGGCATAGTCGCGCGCTCCCAGAACGGCAAAGGCGCGCCGCCCTGCCTCTTCGATGCGTGAGCGCACGGTCGGATGCAGCGGACCGATGGCCACCGACGAAATAGCCTCGTATTCCGAGGTCCCGGCGACCCACTTGGCGTTCTCGTTGACGATGTGGGGCAGCTCGCCAGGCAGGCGAGAAAAGTCGACCTCCTGCAGCGGCAGGATCTCGGGCGGAGCGTTGCCCAGCATCGAGACATAGATCTCGCGGCCAGCGATGAAGCGCTCGGCCAGGATCGAGCGACGATAGGTCTCGCGCAGGTAGTCCAGCTGGACAAACAGCTCGGACTCGCTGTGCACGATGGACTGGTTGCTGATCCCGATCGAGCCGCTGGTGTCGTCGAGCTTGAGGATGAGCGGGAAGCCCATCGGCGTGAGCGGCGCCAGATCCTCAGCCCGCGAGCGTGGCTGCGCCGACAGCAGAGCCGACGGCGGCGTCAGCACCGCGCCAGCCCGCAGCAGCTGACCGGTGATGTGCTTGCGCAGCATCGCCTGATAGGCAAACGGTCCAATCCCGGTATAGGGGATAGCGTAGAGGTCAAGCAGGGTGGGAATCGCCGCCCCCTGGCAGTCGTCGTTGAGCAACGACTCGACCAGGTTGAAGACCAGGTCAGGCGGATCCTGGCGCAGGCGCTGCAAGAGATCGGGGATCTCGTCGCGATCGATCCCTTGCACCTCGGCGAAGTGACCGCGTGCGGCCAGCGAACGGGCGACACTGCGCGCCGCGTTGGCGACATCGACCCGCGACCGCGTATCGGGCGACAGACTGCTGTCTGTCTCGTCGGCAACGGCCTGCACAAAGTCTCGATTGTGCAGGACTAGCACCCGCAGCTCGCGGGTCGGCATCGGGCTCTCAGCTGCTCTCTCTGTTTCGTCCATCGACCTGGCCAGCCGTGACACCGCACGGAAAAAGGCGAGGGACTATTCTACAAAGAGCGACTGCGAAAGCAACGCGACAGAGCTCCGCTGCGCGACGCAGAGCGGAGCCCCGGCGCGCTGGAGCAAGATCGCCGCGAGCTGCTCGGCAACCGTCTCAAGCGTCGGAGGCTGGCCCGAGTCCGTGGCGCTCGGTGGCGCAGACAGCGCGACGGCAGGGCTCGTCAGAGACGCGCTTGGCCCCATCGCCTGCTGCAGGCTGATCGCCTGTCCTTGGCGGTTACCACAGGGAACGAACCAGCGCTGACCAAACGGCTGCGTCGCCTCGGCCGTCACGTTAAGCGCCATGCCATGCATGGTGACGCGCCGCGAGACATGCACGCCGATGGCCGCCAGCTTCTGCTCACCGACGAACACGCCGACCTGCTGCCGATCGTAGCGGGCGACGACGCCGTACCGTGCGGCCAGCTCGACCGCTGACTGCGCCAACCACTCGACGTGGGCAACAATGCCGCGGCGCAGGCGAACGATGGGGTAGGCGACGATCTGACCAGGGCCGTGATACGTCACCTGGCCACCGCGACTGGTGCGCTCGACATCGATGCCTTGCGCCTGTAGCAGCTGCGGCTCGGCCAAGATGTCGTCGCTGGTAGCGCCGCGACCCAGGGTCAGGATCGGCGGATGCTCACACAGCAAGAGCGCCTCGGGTCCCCCCGCCTGCACCCGCGCCCGTAGCCGCTCCTGCAGCTTACAGGTCGGCCGATACGGCGCGCGGCCAAGAAGATAGACCTCCACGCCGAGCTAGTTAGCGTCGGTGAGCTCGGTGAACAGCTCAGTGTCGAGGTACTCGATGGGCAGCAGCATGCGCCGCACGCCGATCTGGTTGCGGATCAGGAGCTCAGTCAGCGCATCGTGGTCGTAGACATCGATGCCGGGCAGCGCATTGACCTCATTGAGTGCGGCGCTGCTCAGCCGAGCACTGGCCAGGAGCAACCCCTCGTCGAAGCCGCGCATGCGCACGCCGGCCCGCAGCTCACCTATGGCCTCGCGCGGGATCTCGGCTTCGCCGGGTCGAATCGCACACAGCAGGCGCAGCTGACGGCTGCCACGCGTGATGCTGCCGCCCAGGTAGGCCACGCCCTCGCCGCGCTTGAGAAGCTCGGGCGAGACGATGCCCATGCGCTCTAGCAGCAGGCGCATCAGCAGCTCGAAGGGTCCGGCTGGCATGCTGCGCAGGCGACGGCGGAGCGCGACGCGGGTTGCCTCGCGCGTGCGGCTCAGGCGATCGAGCAGATCGCGCTCGGCGGTATATAGCTCGGGCTCGAGCTTGCGCTCCCCCAGGGCATACTGGGCCTGGCCGAGGCTGCGCATGCGGGGACGCAGCCCCTCGCTGTCGCGCTGTCGCTGCTCGCGGACCAGGGCTCCCCGCAGCGCGCGGGCGACATCGGCAAGCTCGCCGCGAACCAAGCGCCGCTTGAGCGCGATCTCGGCGATCTGACGGCTGCTGAGTGGACGGGTATCTGACGATCCTCGCAGGACGTCATAGGCGGCATCGGCCAGCGTCATGAGGCGCGGGCCGGCGGCCTCCCCCCGAGGAGCAGACTGACCCGCCGGGGCAGCGGCGGCCTTGCTCTCTGCGGCTGGAGCGGGCGTGCTGCCGCTGGGAGCCGGCTTGGGCGACTGCGCAGATGGTGGCGCGGCGACGGCCGGGGGACTGACGGCCACGACCGGCGCTGGAGGCGGCTCGCTGGCAGCAGCCACGACCGGGCTGGCTGAGGCGGCAGCGGTCTCGGCAGGCGGCGCACCCTGGGCGTCTCCGGCAACACTCGGCGGGCTCTGGGCTGGCGCCCCGGGGCTAGTCACTACCGGTGCTGCGCTATCGACGGCGGAAATGGGGGCTGGGACCGCCGGGGCCGGCGCGACCGCCTCCGGGCTTGCGGCGGCAGCGGGCGGCGAAGCCGAACCGGCGGCGCCCTGGGGCGGCGGCGGGCTGGCCGGTGCCTCGGCCGGCGAGGCCGCGGCAGCCTCCGCAGCAGGTGGGCTGGTCGCGGCTGCAGCGGCATGCCCGCGCTCATCGCGCCCACGACGGTTACCGCGACGCGGTTCCCGTGGAGGATGCGCAGCCGAGCTTGGGGCTGGGCTGGCGGGCACGTCCTTGGCGGGGGCCGCCGGTGGGGCCGCCGCAGCAGCACCGCCCTCGGCCACTGCCGAAGCGGCAGGAGCGCTCGCTGCTTTGGCTGTGCCACCGCGACGACGACGCCCCTGGGAGGACGAGGACTCAGGGGTTGCTGCGGCCGGGCTCTTGCTCTCACTCGTCTTTGCTGACGTGCTCTCGTCCACCGATCCCTCCGTCGCTGCCGTGTCTGTCGAGGCCCGACCTTTGCCGGTCCGTGCAGGCATATTGCGCAGCCCAAATACGCCCGGGCTGACACGCACCAGATCTGTTGAAGGCCGTCGCGCCTCTGCCTGCAAGCGAGACTGCATCATCTCTTCCGGGTCCCGGCCAACGACCGACAGGAGGTCGTACTTCAGGGCCAAGCGGGTCAAGTCCTTGAAATGGAGAGGCCTGCCTTCTCGTCGCAGGACCTCAAACGCGGCTTCCAGAAACGTCATCCTCGATAAACCCCGTGGGGCCGGTGCCCCGAATTTGAACGCCGGGATCAACCCCAGCGATTAGCGTCGATCTATAGGGGCGCAGGCGCGCTCTCTACAGCCGAGTAAGCGGTCTCTCCCGAGACGTGACAGCCTGCACAGTGCGCCAACCCGGGACTCCTGGCGAGCGCAGCCAGGGAGTGTTAACGCTGCCGTCGCGAATGTGTCAAGTAGATAGATGCAGGGGCGGCACAGTCAGAATTTACAGACGCCGACCGGGAGCGGCTGTGTTAGCGTTCGGCCCATATGACAGCAAGCACGCTTGCCGGCAAGACCCTGTTTATCACCGGCGCCAGCCGCGGGATCGGCCTGGCAATTGCGCTGCGTGCTGCGCGCGATGGGGCAAACATCGTCATCGCGGCCAAGACCACCGAGCCGCACCCCAAGCTGCAGGGCACTATCTATTCCGCCGCGGCTGAAGTCGAGCGCGCCGGCGGTCGGGCCCTGCCCTGCGTCTGCGATATCCGCGAGGAGGCGCAGGTCCACGCCGCTGTAAGTGAAGCCGTAAAGACCTTTGGCGGCATCGACATCCTGGTTAATAACGCCAGTGCGATTGGCTTGACGCCGACGGTAGCCACCCCGATGAAGCGCTTCGATCTGATGCATCAGATCAACGCGCGCGGGACCTACCTGTGCACTCAGGTCTGTCTGCCGTACCTTCTAAAGGCCGCAAATCCGCACGTTCTGACCCTGTCACCACCGCTGACCACCGTCGAGAAGCCAGCCTGGTGGGGGCCGCACCTGGCCTACACCCTGGCCAAGTACGGCATGTCGCTCTGTGTCCTGGGCCATGCGGAAGAGCTACGCGGCGACGGTGTTGCCGTCAATGCCCTGTGGCCCCGGACCCTCATTGCCACAGCGGCTGTGCAGAACCTGCTCGGCGGAGAGAGCTCGACGCGCGGCAGTCGCAAGCCCGACATCGTCGCCGACGCCGCTCACTACATCCTGACCCAGCCGAGTCGCGGCTTTACCGGGCAGTTCTGCATCGACGAAGACATCCTGCGCGCCGCTGGCATCACCGACTTCTCTGGCTACGCCATCGACCCCACCGCCCCGCTGCTGACCGACCTCTTTATCTGATTTGAGAGGCGGCGTTCACCTTGCGTCATCCCAAACGGTGTCAAACGATCGTATAAAGACTTGCGCTGGCCATTCGCGTTTGTCGAAGCAAAATCGGCCACATGGGCATCTATTAAACCGCGAACCTCGTACCAAGCGAGCTTGCCCCGGCTTGGCAAGGCCGGAACTCAATGAGTAGCCCCAGAAGCCATCGTCCGACCTCACGTCCGACTGTACGGGGCACGCTTCGCGCGACATCGCTGCTGCCGTCTGCAAGCCGCCGGACGGAACTCAAAAAGGCTCCCATGACCATCCAAACGCAAGCCCTGCCATCGCCAGAAAAGGATCGTTCCGAGGCGCCCCTGAAGGCGGCCTCTGCCGTCACCATCGCCGCGTCGCCGCGGGTCGAGAGCGCGTCTAGCCAGCGGAGCAAGCGCCCGCGTGCGCCCGCTGCTGTCGATCTGTCGCTGCGAAACGCACCGAGCGATGTCGAGTCAGCCGGCCAGAGCAATCCTCTGGAAGAAAAGCTGCGCGCGCTGCTGCCCAGCCTGGAGGCTTCGCCGCAGGCTCTGCACCGCGCGATGTGGCATGCCGTCTTTCCGGGCGGCAAGCGGGTGCGACCACGCCTGCTTCTGACCGTGGCCGAGGCCTGTGCCGCCGACGCCGCCGAGCTGGATTTGGCCATGCACGCCGCCTGTGCCGTTGAGCTCATCCACTCTGCCTCGCTGGTTCACGACGATCTGCCCTGCTTTGACGACGCCAGTCTGCGACGCGGGCACCCCACGGTGCACAAGGCCTATGGCGAGGCCATGGCGGTGCTGGCCGGCGATGCGCTGCTGACGCGGGCCTTCGAGATCTTGGCCGAGTCGCCCCCCCGACTGGCCCGCCGGGCTCTGCGCATCGTCAAGCTCTTGGCGCAAGCGACCGGCTCGCAAGAGGGCATCATCGGCGGCCAGAGCCTAGAGCAGTCGCCCGGCACGCGGCCGAGCAAGGCGCCGGCCCTGCCGATGGCTCCCGAGCTGCTGGGCCGCTATCACGCGATGAAGACCGCCGCGCTGTTCCGTCTCGCCGCCGCAGCCGGCGCCACTGCGGCCGGTGCCACAGATGCCGAGGCCTGGGGGGAAGTCGGGCAGAACCTGGGCCTGGCCTTTCAGCTAGCGGACGACCTCTGTGACGCCTTTGGCAGCGCCGTCGTCGCCGGTAAGCCGGTGCGTCGCGATGCCGCGCTAGGCCGCCCCAACGCCGCCGCCCTGGTTGGCGAGAGCAGCTCGCGTGCCCGCATGAACGAGCTCCTCTCGCGCGCCCTGGAACAGACCCGCGCCCTCGCCGTCGATCCGACCCCGCTCATCCGGCTGATCGAAGACCTCAGCGGTCACTTCCTCAAGACCACCAAGTAGGCCCGGTCGCGCCCATCCCCTGCCGCGAGGCAGCCCGCGCCCTCGGTGAAGGCCCAGCCTGCCTCGCACACAATCACCTGGACAGCCGGCGCGCGGTCCGCTACCTCTTTCAGCCCCCATGTCTACGAGTCGCTCCTCGACGGCGGCGCTGCTGCCGATTTTCTTGATCGTGCTGGCCGATGTGTTCGGCTTCACGCTCGTCTTTCCGCTCCTCGCCATCTACGCCGAGTCCCTGCGGGCGACGCCGCTGCAGGCGGCCCTGTTGGTGTCGGTCTTTGCTGCCTGCCAGCTGGTCTCTGGTCCGCTGCTGGGAGCCGCCTCCGATCGCGTCGGGCGCAAGCCGATGCTCTTGATCAGCCAAGTCGGTACGCTGCTCGGCTTTCTGCTGATGGCCCGCGCCGACTCGCTGTGGCTGCTCTACGTCGCCCGCGTCATCGATGGTGCGACGGCCGGAAACCTGTCGATCGCGCAGGCCTATATCTCAGATCACACCGCGCCGCAGCAGCGCGTGCGCTCGTTCGCGCTGATCGGTATCGCCTTCGGCCTGGGCTTCTTCATCGGCCCTTTCGTCACTGGCTCGCTGGTCAAGTACGGCATGCAGGCACCGATCTATGCGGCCGCTGGCCTGTCGTTGACGTCGATCCTGTGCACGCTGTTCCTGCTGCCCCACCATCGCCCGCCGCAGCGCCAAGCCGAGCCGCTCAGCGCCGAGGCCGCGCCCGCTGGCCAGCGCCTCTCGGTCCTTAACTGGGGCGTCTATGTGCAGTACTTCCGCCGCCCGGTCTTAAGCGGACTTTTGTGGCAGTTCTTCTTCTATTCAATGTGCTTTGCCTGCTTCACCTCAGGCTTTGCGATGTTCGCCGAGCGCACCTTCACCTGGCAGGGCAAGCCCTTTACCCCGCGCGAGATCGGCTACCTGTTCGCCTATACCGGTTTCCTTGGCATCGTGCTGCAGGGGGGACTGATCAGCCGGTTGGCGCGACGCTTCGGCGAGCCCAAGCTGGTCTACGCCGGCTTCGTCACGCTCTGCCTCAGCTACATCGGCCTATCGCTTGCGCACACCGTGCCAGCGCTGGTGGCGGTGGCGACGATCTCTTCCTTCGGCAATGGGGTGATGCGTCCGTCGCTGTCGAGCCTGATCTCGCAGGTCTCACAGCGCCATGAGCAGGGTGTGGTGCTGGGCCTCAGCCAGTCGCTGCACTCGCTGGCGGCGCTGGTCGCCCCGCCGCTGGCGGGTCTGCTAATCGAAAAGAGCCTGCTGCCGCAGTGGGCCTGGCTGGCGGCGCTGGCGGCGAGCTTTGGCCTGCTGTGGACGCGCTATGGCTCAAGCCCGGCGGCCAAGCTACTGGCTGAGCGGGCGGCGGCCGAGGCGATGCCTAGCTCGTCGACAGCGCCCACCAGGCAATAAGCGCACACAGGCAGGCCGTCACCGCAAACACGCCAAGAAAGATGCCGCCCCGACGCACGGCATCGCGATCGTAGGCCCACCTTTCAACCAGGCCCTGGGCCGAGATCAGCGCCCGCGGCAAGAGCTTCTCTTGAAAGCGCGCCACCGCCAAAGCCGGGGCCATGGCCGCTGCGGCCCGGGCTCCCCCCGAGCGCGGGGTGGGCGGCTGCGAGCCCTCAAAGGGCTGCAGCGAAAACAGCCGCTGGCCCAGCAGCAAGGCCCCCAGCAACAGCAGGTTGGGCGTCGCTCGGGTCATCGAGTCGCCGGGCGGCGCCAGCAAGCTCTCGACGGTCTGTAGCAAGGCCGGCCGCTGGCGCTGGCAGCGAGCTAGCGCGTGTTCCTTCATCCAGCGCTCGCTGCGCACCATCGCTAGCTGCTGCAGGAAGAGCTCGCTCTCGCCGCGCAGCGCCGACAGCTCAGCCTGCTGCTCGTAGCTCGCCGAAAGCGGCAGGCTCTCGATGTGCCAGCGCAGACGGCGAGCGTGCTCGGCCCGCGCCATCAGCTCTGAGGCCAGGCGGGCCTCCTCGCGTGCCAAGATGGCCAGGGCCCGAAGCTGCTCGGCCTCGATGCGCGCGATCCAGGCCTCGGCTCGCCGCGGGAAGTCGGGCTCGCCGGTCAGCCGCGGCACCGGCCCCGAGAGCGCCGTCTCATCGCCGTAGCCAGCCACCTGTCCCGCCTGCTGCGCCGCCAAGAGCCCCCAAGGATCCATGCGCTCGATATACGCAAACTGGCCCAGCTCGACGAGCAAGCGGTCGATGTTGGGCGTCTCGCGCTGCAGTGAGCCCTCGGCCCGACGGATCAGACGCTGCCGTCGGCGAGCGATCCGCTGATAGCGAATCATGTAGCCAACCAGCGCGGCTCCTGACTCGCCATGCGGGCCAGCCGGAAGCTCTGGCAGGGGCGGCAGGCTCGTCGCTCGGCGAGCCGCCGACTCGGCCGTCTGAAACGGCGACAGGCTCGGCGGGGTCGCCTCGGGCCCAGCCGGTGACAGGGCGGAAGGACGCGGCGTACTCTCGGGACGGTCGGCCCGCGAGTCGGCACCAGCTGAGCGCGACCGCTCGGTGGCCAGCTCCTTGGGCAGGGGCGGCGGCAGGTGTTCCGCGACGCGGGCGATGGCTCGGGCAGGGGTCGGCCGCGGTCCCGGGCTTACCTGCGGCCCGAGGCCCGGCGCGGTCGGGGCGTCGATCACCGGTCGCGGCGCGTTGGGCTCGGTGTCGACGGCCAAGTGCTCCGCCACCGGGGCCGGGGCCACCAAGCCGGGCGCAGGCGGCGGCAGCAACGTATCCTCGGCGAATTCGTCGTGGTCAGCCTGCGAACGTCCCGTGCGATGGGCCATGGCGGGAGCCTTGTTACCGTCATCAGTGGAGCGGCGGCGTGCTACTCGCCTTCGCTCTCGTAGTTGGCGTAGACATTGGTGACATCGTCGTGCTCTTCCAGCGTGGCGATGAGCTTGCCCAGCGTCTCGCTGTCCTTGGCCGAGACGTTGACCGAGAGCTCGGGAATCATCAGGACCTCGGCATCGACCGGCTTGAGGCCCTTTTTGACGAAGCCTTCGCGCGCCACATAGAGCGCGCCCGGCTCAGTCAGGACGACGATCACCTCGCCCTCAGCGCGCACGTCATCGGCCCCAAGCTCCAGCGCGACCTCAGTGATCGCATCCTCGCTGGCCTGCGCCGCTTCAAAGATCATCTGGCCGCGCCGCTTGAACTTGTGCAGCACCGATCCCGATGAGTCGATCTTGGCGTTGCCACGCTCCAAGATCTTGCGCAGCTCGCCGGCCGTTCGATTGCGATTGTCCGTCGCCAGCTCGATGATGATCGCCACGCCACCAGGACCGTAAGCCTGATAGACGAGCTCTTCCATTGCCTCACCGCCGAGCTCGCCGGTGCCTTTCTTGATGGCGCGATCGATGGTGTCGTTAGGAATGTTGGCGTCGCGCGCCTTGTCCATGGCGTTGCGCAGACGGGGGTTGCCATTGGGATCCCCGCCTCCCCGCGCAGCGACGGTAATTTCCTTAATCAGCTTCGTCCAGCCCTTCGACTTTTTGGCATCGGACGCGGCCTTCTGGTGCTTGATCTTGGACCAGCGATTGTGACCAGACATCTTGGGATTTCACCTTTGCGTAGGAATCTACCCATCCTCTGGTGCAGCGTTTTCGGCAAGCGCTGGCCGCGACCATGACAACGACACAGCCAGCTCACAGATGACGGGCGAAAGAGGGCACTTGCCTATCACATCGACGGCATCCGAGGCAAGCGCGCGACGCCAAGCCCCGAAAGACCACGACGGCCCTGCGGGGCGGGGCAGGGACGAGTGGGCTCTGGGTCCGCGCTGTGCGGCGTCTCTGCGTGGCCAAAAAAACCGTTGCCCCGCGCGCACCCACCGCACTATCGTGGCGCCCTCAAGACGGGCCGATCCCCTTCTTGACTCAGAAGTTGCGTGGAGTCTTCACCTATGGCCCCAACGTCCAAGACCGTTCGCGAACGAGCAATGCAACGAATCCATCGTCCAAATTCTTCCTCCTCGGTCCATCGAATCGCTGGACTGGGTGCCTCCTGGGCACCAGGCGTGGCCATCACTGTCCTCGTCGGAGCTGCGACGGGCTGCACCCCTTACGAGCGCCGCGTCGGTGAGTACAGCGCTGGTGCCGTCGATCCGCTGAAGTTTGCCGCTCCCTATTTGGGCGCTGGCGGCAGCGGCAAGTCGCCAGGCATGGGCAAGTTCGTGTTCGCCAAGGCCTATGCCGGCGGGAAGGAAGTCCTCTATTACCCGCTGGCCTTCAATGGCCGACAGGGCCGAGCGACCGACCCACTCGATCTCAACACGCTCAAGCCGCCGAGCGGCTACGTCTTCGATCCGACGGCGGCTGAGACCGCACCGGACTCGGCGAAGTGCGTGAAGCCGGATGGCTATGTCTTCGATCAGCAGCGCGATGCTGTGCGCTACGACCGCCAGGGCAATATCTTTACCGCCCTGCCCATCGACTCGACGACGCCAGGCACGACGACCTACGTGCCGATCGTCGCCGAGGTTGAGGTCAAGTCGAACGGCAACCCCTGCCAGGACATCAAGAGCGAAGCGACGCTGGTCAAGCGCAGCGATGTCAGCCTCGATCTGGTGCCACCGCCTGATGGGGTCGTCGATGCGCTGCCGAGCGGCAAGCAGAACGGCCGCTTCCGCGCCTTCGCCATCATCGATCCCGCCGCAGAAGTCAGCACGCCGCCCCCGCCGATGGAAGGCCATGGCGCCTACGAGGAGTGCGGCCCAGACACCGAGGCGATCTGCGCCAAGTTCCACAAGGACGGCATCGGCCCGCAGCGCTGGGGCTGGTTCAAGCAGTATCTGCTCGCTTACCTCGACGGCGGCAATATCCCGCTACAGGTCATAAACCCGATGGGCAAGCTGCGGGTCGCGACGCAGAACCTGTTTGTGCCCAACGCCGCGCTGTTCTGGAACCCCGAGACCAAGATGTTCGAAGAGGACGTGGTCAAGGGACCAGGCATCGGGCCCGACGTCATGGAGCACAAGCGCGGCGAAGAAGGCTACTCGCCGATCTGCCGCGTCTGGACCTTCGATCCGGCGGACACGATGAACCCCGAGAAGCGGGTCGCCGATATCCAGAACCCGAAGGACACCGGCAAGTACGTCTATTGCCTGCAAGCTCCTCCGAGCTAAACCCCCTTCCACCCAGAGCGCATCGCTATGAAGTCAAAGAAGCCGACGATGAAAAAGCAAACGCAGTGGAAGCAGCTCCGTCGAGGGCTTGCCAAAGTAACGCTAGTCTCACTGCCCGCCCTGGGCGTGATGTTGACCCCACCTTCCGCCTACGCCGTCGGTGAACAGGACGGCCGCATCTCGGGCGTGGTCACCGATAAGCAGAGCAGCCTGCCTATGCCGGGCGTGCGCGTCCGCCTGACCGGCAAGAACCTGATCGGCGGCGCCCGCACCATCGCCACCGCCGACGACGGCAGCTACGAGTTTATCGCCCTGCCGCCTGGCCCCTACGAGGTCGAGCTAACCATCGAGGGCCTACAGGTCAAGCCGCTGCGCCGCAGAATCGTTGTGCGCCAGGGCGAGACGTTCCCGCTCAACATCGCGTGGACCGCAGAAGAGGCCAAGCAGGAGCTCAAGGTCATCTATGAAGAGCGCCGGATGACCAAGCCGGACTCGACGCAGACCGGCACCGTCCTGACCGCCGATCAGCAGGCCCGCGTGGCGACGGGGCGCAGCTACCAGAACATCGCGCAGCAGGTCGCCGGTGTCACCGGGGGCGCCAACCCCAACATCAAGGGCGCGATGAACGCCCACAACCGCTACATGGTTGACGGCCTGGACATCACCGACCCGGTGACCAACACGTTCTCGGCCAACATCAACTTCGACTCCATCGAGTCGACCGAGATCCTGACCGGCGGTACCGAGGCGGAGTACAACTCGCTTGGCGGTCTGATCAACCTGGTGACCAGCGCCGGCACCAACGAGTGGCATATCGACTCGTCGCTGTACATCAACCACCAGTCACTGTCGGCCGGTAGCCAGTTCGGCGCGCAGCTTTACGATGGTGGCCGCCCGTTCGCCATCCTGAAGAAGTCGCCGAACGAGACATACCAAGCGAACATCAACATCGGTGGCCCGATCATCAAGGACAAGTGGTGGTTCCACCTGTCCTATCAGTACCAGCACACCGACTCGTCGATTAACATCGGTCCGCCGCTCAACCTGCAGCACCCGACGCGACAGTTCCGCGGCCACTACTTCCGCTTCAAGACGGCGTTCGCCCCCAATCCGAAGCACCGCCTGACCCTGGCGGTGTCGGCTGACCCAGCGACCATCGGCAACGTCAACCAGACCAACTTCATGCTCGGTGTCGCCGAGGACTACCAGGCGCAGGGCGGCGCGTTCACCATCCTGACCTGGGACTACTTCCACAGCGACAAGATCAACTCGAAGATCCAGACCGGCTTCCAGTACAGCACCATCGACACTGGGCCACAGGGCTTCTTCGGCACGATCGATAACTCAGCCTACGCCGGCAAGGGCATCTTCTCGCCGGCCAACGACAAGTGGGAAGCCGAGCGCGCAACGCACCTTAACAACGACGACAACACCACCTGGTATCAGGGCGGCCAGATCGTCTACGACCGCCGCTACACCTTCCAGTTCGATCCGTCGCTGTCGGTGCGTGGCAACGCCGGTCGCTTCGGCAAGCACGAGGCGAAGTTCGGTATCCAAGGTCGCTTCATCCGCCACACCTCGGATGTTCGAACGCCGGGCAATGTGTCGTACGCCGACTTCGGCGGCGGTCTACTGGAAGACGGTATCTGCGAGGCGGATGGCAACATCGCAACGCCGGCCGGCATGCCTGGCAAGACCGCTGGCTGCTATCAGAAGACGACGCAGGATCCGTACAACAACACCCAGAACGGCTTCTCGCTCGGCTTCTTCGCGCAGGACCGCTGGAAGGTCAACGGCTGGCTGCGCATCAACCCCGGCCTGCGCTTTGACTATGGCCGCACCACCAACAGCCTCGGCGAAGTGGTATCGAACCTGTTCGGCTTCGGGCCGCGCCTAGGCTTGGTCTTCGACATCACGCAGGACCAGAAGACCATCTTTACCGCCTACTACGGTCGCTCGAACGAGGTGCTGTCGCTGCTGACCGCCGCCTACGCCGATGTCTCGGCCATCGCCACGACCTACGAGTACAACCCTGAGCTGGCCATGGGCAAGGGCGGCTGGCAGAAGGCCTACGAGTCCGGCGGACCGGGTGGCTACAAGCTGCGCCCCGACGGCACGCCGCCGCATACCGACGAGATCACGCTGTCGCTGCGCCGCGAAGCCTTCCAGAACTCGATGGTCGGCGTCGACTACACCTACAAGCGCGTCGGCAACATCTGGGACAGCAAAGAGATCAACCAGATCTGGGATCCGACCGGCCAGCGCGTCGTGCGCTATGCCAACGGCCAGTCGGCGCAGATCTTCGAGTACGGCACCTATGACGAAAACTGGCGTGTCTATCAGGGCGTCGACTTCCTCTTCGAAGCCCGCCCGCGTCAGGAGTGGGACTTCGCCGTGATCTACACGCTGTCGTGGCTGTATGGCCCCGGCGCCGAGCAGTTCGCGCAGATCAGCGGTGCGCAGAACCAAGCGCAGTTCTACAACCCGCGCCTGTTCCAGTTCTACGACGGCTACCTGCCCGAAGATCGCCGGCATCAGCTGAAGATCCGCGCGTCCTATCAGTGGAAAGGCCTGACCTTCGGTGCCTTCCTCAACTATCAGAGCGGCACGCCGCGGACCAAGCGCTTCTTCAACGCCAACGACGGCGGCTATACCTACCTGCGCTCGCCGACGGGCACCGAGCCGGGCAACGACTCGGCCAGCGCCAGCACCTACAACGACGTCACGCGCATCGCCGAGTTCCGCATCCCGGCGCTGCTGACGATTGATGCCCGCGTGACCTACGATGTCGCCAGCTTCTTCACCGACAAGTTCCACCTGCAGCTGATCGCTGACATCTTCAACGTCCTCAACCTCGACACGCCGAACAGCCTAGTGACCCGGGACGTAGGTACGTTTGGCCAGATCGCTGCGCGTCAGGCGCCGCTGCGCGCTCAGCTCGGCCTGCGCATCCAGTACTAAGCAGCGCCGAGCGCGACGCCTCCCCTCCTTCCTCTCCCCCCGCCTCCCCTCCATATTTCTCACTGCACGTGCTGAGAGCGTACGCTGCGCTGACGCCAGCTCTGCGCTCGCCGCCGTTCCTTCACGGGTGCGGGAGGCTGGCGCTAGACCTCTTTTCGGCGCGCCAAGCGCAGCGCGACGTAGACCCCCAGCGCAGTCGACAGGCTCGAAAAAGCCAGGAAGCCAAGCCCTAGCCCCAGCAAGAGCCCCAGCGAGAGGCCGCTCTGCGGGTTCAGGCTCCGTAGCTCGCGTAGCTGCCCCGACAGGTCCTGCATTGGTGGCACTAGCTGTCCCGTCGTGGTCAAGGGCTCGCGCAGCGCCGCGACCTGCTGCATCGGATCTTTGAGGCCCTGCAGCCCGGACATCGGCTCGCGCAGCTCAGCGACCCGGGTCATGGCTTGCTCCAAGCTGGCCAAGCGCGTCATCGGCTCGCGCAGATCGGACAGCCGGGTCATGGCCGGCCCCAGCGCCGCCGTCTTTTCCATCTGCGTCTTGAGCGCTGCCATCTCGCTTCGCATCGCCGCCAGCTCTAGGTTCATGGCCAGCATGGGCTCGCGCAGCGCCGCCGCGCCATCGAGGCTGAGCTTGGTGTCGCGGATTGCCTGCGTCGTCTCGCCCATGGCCGGGATCGTCTTGTCCGTCAGCCCAGAGGTGGCTTGGCTGATCGCCTGACCCGCCACGCGCAGCTCGGCATTGGTCTCGGTGAGCCCCTTCTGCGTACGAGCCAGCTCATCCCGCAGCTGAAAAAAAACGCAGCCCGGCAGAGCGCTAGCGCCGATGAGGCAGAGCAGCAGCAGCAGACCGCGGCCTCGTCCCCCCCACGCGCGCGCCGGCCCGCCCAAGGGCCGCATCAGGGTACGCATACTGAACCTCCTACGCTGTCACAGCTGACAGCAGCACACAGCGCGTAAGCACGATAGCACGAGCCCATCGCCCCTCGATGAATGACGCCAGGCTAGCGCCGCAGCGACGAAAGCTCCGCACCAAAGCCAAGCCCCAGGCCCACCCGCAGCAGCCCGCCTGCCCGACGCCCAGGCCCCCTTCCCGACGATTGAATTCCTCGCCGAACTGAGCGATAGTGCAAAAGAAGTACTGTCGGCACTCATCATGTCTAGCTTCGAAGAGCAGAAGCGTGCGGAAGAGGATGTCTTTGCGCAAGCTGCGCCCAAGACCGAGTCCGCATTCCACCAAGGCATGGAGGCGCGGGAGCGCGAAGGGGACGCGGCCCGCCAAGCCCTGCTGACCCAGAGCATGCTGATCGCCCCCGAGCCAGCGCCGCACCTCCAGGCCGAGCTGCCACAGGACGGGACGATGCGGCAGGAGGCGGCCGATCGCCTGTTTCAGCACTATGCCGAGCGGAGCTCTGAGGAAGAGGGCGAAGAGGAAGAGTCGCCGACCTCGCTGCAGGTCGATGCGCGACAGACCTCGCGCGATGTCCCGCGCAAGTCGGCAGAGATTAGCGACATGTTTGCCGATGGCATGGACGGCGACTTTGTCGCTGACTCGGCCATCGTGGCCGCCGACCTGGATGTCCTGGACCCCTCGGCAGCCAGCGATGCCGTAGATGCCTCCATCGATGGCTGGACAGGTCGCCGTCGTCGGGGAGAACTAGCTGGAGCGGGCGACCCGCTGGCGCCGCCCGAGCGCGAAAAGGACAAAAAGGGTGAGGGCAAGTCATGAGCGCACGCACCGGGGGACCGATCGCAGGACGCGGTCGTTTGAGCGGCGAGCGCTTCTTCGCCCCGGCCACCCTGCGGGGTGAGCTGCTAAGCCGCTCGCCCGCCGATCCCGACGATGTGCTGGGCAGCTTTCCCTATGGCGTGGAGGACGTCAGCGAGGCGGTGGTGATCGCGGCTCGCGCGGCGCGGCCCTGGGGCCAGGACAGCGTCGCAGCCCGCATCCGTGCCCTGTCGGCGCTGCGGGTCGAGTTAGTGCGCTCGGCGAACGAGCTTGCGCTGTGCCTCATCCGCGAGACCGGGCGACCCGCCTGGGAGTGTCAGCGCGAGGTGCAGGGCTTAATCGGCCGCCTGGACCAGCTGTCCGCTTCCGCGGAGGCCGTGCTCGCGGATCGCTGCCCCGAGGACTTGCCCGGTCGTGTGCGCAGCCTGCCGCTCGGCGTGGTCGCGGTGATCAGCCCAGCCATGCTGCCGCTGGCCACTGGGCACACTCACATCATCGCTGCTCTGCTGGCCGGCAACAGTGTGGTGTGGAAGCCTAGCCCGCTCTGTCCGGCCGCCGCGCAGCGCTATGCCGAGATCGTCTGGCGCGCCGGTCTGCCGGCCGGCGTATTCAACATGGTGCAGGGCGACGACAGCGTCGGCTATGAGCTGGCGACGCATCCGCAGGTCGACGGCGTCGTCTTCACCGGCCGGACGGCCACCGGGCATCGCCTACGGCAGACCCTCGCCGATCGCGATGACCTTACCCTGGTGCTGCACCTATCGGGCAAAAACGCCGCGATCGTGATGGAAGACGCCGATCTCGAAGCCGCCGCCTACGAGGTCGTGATCTCGGCCATGCTGTCCACTGGCCAGCGCTGCACCGCCACGAGCCGCGTGCTGGTCCACGAGGCCGTGCTGCCCGAGTTTGTCGACCTTGTGCAGCAGCAGCTCGAAGCTCTGCGCATCGGGCCGCCGATCCACGTCGCGACCTCGCCGGCCAGCCCAGTGGGTGGCAGCGACGAGCCCTTTATGGGACCGATGCTTTCGGCGGCGCGGCTGGAAAAGTTCCTCGCTGACTGTGCCAGCGCCCCCAGCTCCGGCGCCGAAGCTCTGCGGCCGACCCAGCGCCTGGGCGGGGGGCTGGCTCGTGGCCACTTCATAAGCCCCAGCCTGCACCTAATTCGCCAGCGCCAGCCGACCGCCGCCTATCAGCGTCACGAGCTCCTCGGACCCGATCTGGCGATCTATCCGGTCGTCGATATCGATGACGCGCTGCAGCTCTGCGATAGCGGCCCCTATGGGCTGTGTGCTGCGATGTTTACGGCCTCGCCGCTGCGCTGGAAGCGCTTCTCGGAAGAGGTCCGCGCCGGCTCGCTGTTCTGGAACCGCGGCACCGCTGCTCCGTCGGGGCGCCTGCCCTTCGGCGGCATCAAGAGCAGCGGCTACGGTGGACGCGGCGGTGCCGATGCTGTGCTGGCGCTGCGCCGTGAAGTCTCCCTCCTTGGCCAGCCGCGCGTAAACCCCGAGCGCCTCCCCGGCAGCGAGCCGCAGCCATCTCCCCCTCGACGTTCAGAGAGCGAAGCATAGACATGAGCGGTCCTCCGTCCCCCCCGGCACCCGAGGTCGAGCGGCAGCTCGCCGAGCAGTGGCTAAACGCCGAGCTAAACCGCATCTGGCTGGTCGCCGAGCGCTGCCTGCGGCAGTACCAGCGAGCGCAGCTCCGGCCGCTACCCGACAATCCGGCGCTGGCCGAGATTGAAGGCATCTTTACTGCTCGCCGCAGCGCCCGCGGCACCAGCAGCAGTGGCCCACTTGATGAGCTAGAGATCGGCCAGTCGCTGGCCGAAGCAGAAGCCAGCGTGCAGGCGCTGCGCCGCACCGCTCCCATCGGCCGCATGGCAGAAAACCTGCGCCTGACGCCGCTTGAGGTCGAGACGCTGGTGGTCTCGCTGGCCCCCCACATCGACGCGCCGCTCAGCGATGTCTTTACGCTCCTGCGCGGCTCACCGGCCCGCCGCGGCGTCGATCTGGCGCTGGTGGCGCAGCTCTATCAGCTCAAACGCAGCGAGCGCCTGTCGCTCTTGGATGCCATTGATCCCGAGCGGCCGCTCCTCCTGTGGCGCATGATTCAGGTCCTGCCGCCCGATTCGATCGAGTCGTATAGCTCGATGAACTACCGCGCGCTGATGCCAACCTTCGACGTGCTGACGGTACTCACCGGGCGTGGCGATCTGGCTCCGGCCCTGGCGCGCTGCGCTGAGCTGCGCCGCAGCGAGGCCAGCCTCTCAGGCTTGGCGCTCGACGAGCTGGCCGCGGCCCGAATCGGCCTGCTCTGCGATGCCGCAGCGCGGGCCCGCACCCTCGGCCATGTCTCGCAGATTCCCTGGCTGTTGCTGTACGGTCCGCGCGGCGTCGGTAAGCGCGAGCTGGCGACCCGCATCGCCGCGCACGCCGGGCGTCATCTGCTGACCTTCGATCCCAATCGCGTCGAGCAAGGCACGCTCGATGACCTGCTGCGCCGCGCTCAGCGCGAGGCTCTGCTGCGCGGTGCTGTGCTGTATATCGGTCCGCTGCGCGCCGACCTCTTGGCGGAAAACGCCAAAGAGCTGATGAAGCGCATCATGGACTATCCCTCGCTGATCGTCCTCGGTGTCGAGTCGATGACGCCGCCGCGCTTGAAGCTCGAGCGCTCGCTGCAAGAGGTCGAGCTGGCCCTGCCGAGTGAGCCGACGCGGCGCAAGCTGTGGGAGCTGGCGCTGCCGGCGGCCCGGCGCGGCACCGATCTAGAAATCGACAGCCTGGCCCGCGCCTTTCACCTGACGGCCGGCGAGATCCACGAGACCGGTCGCGAAGCTGTCGAGCTGGCCGAGCTCAACCAGACCGGCGTCATCGCTCACGACGAGGTGCGGCGCGGCATTGACCGGCGCTTGCGCAACGAGCTTGGCGAGATGGCGCGGCGCATCCAGGTAGTCGCCAAGTGGGAAGATCTGGTGCTGCCGCCCGACGATCTCGATCGCATCCGCGAGTTTATCGGCCGCAGCAAGCACGCGACCCGCGTCTACGCCGACTGGGGCTTCGGTCAGCGCCTGGGCTACGGCAAAGGCATGATCGCGCTGTTTTCCGGACCGCCCGGTACCGGCAAGACGATGTTGGCCGGCATCATCGCGCAAGAGCTGGATCTCGATATCTATCAGGTCGATCTGGCGCAGGTGGTCAGCAAGTGGGTCGGCGAGACGGAAAAGCAGCTGTCGCGCGTCTTCGATCAAGCCGAGCGTGCCCACGCCGTGCTGCTCTTCGACGAAGCCGACTCGCTGTTCGCCAAGCGCACCGAGGTCAAAACCAGCAACGATCGCTACGGCAACCTGGCGGTCAACTACCTGTTGCAGCGGCTGGAGCACTACAGCGGCGTGGTGGTCATGACCACCAACAAAGAGGCCTCGCTGGACGAAGCGCTGCAGCGCCGCCTGACCCTGCACCTGCACCTGCAGATCCCCGAGCCGCCCGAGCGCGAGCGGCTGTGGCGATCGATGCTGCCGACCAAGGCGCCCTCGGCCCGCAACATCAACTTCAAGGCGCTGGCCAACGACTACGAGATCTCGGGCGGCTACATCAAGAACGTCGCGCTGCGAGCAGCGTTCTTGGCCGCGCAGGAAGGCATCTCGATCCACATGGGGCTGCTGCGCCGCGCCGCCGCCCTAGAGCTGGAAGACATGGGCCGCCTGGTGGCTAGAAGTGGCCGCAAGGATGTCGCCGGTCTACCCGATGCCGCGCCTGGCCCAGAGGCGCAGACTAAAGCCGGCAACGACTTCAGCGAATAGCGAATCGCTGGTTCTCTTTTCCGCTCGCCCCCCCGCCAACCAGCGCTCCCCGACACCTAGTAGATGCCAGGGATCATCCGCCACGGCACCTTGCGGCGATACTCGTCCCAGTCGGCGCCATAGCGCGCCGCGCAGTGCTGATCGTCGCGGCGCTCGCGATGCACCAGCAGGATCGCAAAGTAGATGAAATAAAAGTACGGCAGGATGTGACTGAACTTGCACGTCAGGCACCAGGCCAGACCCATCATCAGGTCGCCGGTGTAGTTCAGGTGGCGGGCAATGCCCCAGAAGCCAGCGGTCAGCAGCTGCGTCCCGCGGGCGGTGCGAATAAAGGTGGGCCGCCGGCCCCAGATCGGCGCGCTGGGACTCTGGCGAAAGCGATGCTTCTGCAGGTTGGAGCTGCGAAACAGAAAGTAGCCGCCAGCGTTGAGAGCGACGATGCCGACCGTAGCCCACAGCGGCAGATCGTGGCCATGCGTGACCAGATACTGTGCCTGCAGCGAGAAAGTAAACGGCACCCAGACCAGGCAGCCCCACGACAGCATGAAGCCGAAGCGCTCGTGGCGAATGTCCCAGGTCGACAGGATCGCGTCCTCGTGCAGGAAGTAATCGGCGACGTAGAAGAAGTGAAAGATGCAGACCAAGAGCATCGGCGCGCTCAAGCGCCCGTGCAGCTCGATCTGCTTGGCGGCCAGCGATAGATCGATCAGCACCCACAGGATCAGGCCGGGCCGCGACTCGCAGAAGAACTTGAGGTCCAGCGAGCCGATGCGCGGATTGAGCACTACGCCGGTGAAGAAGTCGCGGAACAGCGGTCCACGCCGACGCTCGCTCTGCGCCTGGCGATGCAGCCGGGGGAAGGCGTGCAGGTAGATGGCGAACAGCAGCGAGGCCAAGTTGGCGACGGATAGCACCGGCCCTAGCTCGTCGAATAGCAGCGTCGCTGGAATGACGCGACGCCACACCAGGACCAGGACCACCAGCAGGGTCACCCACCAAGCGAACCAGCCGTTTAAGCGATACTTTAGGCGCTGGCCATCATCGAGCGTGGCACCAGGAATCGATCGCCCCGGCGCGTAGAGCTGCAGCACGAGCTGCGACAGCACCCACAGTCCATAGATCGCGGCGGCTCGCCAAGTGGGCAGCGGCAGCTCGGCAAGCAGGCCGCGCAGCTCGGTCAGCGAGCGCGGCACAAGCAGCGCACCGCCGTGATAGCGCATGCTGATCCACAGGTAGTACACGACGGTCGGCAGGGCCAAGACGGCGAGCGCAAACGGCAGCCCAAGTCCCCCAGCACTTTGAGTGCCCGGGTCGCTGCCCCCCCGCGAATCGGACGACCGCCCGGGGCGCGCGGTGGCCTGTGTGGATGCTTCGCCAGGCGAAGCTCGGTGGGCGGCGGCAGGCGATGAACCTGACGAAGAACGCGATGACATGGAGCGGCTCTCCTGGGAAAATTCGGACGGCTGGCTAGATCTTGCCGCGCAGCAGCGAGCGCAGCGTCAGCTGGCCATAGCGCCACAGGGTCTTGGCCAAGATCGCCGGATCGACCGCGCGAAACAGCGAGTCTCCCAGCGCCACCGGCAGGCTGGTGAAGATCGGCCCGCGTGCGTACTCCAGCATCCACGAGCTGGGAGCGATGCGCACCGCCTTGGTGACGCCCGGCGGCAGGTGAACCAGCTCGCCGACCCCCGAGGTGTGAACCTGGCTGGGATCCTGATCGGTGTACGTCGAAAACGAGCCAGACAGCAGCACATCCCAGATGTCGATGCGGAAGCGACCCGAAAAGCCTTCGGTGCCGAGCGGCGTGCCGTACAGCAGCACGTACTCGCTAAGCGACGCGTGCAACACCCGCATCACCCCGGTCAGCCCGCCGGCCAGGTTGAACATCCAGTCGTCGCGAGTATCGATGTGGCCGGGATAGGCGCGGGCCAGATCCTCGACGATCGTCGAGCACATCTCGCCATGCGGCAGGCCGATGGCCCGCTGACCAATCTCGTGAAGTCGTATCGGATCGAAGATGTACCCCATGCGCTGCGCCTCCTGGCCTGCACCGACTGCCTGGGCAGAGTCGGTGTCGTCGAGCTAGAGCGAGAAACCGAGCAAGCATGCGGAGGTCAGGCGGGCCTGTCAACGCGCGATCCCGCACAGTGCGCAAGCGTGCAGGCCCAAGATCGCCGACCCCGCCAGCCCGGCAGGCGCGCTAACATCAGGGGATGCTTGAGGTTTCAGCGCGAGCTGGGGGCGGGGGTAAAGACGGCGGCGATGCGCTGCTATCGGCGCTGCTGTTTGGCGGCCTGGCGCTGTTTCTGCCGACGCTGTGCTCCTGGGTGCAGGCCAGCTTGCCGGCCAGCTTGCCGCTCGCCTGGCGACACCTCGGTGGAGGCGAGCTCGGGGCCACCGAGCCGGTGGTGCTGCACAGCCTGCGGCCGGTGCTGATCACGCTGCTGCTGCTGCTGGGTCTGTGTGGCCTCGGCTGGCTGGCGGTGTGGCGCTTTCGGGCTGTGCAGCTCGGGCTCGGCGCGCTGGGCGCGACGGCGGGACTTTCGACGCTGCTGGCCTTCGTCCTGTGGCTGCTGGGCACGACGGCGCTCGTGCCTCGCTGGCTGGAGCTCACCAGCTGGCCAACCGAGAGCTATGCCGCTGCGCTGCTGGGCTGCGTGCGCGGCTTGCTTTGGCTGTGCGCGATGGCTGCGGTCCTGCGTACCATGCTGTCGCTGCGGCGGTAGGGGAGCCGGCGGCTCAGGCCAGGGATGGGCCGCGCCTCAGAAGCGCAGCCACTCGAAGCCCAGCTGTCCACTGTAGCGGCCATACGTCGCTTCGCTCGCCGTGCCCAGCGCCACCCGCGTCCCCACAAGCAGGCGGAAGTGACCGAGCTTGTCCAAGCGCAGCCGCAGCCCACCACCTACGGCGAAGGCGTGCAGCGTGGTGCCGTACAGCGCCAGCGCGGCGTCGAACTGCACCAGCAGCGAGACACGCCAAAGCTGCAGCTGTCCGGCGTAGCCCATGCTCCAGCGCAGCTCGGGCTGCGGCAGGTTGAACGACGCCAGCACGCCCTGGGTGGTCAGCAGTCCCAGGCGCCAATAGCGAGCCGCCAAGGCCAGCGCGGGATCGATGACGATCGGTCGCTGCGGCAGGACGCCGCGCTCGTAGGTCCCGGTCGGAAACTGAGCCCGCAGCAGAGCGCCAAAGCGCAGTCGGCCATCTAGGGCATTGACCGCCAGCGCGTGCGCGCCGACCGACAGATCGCCCAGCGCCGGACCACTGCGCGGCTCGCCAGTCGCCGAGGGAAAGTCGATGAAGTAAAGCAGCGGCAGGTTGAGATCCACGGACAGCCGCCGACGCAGAAAGGCCCACTCTGCGCCCAGGTCCAAGCGCACCACATCGACGGCATGGTTGGGAGCGCGCGCCCCGACTCCGAGCAGGGCGTACAGGCGCGTGCGCGGCTCAGCAGCCCGCAGCGGCAGTCCCGGCGCAAAGAGCGGCGGCGCCACATCGAGCGGCTCGACCCGCTCTTCGATGGCCGGCGGGCTGGGTGGCGGCGGCGGCGGCGCAGCAGGCGGCGGCCCAGCAACCGCCAAGGTAAGCCGTGCCGAGCTGTCGTTGAGTGACAAGGCAAAGCGATGCTCACCGGCGCCGAGGTTAAAGACACACTCGCCGCGACAGGTATCGGGCCGCTGGCCATCGACCTGCACCGTCAACGGCAGCGAGCCAGAGTCGAACTTGAGGATGGCAGCCTGGGCGCGCTGCAGATACAGCGTGCTCGCCCCGCCCCCCCGCTGCGGAGCTGGCCCAGCCGAGAGCGCCGCGTTGCTGCGCACCGCCACGAGGTACAAGGTCTGAGTAGCACTCGGCGGCCCAGCCAGCAGATCGCCGTCGAGAGCCGCCACCCGCGCATAGTACAGACCGGGCGCCAGCTCGGCCCGCAGCGGCGAGGTAGTGATGTCGCTCAGCACGCGACGATCGTGCAGCTGGGGATCGGCCGCGACTTCGACGCGATAGCGAACCGCACCCGGCACCGGTGTGAAGTTCAGCTGCAGCTCGCCCTGCCGGGCCGCCCCACGCAGGCTGCCCAGCGACAGCGCGATACGGGCCTGCCCACCGTCGCCACCATCGAGCCAAGTGGGAGCCGACGGCAGCTGCCGCAGCGGCGCATCGCGATCCCCTGGCTGCACAATCGTCCCCATGCCGGCCGGCAGCACCAGCTCGCTGCGACGGCTGCGCAGCGTGGCCAGCCCCTGGTAGACCGCGATCGCCGTCCGTCCCTGTGCATCGCTGACCAGGCGAATCGTGGCGCCACGCACCCGCACATCGCCGACCGGTGTGTGGACCACCAGCGGGCCAATATCCTTGCCGTCGATGATCTCGATCAGCAGCGAGCCAGTCAGGAGCTGCAGCTCGCCGGGGCCGCGCGCGCCGCGTGGCAGCCGCCGGACCACGAGCACACTCTCGGGCTCCATCTGGATGCGCAGCTGCTCGCCGATGGCGATCTCGGCGCCGCCCTGCGCCCCGGTGGCGATGCGAATGTTGCGGTCGACCGGCTGGTCGGGCAGCGCCTCATACCACTCGCGCTGGCCCTGGACTTGCGTGCGCACCGCCGGACTGACATAGGACAAGCGCGCCAGGTCCCGGGGCGGACGCTTCCTTCCAGGCACTGGCTGTGCCGCAGCAGAACTAAGCAGACTGGCGAGGCAGGCCAGGGTTGCGACAAGAGAGATAAGCCTGCGCATTCGTCCCGATTATAGTGAAATTCACAGTTTTCGTTGTCTGTGATAGCCTCCCCTTCCCTGCTCCATAGAATGCGCTGCTCAATCACACCCCGTCGCACACCCCGTAGGCAAATGCGGGCACAGAACGCACACACAGACTGTGTTCTGAAATACGTTTTTCAACAGACAAACTCTTTGACTTCGTCGGACAGCGTCAATAAAATGCAAGGAAGATTACTTTATTGGAACAGGGGGCAGACTTCCGATGCAGGATCGCCGGACGATGACCAAGGCCGAGATCATCGAGAATGTCTATGAACGGGTCGGCGGGTTCTCAAAAAAGGAAGCCGCGCAGATCGTCGAGGCAGTGTTTGACATCATCAAAGTCACCCTCGAACAAGGCGAAAAAATCAAGCTCTCCGGGTTCGGGAACTTTGTGGTTCGTGACAAGAAATCGCGCATAGGCAGAAATCCGCAGACCGGCGACGAAATCACCATCAGTGCTCGCCGGGTCTTAACGTTTAAGCCCAGCCAAGTCCTGAAGAACGCCCTGAACAGCTAGCCACGCCCGCCCCGCCATCGCTGGGCGGACCGCCTTGCGAGGCCACGATGAAACGTGTCCAGCGCCCACAGCGCTCCCCCCAGCCACGCCCGCCACGCTCCGCCGCCGCTGCAGCACGCCCAAAGTCGACGACGCCCACGCGCCCGTCGCCAGCCAAG
>CAZVMD010000023.1:30464-41696 GCA_964628555.1 uncultured Myxococcales bacterium | reverse complement strand
CGGCTGCCGGGCTGGACCGCGCAGACGCTGATCCAGACCAGCGAGTCCGGGCTGGCCGAGTCCGAGCTGGCCTCGCTGCGCGCTGCTCTGCCGTCTGCGGCGCCGTCCGCAGGCGCGGCCCCAGCGCCGCTCCCGTCGCCGTCGCAGCCCGCTGCGCAGCCGATCGCCGCCGTCGCTGAGGCCGAAGGTCCGGCCGGTCCCGCGGCGCGCATCGTGGTGCTGGGCTCGGCGCAGCTGGCCTGGAACGACACCCTGGTGCTGTACAACCGCGACCTCTTGCTCGCCGCGATCAAGTGGCTCGCCGATCTGCCGACGACGAGCAGCATCCAGCCGAAGCAGCCTGGCCAGATCCGGCTCCTGCTCACGGCGGCGCAGACGCGGCGGCTGTTCGTCCTGCTCGTCCTCGGGCTGCCGCTCTTGATCCTGGCCCTGGGCCTCGGCGTGCGCTTTCGGCGGCAGCGGCTATGACGCCCGCCCCCCCTGCTGCGTATGTTCCCGAGCCTGGCGGTGACGTGCTACGTGCAGACGCGTATCGAGCCCTATTTGCCGCCACTGCGCTCCTGTTTCTGACGCTGTTTCCGCACCAGGGCGCGCTGGGGCTGGCCTCGGCGCCGCTGTTCCTGCTGTGCCTCCTGCGCTTTGTTCAGCTGGCCGGCTGCCTGGCCGCCCCCGCCCCGGCCGTCGTCGCGTCCGACGCGTCGAGCGGGCTGGCTGCCGATCCAGGTCGGCGGGGCCTGCGCGCCCTTGGCTGCCTGCTGGCTGGGCTGCAGCTCTTGCGCAGTCCCGGTGCGGCGCTGCTGCCCAGCACCTGGCCCTATGCGCATCGGCTGTGGGCGCTCTTGCTCCTGGGCCTCGTGCTGTGGGCCACCCGTTGCGTCCCCAGCTCCCCGCAGCCCTCCCAGCCGCAGCCGAAGCAGGCGACCACGCGCTCGCTGTGGCTGGCTGGGCTGGCCCTGGCGGCGACGGCGCTGTGCTTTGGCTATCTGCTGCGGCAGGCGCCCAGCCCGCGCATCGATGTGTTTGGCCTGCAGCAGCGCGCCGCCGAGCTGCTCTTGTCCGGCCGCAATCCGTACCGCGCGCTGTACCCCAACCCCTACGACCCCGTCGAGACTACGGAGTTCTTCGGGCACTGGCTGGCCGCCCTCGATCATTATCCCTACCCGCCGCTGTCGCTGCTCTTGTCGACCGCCTGCTTCCGCCTGACCGGCGATGTGCGCTGGCTGTTCCTGCTCTGTCAGCTGGTGATCGGCGGCGGGCTGTATCGCCTGGCGGCGCCGCGGCGGGGCGAGGCGCGCAGCTGGGATCGCGGCCTGGGCCTGCTGAGCCTGCACCTGCTGCACCCCTGCGGCTTTCTCGTCGTCGAGCAGGCCTGGACCGAGCCGCTGCTCGCCGCGCTGCTTGGGCTGTGGCTGCTCTTTCGCCAGTCGCCCGCTGGTCGCGGCGGGTCCGCCGGGGGGGGAATGCGTCGGCTGTGGCTCGACGGTCTGCTGCTGGGCCTGGCGGTCGCCGGCAAGCAGTACGGGCTCTTGCTGCTGCTGCCGTTTCTGCTGCCGCGCCTTGGCTTGCACCTCTTGCCGACGGAGCTGCGGCCGTATCGCGGGCGCTGGCTGGCCATCTGCGGGCTGCCCACCCTGCTTACCTATCTGCCGTTTGTCCTCGTCGGGCCGGCCGACTTTGTCGAGGACGTGGTGCTGTTTCAGCTGCGCCAGCCGTTTCGCCGCGAGGCGCTGTCGCTGCCCGCCCTGTTCCATGCCCTGTCCGATCTGCAGCTACCGGGTGCGACTGCGGCGGTCGGTCTGGTGCTGCCGCTGTGGTACCTCAGCCGTCGCCGGCCGTCGCCGTCGGGCCTTGCGTCGGGTCTGCCGGCCGGCAGCGGTGGCTTCCTGCTCGTCGTCAGCCTGCAGCTCTTCGGCTTCTTCGCGACGGCCAAGCAGGCCTTCTGCAACTACTACTACTTCCTCGGCGTGCTCCTGCTCGCGGCGCTGTCGCTGCTGCGGGCCGGACCTGGGCGGCGCCGCTAGGTTCTGTTTCTTACGAAGGCTCTCCTCGGGGTTCGATAAGATGACCCCAGGGGGGAAAGCTGATGTTTATCGAGGTAGATGTTCGTGCATGGGGGGTGTCGTGTTCACGGTGGCGCTGCTCGCTGATCTGGCTGCTCAGCTGGGCCGCAGCCTGCTCACCGCCGGGGGCAGAGCGCGCCAGCAGCGCTCGGCCGGCGGCCCAGCAGACCGACGCGGCGCTGCGGGCGGCCTATATCAGCGGGGTGCAGGCCAAGGCTTCCGAGCGCTATGCCTTCCACGCCGAGGCCGCGCGGAGCTGGGCTGACCATCCGCGGCAGGGCTTCTCGGCGCTGATCAGCGAAGGACAGGCCGCGATCATCGCGCCCGGCGACAGCGGTGAGCTGCGCCTGCGGCTGGCCCGGGCCGGCTGTGCGCCGCAGCCACAGCCCGTTGCCGCCGCGACGCTTTCGACGCTGCGCAACCGCGTCGAGCTTCAGCGCGGGGGGGTGACCGAGTGGTACGTGCACGGTCCGCTGGGGCTGGAGCAGGGCTTCTCGCTGCTGCGTCCGTTCGACTGCGCGGCCAGCGAGGAGCTAGCGCTGGAGCTTGAGCTGAGCAGCAGCCTGCAGGCCGAGCAGATCGATCAGGCGGCGACGAGCGAGATCCTATTTCGGGATAAAGCCGGCCATGTGGTTATGCGATACGGGGAACTATTTGCGTATGACGCGGAGCACCGCGCCTTGGATGTAACCTGGAAACTTGATGGCCAGAAAATCAGCATCTATGTCGATCCAGGCGATGCCAAATATCCAATTACGATCGATCCCTTGGTCTGGTTGCAGCAGCAGAAGTTAATTGCCTCCGATGCGGCGACAGATGACCAGTTTGGGTATGCGGTCAGCATATCGGGGGATACCGCAGCAGTGGCTGCGCCCAAAGCGGATCTGCCGGGGTTTACCGATACGGGTGCGGTTTATGTATACGTGCGCGCCGGGACGACCTGGACCGAGCAGCAGAAGATTGTCGCCAATGACGCGGCGGGGTTTGAAGAGTTTGGCCACGCGATTGCGTTAGAAGGCGATACGCTGGCGGTTGCGGCCTGGCATGCGGCGATCCCCGGCACGGCGGATACCGGAGCGGTCTATGTATTTAAGCGCGCGGCCACGACCTGGGCACTGGAGCAAAAGCTCGTCGCCAGCGACGCTGCCAACCGAGACCTGTTTGGCTCGGGGGTCGCGCTGTCCAAGGACACGATTATCGCCGGGGCGATGAATGCCGATGTCGGAGGATTGAATAATAGCGGTGCAGCATATGTTTATACTCGGGTAGGAACGACCTGGACACAACAGGCAAAGATTATTGCTGCAGACCGCGCCAGTAACGATCTCTTGGGCTGGGCAGTGGCCTTAGATAACGATACCGCCGTGATCGGCGCACCCGGGGTCCGCCAGTTCACGCCGGGGTTTCGCCTTGATGCCGGCTCAGTATATGTGTTTACGCGGTCAGGCACCACGTGGAGCCAGCAGGCCAAGCTGCGTCCGGCCATGGCGGAGACCAGTGACTGGTATGGCAGCTCGGTGGCGGTTTATGGCGATCATCTGATTATGGCCACGCCATATGCCGATAACTCAATGAGTGACTCGGGCGCTGCATTGATATTTACGCGGTCAGGCACAACCTGGACATTGGCGCGTAGCCTGCCCGCGCTGGCGACCCCCTTTGGCCGCTATGGGCAGGGGGTGGCGATCTCGGCCAGCCAGATCCTGATCGGCCAGCCGCAGGGAACCTCGCCCGGCGGCACCAACGGCAACCTGGAGGTCTTGGCGCTGTCGGGCGGGGCCTGGGTCAATGAAGATGGAGTCTATGGCAGCGACGGCAACGACAGCCTGAGCTATGGCTGGTCGGTCGCGGTGTCCGGCACGACCGGGGTGATCGGCGCGCCAGCGGCCAAGGCCGGGGCGGTGAGCTCGGCCGGTGCGGCCTATGTCTTTATCGGTGCGGTGCCCAAGACCAATGGCACGGCCTGCAGCGTCGCCCACGAGTGTGCTTCGGCCTTCTGCGTCGACGGCGTGTGCTGCGACAGCGCCTGTAGCGGTGGCCTGACCTCCGACTGCTTGGCCTGCAGCAAGGCCAAGGGCGCGGTCACCGACGGGGTCTGTGGTGCGGCGGTGGCGGGCACGGTCTGCAATCCGGTCCGCGACCTGTGCGATGTCGCCGATGTCTGCGACGGCACCAGCACCAGCTGTGTGGCGGTCAAGGTCAAGCCGGCCGGCACGGTCTGTCGGCCAGCGGCTGGCGACTGCGACGTAGAGGAGGTCTGCAACGGGATGAACATCGTCTGTCCCGCCGATACCCTGCGGCCGAAGACGACGATGTGCCGCGCCATCGCCGACACCTGCGATCTGCAGGAGTACTGCACGGGCAGCAGCCCGGTCTGTCCCCCCGATGTCTTCCGTCCCAGCACCGGCTTCTGTCGGCTGGCGGTTGGGCCCTGCGACGCCGACGAGTACTGCACCGGCACCGGCCCTAGCTGCCCCAGCGATCGCCTGCGTCCCAGCACCGCGGTCTGTCGGGCCAGCGCCGGTCCCTGCGATGTCGCCGAGTACTGCAGCGGCACCACCACGACCTGTCCCAGCGATGCCCTGCAACCCAAAGGCACCGAGTGCCGGCCGAGCGCTGGAGCCTGTGACCTGGCCGAGGTCTGCTCAGGCACGACCACCGGCTGCCCAGGTGACACCAAGGTGGCCTTCGGCACGGTCTGCCGGGCAGCGGCTGGCCCCTGCGATCTGGCCGAGGTCTGCAGCGGCTTCGCCAACACCTGCCCGACGGATAGCTTGCGGCCGGCGGGGGCGGTGTGTCGCGCCGCCGTCAGCGACTGCGATCTGAGCGAGACCTGCACGGGCAGCGACGTGTCCTGCGCGAGCGACGAGGCGCATGCCGATGGCGACGCCTGCGCGGCGGGCACCTGTCAGGCCCGCCAGTGTCGCAGCGAGGCGGACCTGAGCCTGAGCGCCAGCCCCGGCGAGGTCCAGGTCAGCGGCAGAAAGAGCGCGCGCGTCACTGTTTCGATCGACAACGCTGGCAAGGCCAGCGCCACCGGCTTGCAGGTCGTGTTCGAGCTTCCCGAGACGGCGACGTTTCAGCGCGCCGAGGGCACAGCCTGGGCCTGTCAGGCCCTTGCGAGCTCGGTAATCTGTCGACGCGATAGCCTGGAAGTTGGCAGTGGCCAGACGCTAAGCCTCGAATTCTTACCGCCGTACCTCGAAGCGGCGTTTACCGTGTCGGCCCGCATCGAGAGCGCGGTCTTTGACCCCAAGGCCGACAACAACCAGGTCCGCATCTCGTTTGTCAACAGCAGCCCGGCCACGGCGACCGGCTGCCAGTACCTGCCTGGCCAGGCGGGCTCGCGCGGCGTCGGCGTCTGGCTGGCGCTCTTGCTCCTGGGGCTGCTGCGCCGCAGGCTTAGCGCGCGTGGCGGTGCAGCGGCTCTTCGCGGCTGACCTCGACCTCGCTGACCACGCCGACCCGGGTCTTGCCGCCGGGGCCGACGCGGAAGAACACGCGAAAGGCGAAGCGATCGCAGTAGGTGTAATAGGCCGGGACCGCGACGAAGCCGACGGTGCCGGACAGCGTGGCGCCAGCCGGGATGTCGACCTGCGGCGCGCTCTCGCGCATCTTGCCGTCATCGAGCAGGATGCCGCCGGACTTGGGATGCGAGACGACGCGCTGCGGCGACTTCTCGCAGTCGTGGTCGCCGGCCAGAAACTCGATGTCGCTGACCGCGATGCGCAGCGCCTGCCGGCCATGGTTTTCAAAGACGAAGCGCACATGGCCAAGCTGGGCCGGCGGTCCGCCGTGCGTGTGGATGGCGTGGCCCATCTGGCCGCGAATGACTAGCTCGCCACCGAGGACGGCGGCACTGGTGGTCGCCTCGCTGCGGCCCGCGCTGCGCGCTTCCCCCCACAGCAGCCCAAGCAGGCCAGCGAATGGCCCCAGCCAGAGCCGAAAAAACGGTCGTGACAGCCGCCGGCGCACCTGTGATCTGGCCATGTCCCTAGCGTAGCTGGCCGCGCCAGCACTCAGCCATAGACCGGACGGCGCACGCGCGCGATACTGGGAGCGCGCGCGACTGCGCTTAGGCAATGCTCAGTACCTGGCAGCCCGCAGCGGGGCCCGGTTCGCCTGCCTGTGAGGAAGAAGCCGCCGTCGCAGAGCCCGAGCTATGAAGAACAAGCTTCTCACCTTCCTGACGACTGCGGCGCTGGCCTGGCCGATCCCGCGCGCGTGGGGGCAGGCGCAGCCGGCCGCCAACTGCGAAGAAAATCCCGCCTGCCTGGCGCTGTATCAGCAGGCGCAGCAGCAGTCCAAGGCCGGTCAGCCGGTCGAGGCGCTGCGCAGCTACAAGCTGGCCTACGAGGTGCAAGCCGATCCGCGCCTGCTTTACAGCATCGCCCGCGTCGAGCACAAGCTAGGCCTGCTGAGCGATGCGCTGGCGCACTACCAGCGCTTTGTCGAATCCGATGTGGACGACGCAGCGCAGAAAGCCAAGGCCCGCGAGTACGCCGGCCAGATTGAAGCGGTGACCGCCAAGCTGCCTCAAAGTCCCAGTCCCGCCGTCGCTGGCGGGGTGCCGAGTGCAGCGCAGCCGACCGCCGCAGTGCCGGTCTACAAGAAGGGCTGGTTCTGGGGCGTGGTGCTGGGCTCGGCGGCGCTGGTCGGTCTAGGGGTGGGCTTGGGCGTGGGGCTGGGGACGCGCGGCGGCTCGCTGCCCAGCAACGGAAATGTGTATGAGCCGATGTTCTAACGGGAGCGATTCCCAGCATCGCAAGAGGAGTCTGCCGATGCGTCCCGCAAGCCTTCGCTTGGCGGCCTTGTGCCTCTTTTCTGGCGGCCTTGCCACCTGCAGTCCGTCGGACTCGCTGCTGGTGCGGGTGCGCGTGGCCAACCTGACGCCGGAGGTCAGCGCCCTTTATGTATCGACCAGCCTGGGAGGCAAGGCGGCTCTGCAGGGGGCGGTGTTTACGCGCGACTTGGAGGCCTTTGCCATCAAGCTGCCGGCCGATGCGGCGTCGCAGGGTGACCTCACGATCGACGGTGTCGGGCTGAGCCAAGCCCGCTGCGCGATCTCGACGGGGCGCATCAGCACCCAGGTCAGCCGTAGCGCAGCGACGGGAGAGATCGAGCTGATGCTGGTGCTGTTGCCGAGCGCTCGCTGCACCTCGCTCTCCTCGGTCACGCCCCCGGTTGCGCCCCGCGCTGGCGGCACCACGCTGACACTCGGCGGTCAGAACTTTGTCCCCGGCTCGCAAGTGACGATCGACGGTGTGGCCGCCAGCAGCGTGACCTGGGTCTCCGAGACGCAGCTTCAGGTCACCGTGCCGCCCGCTGCCCCAGCGAAGGCCGGCCCGGCCATGCTCGTCGTCGAGAGTCCGTATGGGCAGCGGGTCAGCAGCGACCGCTTCGCGTACCAGCGCGGCCAGCCCTACTTTGCGGCGCCCAAGCTGTTCGACACCGGTCTTGGGCCGTACTACGTGCTCGTCTCTGACCTGAACCAAGACGGTAAAGCCGACCTGGCGGTCGCCAACGAGACCGCCGGTACCTTGCGCATCCTGGTGGGCAATGGGGCCGGTGACTTCAGCCCGCCGGCCGCTGCACCGAGTCCCATCCCGGTCGGCATGAACCCGCGCTGGGTGACGGCGGGCGACTTCGATGGCGATGGAATGCCGGATCTGGCCATCGCGAACTACGGCAGCAACAACGTCAGTGTGCTCTTGGGCGATGGGGCCGGGGGCATTCGCAAGTCCAAGACGCCGCTTTCGGCCGGCACTGGGCCCACCGCGGTCCTGGCCGCCAAGCTCGACGGGGACAGCGACCTGGACTTGGTGGTGAGCAACAGCGGGAGCAACGATGTCACCGTTCTGCTTAACGACGGTGCGGCGGGCTTCACGGCCAAGACCGGCTCGACGTTTACCGGCGTCGTCATCCCCAACTCGATCGATGTCGGCCTGGTGGATGCCGATGTCACCGTCGATCTGCTGCTGTCTAACGGCAACCCCACAGGCAATAGCATCAGCGTCCTGCGCGGTCTGGGCGATGGCACCTTCACCCCTCTGCTCACGCCGCTGATCAGCGGCGCGCGACAGATGGACGCTCGGTTTGTCGACCTCAACAAGGATGGCAAGCTCGACATCGTCGTCGCCAACGGCGCCAGTAACACGTTTAGCGTGCTGCTCGGCGATGGCGGCCAGAACTTCACCGCGCTGCTCGCCAGCAAGTCGCTGGGGGCCCCGGCCTTTCCGCAGGCGGTGGCGGCGGGCGACCTAAACGGCGACTCGTGGCCGGACTTGGTGTTTGCCAACTACGACAGCGGCAAGCTCAGCCTGCAGCTCTTCAATGCCGTAAACGACTTCGCGGCCGTCGAGCTCGCGGTGGGCACCGGACCGCAGTCGGTCGCCGTCGCTGACGTCAACGGAGACGGCAAGCCGGACATCGTCGCGGCGCTCAAGGGCGATGGCAAGGTCGCCGTGCTGCTGAACACCTCGCAGTAGCCGGCGAGGCCGCGCACCCACCCCGGCGGCTCACAGGCGCAGCGGCGGCAGCGCGTTCCAGGAGGGCTTGATCGGCTGGGTGGGGAGGACGGGGCCGATCCAGGACAGGCCGAGGACGCCGGGCGAGCGGGCGCGGCTCATGGCCGGCATCAGCCCGTGGACCGAGGTGAGCGGCTGCACGGGAGCGGCCATGCGGGCCAGGAAGTCGTCGAGGGTCTGGACCGAGAAGTGCCAGCGATCCTGCTCAGGAAACGCTAGCTCGCCGCGCGCCAGGGTGCGCAGGACCACGGTGGCAGCGTTATGCGGCAGCGCCGCCATGTTGCGCTGAAACTGCGCGCTGTAGTGGAACCACTGCTCGACGTTGGACAGATAGACGGTGTGGAACTTGAGGCCGGCGGCTTGGGCGGCGGCGCCGATGGCGATGACGGTGCGCTCGCCGTGCAGGTCGCCGACGCGGGCGATGACGCGGCGCTCGCTCATCAGGCGATAGATGTGCGCGTACAGATCGGGATCCGACAGCCAGGTGACCGGCTGACCGCGCCACTTGTACTCGCGCTCGACGGCGAAGTGGTTGAGCAGATAGCCGCGATAGCGCAGATAGACCGGCCATAGGCGAGCGGCTTCGGCGGCATCCCAGCGGGTGCGCAGCGCCGCCTGCACTTCGGTATCGCGGCGGCCCGAAAGCAGAGCCGACAGCGCGACCGAGGTCGGCGCGGCCGGGATCAGGGCGGCGTAGATGCGGTGCCAGTCGATGACGTCACCGTCGATGTCGACCAGCCACAGGACATCGGCCCGGGCCACCGCAGCCAGCGTGTAGTTCTGATCGGCACCAACGCCAAGATAGCCGCCGCCGATGCCACGCAGGGCCGAGAAGAACAGGTCGTGCCGGCGCTCGTTCGACTTGAGGAAGTGCAGGCGGACGTTGTAGGGCTTCTCGTTGGGTGGTGTCTCCAGGTGGGCGCGGGCTACTGGCGACAGCAAGGCCATGGCCTGCTCGGCATAGGCCAGCGGTAGAGCCGTCGCGGTGCTGCAGGTGGCGAGGATGGCCACGGCCCACAGCCAGCGCCCCATCCGCGCCGCGAGCGACTGCCCGTCGGCTTTCAGCAAGATTCCCCCCGTCATTGCGATCCGACCAGCGAACTAAGTATTCAAATTATGTAATGAAAATCACTTTTATTTAAGCCGAAGTTTTTCCTCGTCGCTGTCGCGAGCTAGCGCGCTACCCTGACCGGCGGCGCCGCGCGCCCTGCCCCCGCTATGCCATCCGCCCAGCCTGAGCTGCCTGACTCCTCGTCGCCGCGCCCGGTGACGGCCCACTATGTCGACCCGCTGAGCCACATCTGGCTGACCGCGGCCAGCGAGCTTGGCCTCAAGGTCCGGCGCAGCCTGCATGGCTATGCCACCACCGACGGCAACGGCAACCTCAGCATCGCCCCCGACGGCGAGCTCGATGCCGACGACTGCTTGGCGCAGATTATCCTGCACGAGCTGTGTCATGCCCTGGTGCAGGGGCCGACGAGCTTCTCGCTGCCCGACTGGGGGCTGAGCAATGAACCAGAGGAGGCCGAGGCGCGCGGCGATCGCATCCGCGAGTACGCCTGTCTGCGCGTGCAGGCGGCGCTCTTGCGTCCGCATGGGCTGCGGCGCCTGCTGGGACCGACGACCGACTTCCGCGCCTACTACGACGGGCTGGGACCGGATCCGCTGACCGATGGCGCGTTCGAGCCCTCGCAGGGCATGGCGCGCGAGGCCCTGGCCCGAGCCATGCGCCCGCCGTATCGCCGGCCGCTGGCCACGGCGCTGCGGGCGACGGCGGAGGTGCATGCCGCGCTGACCCGCGGCAGCGGCGGCGAGGGCAAGACCTACGATCCGGCGCCGGCCCTGGGGCAGAGCGGGACGTCTCGCCTGCCGGCTCTGTGGCGGCTCTGTCCGGCCCCGCCGCGGCACGAGAGTGGCCTGCCGATGAGCGACGGTCTGCACCGCGCCGCCGCTGGCCTGACCTGCGCCAGCTGTGCCTATGCCACGCCGCCACTGCGCGGCCGCGGGCCCTGGCGCTGTCAGCTGAGCAGCGACACCGATGCGCCGGGCCGCAACATCCAGCCGGCGGCGGCCGCCTGCGCCCTGCACCGCGACCGCCTGGACTGTCAGGAGTGCGGCGCCTGCTGCCGTCACGCCTATGACATTGTCGAGGTGGCGCGGCGCGAGATCGTCACCGTGCGCCATCCCGAGCTCGTCGAGCAGAAGGGACGCCTGCTGCAGCTGCGGCGCAGCCCCGATCGCACGCGCTGTGCGGCGCTGGCCGGTCCCCCCGAGGGACCGTATGGCTGTACGATTTATGCTGATCGTCCTAACACCTGTCGCGAGTTCACCGCCGGGACCTCGGCCTGCGTGACGGCGCGCCGCTGGGTCGGGCTGGAGAGCGGATCGAGCCTATGACGCGAGCCGGACTATGCATCGCTGTTTGGGCCCTGGGGTCGCCGCTGGCGTGGGCCGGAGCCCCTGCGGCTGCGTCGCCGACCGTCGCGGTCCCGTCTCCCAAGCCGCGCGATGAGCGCATCGTGCCGCTCGGTGCCGCCGAGGTGCGCGAGCTGCTTGGCGGCGCGACGCAGCAGGTCGGTGCGGCCGCCCCGACGCCGCTGTCGCGTGGGCTGACGGTCGGGGGCGAGCTGCGCATCCAGACCGCC
>CAZVMD010000023.1:0-30364 GCA_964628555.1 uncultured Myxococcales bacterium | reverse complement strand
GATCGCCTGCTAGAGCCGGACTCGCCGGAGTACCGCACCGGGGCTTGCCAGCGCGATGCTGACTGTCGCACCGGGCGGCGCTGCATCGACGGCGGCTGCGTCATCGACTACGGCGACTGCGTGCTGGATGCCGCGGACGATGACTGCCACAACGACACCTACTGCGCCTGTCCGCCAGCCATTGGCAGCGAGCGCTGCGCCTGCGTGCCCTGGGGTCAGCCGCCGCGGCCGCGCTATGACGACACGTGCCAGGGCGGCGTGTTCTTGCCGTCGGAGTTTCTGCCGCCTCAGCTCAAGTGCGAGTGGCCGGAGCGCGGCACGGTACCGGCCTACAAAGACGTGCTGACCACGCCGCTGGTCATCGATCTGGAAGGCGATGGCTCGCCGGAGATCGTCTTTGCCGCCGGCACGGTAGGACCGACGCACCTCATCGCGCTGTCGGGGCAGGACTGCGCGGTGAAGTGGGACAAGCCGACCAAGCTCAGCGGCTGCACCAGCATCGCGGCGGCCGATCTCGACGGCGATGGCAAGGTCGAGATCGTCGGCCTGGCGCCTGGCCTGACGGTCTTTAGTCATCAGGGCGAGGTGCTGGCCAGCCGCTTAGAGCCGGGCAGCGGTCCCTGCTTTCGTGACTATCCGCCGGCCATCGCCAACCTCGATGGCCAGGGTCCCCCCGAGATCGTCGCCGGTGCCGCGGTCCTGCGCTACGTCAGCACACCTGCGCCAAAGATCGATCTTCTGTGGAACCACAACATCATCGAAGAGGGCTCGTGGGGCACGATCGCCATCCCCGTCGATCTCGACGGCGATGGGGTAATGGAGGTGGTCAGCGGACACCAGGTCTTCGACGGCATCACCGGCGCCAACAAGACGCGGGCCCTGACCAAGGATCTGATCGGTGGCTATCCCGCGATCGGCGACTTTAACCGTGATGGCCATCCCGATGTGGTGCTGGTGTCATCGCGCAATGGCGATCAGAAGGTGTCGGTCCTTGACTACTTCAACCAGCGCTTCCTGATGCCGCCGACCGCGGCCAAGGATGGCTGGGGTGGGCCGCCGACCGTGGCCGACTTTGATGGCGATGGCCAGCCAGAGTTTGCGACCGCCAGCCGGACCTTCTACTACGTCTACAGCCCGGACTGCCTGCAGAGCCCGCGGCCGGCCAAGTGCTTGGGCAGCGACGATGGCGTGCTGTGGCAGTCGGCAACCGAAGACGAGTCCTCGGGCTCGACTGGGTCCTCAGTCTTTGACTTCAACGGCGATGGCGTGGCCGAGGTCGTCTATCGCGATGAGTGCTGGCTGCGCGTCTACAACGGCCCCGATGGCCAGAAGCGGTTCGCGGCGCCGGTGACCTCGGGCACGGTGCAGGAAGAGCCGGTCATCGCCGACGTGGACGGCGACGGACATGCCGAGATCGTCGTCGGCTCAGATAGTGCGCAGAACAACCGCTGCAAGGGCTCGCGCTCGGCGAGCGAGCTAGGCATCAAGCACCCGGGGGCCAGCTTTGGCTTGCGCGTCTACAAAGATCCGCAGGATCGCTGGATGCCCTCGCGCCGCATCTGGAACCAGCACGCCTACCACATCACCAACATCAACGACGACGGCAGCGTGCCGGTCAAGCAGGTCGACAACTGGCGCAGCTACAACAACTTTCGCCAGAACGTGCAGGGCAGCGGTCAGGGCATCCCGCCGCGCGGCGATGGCACCGGCAAGATCGGCCTGCCCCCCGATGTCGGCGACTGCACAACGCTGTTCCGGCTGTCGGGCCAGCTCTGCAATCGCGGTGTGGCGCCGCTCCTGCCGGGGATCCCCTCGACGTTCTATCTCGGCGATCCTCGTCGAGCGGGGGCCCAGGTGCTGTGCGTGGCGACGGCCGAGCGGCCGGTCCTGGCCGGAGAGTGCGTGCCGATTGCGTGCGACTGGAAGAACCCCTCACCACCGCCCTACGACCTGTGGCTGCGCGTCGATGATGATGGGCAGGGGCGGCGGCCTGTCCCACAGTGCAAGGCAGGCAACGACCTGGCTCACTTGCCGCTTACCTCCTGCCCAAGTCAGCCCGGCTAGCTGGGGCGGACTCCGACGCTGAGCAAGCGTACAAGCGCCGCCTCGGCCGGGGACCAGTCGCTATGATGGTCCCATGCAAAACCATGCCTATCCGCGCGCTTCATCTCCTCGGCCTGCCTTCTCTTATTCGTCTGCGTCCGTGCCCGCGTCGGTGTCCGCCCGTCGCTGGCTTCCGATGTTTGGCCTCGCGGCGCTGATCGGCGCTGGGCTGGCGGCGGCGCCCCTTGGCTGCAATGGCTCCAACGTCAGCGGCATGAACGTCGATCCCAACGATCCCAACGGCGATGGCGGCACCGGCGGTGGTGACGGCGGGGGCGGCGGCTACTGCGCGGGCAGTGGTCCGCCGATCGTGGTTGGCGACACCGGGACAGCGGGTGCGGTGCGCTGCAGTGGCCAGGTCGCGTCCGCGGCCTTTCGCTATGGCCTGTGCGTCTGCAAGGACCTGTCCCCGGCCAACACGCTCACGGTCGATGCCTTCGACAGCATGGCGGCGGGTGCGACGACGTTTGGCAGCGGTGGCTCGCTGGGCTGCAACGGCAACATCAATCCCAGCAGCAGCCTGTCCGTCGGCGGCAACCTGCAGGTCCTGGGCAGCAGCAGCGGACAGAACATCACCGTCGGCCAGGATCTGCAGCTGAACTCCAGCATCAACGAGAGCCAGCTGGTGGTGGGCCGCAACGCCTTCGTCAACGGCGATCTGAACATCACCGGCCTGCTGAAAGTCACGGGCACCCTGACCGTGCCGGCTGGCCGCGCGATCAACGCCACGACGATGCAGGTTGGTACGACGACCCGCGCCGCGGTCAGCGTGCCCACGCCCTGCGACTGCGGCCCCACGCAGCTGTTCCCGATTGCCGCTTACGTCGAGGCGCGGCGCAGTGACAACGACAACGCCAGCATCTCGCTCGACCCTGATCGCTTTAACAACTTCCGCGGCGATCAGACGCTGAACCTGCCCTGCGGTCGCTTCTTCCTCAACCGCATCACCGGCGCGGGCAAGCTGACCATCGGTGTCTCTGGTCGCACCGCGCTGTTCATCGGCAGCGACGTCAACATCGAGTCCGATCTGCGCGTCGCGCTAAGCGGCAGCGGCGAGCTGGACCTGTTTCTCAACGGCAACCTGACCAGCTCAGCGCCGCTTAACTTTGGCGATCGCAGCGCGCCGGCTCGGGTCCGGCTGTACATGGGCGGCTCGCGCAACATCAACCTGTCGGCCAACTCGGTGATCAACGGCAACATCTACGCACCGGAGTCGGCGCTGGTGACCGGCGGCAACCTCACGGTCTATGGCGCCATCTTCGTGAGCAGCCTGAACAACTCGGGGGCGGTCAGCATCCACCACGACATCGCCGTGCTGAAGGCGGCGGACTCGTGCACACCGACGAGCGCTGGCGGCGGCAACACCAACACCTGCAGCACCTGCCAGGACTGTGGCGGCCAGGCCTGCAAGAACAACAGCTGCACTGCAAGCTGCACCAGCGACAACGACTGCTGCCGCCCGCTGTCTTGCGACCGCGGCAAGTGTGCCTACGTCATCGGCTGATGCCTGTTGTTCGCAGCGGGCCCGCACGATATAGAGACCTGCCATGGAAGACGTGGTCTCTGTCACCGACGATTTTGATCCGGCGCAATATGCGCGGCTGCCGCGCTTCGATGTGCTTGCCGGCATCACGCTGTGTCGCCAGCTGGTGAGTACCCTCAACGCTCTGACGCCGGAAGAAGCGCAGGCTCTGCGGCGCAGCACCGATCGGCTGCAGCAGGAAGCCAACGCGCTGCAGCAGGTGTGGCTAGAGCAGCAGTCGGCCGGCGCGACGCCTGAGCCTGCCCCCGTCGATCAGATGGCGGATACGGCGTGGCGGCTGCTGCACGATCGCCTGCTCGCCTATGCAACGCTGCCGCCCGAGCTGCATCCAGAAGCGATCCGCGCGGCCGAGCTCTTGGCGGCGCTGTTTCCGACCGGCCTGTCGTTTCTGGCGCTTGACTACGAGCAGCAGTTCCGGGAAGCCGAGGCGCGCATTCAGCGGGCCAAGACGAGCGGCCTGATCGCCGACCTGCATCGCCTGGCCGGCACCGCCTTCTGGGTGGAAGTTGAGCGCTGCCATCAGCTGTATGGCCGGGCCATCGGTACGGCGGAGCCAGCCAGCCCGAGCTCGCCGACGCCGATCTCGATGCCGCTGCGAGCGATGACGCAGGCCCTGCTGTCGCTCTGCGCCCAGCTGGTGGCGCTGTACTTCACCGGCGACGGTCAGCAGCGCAAGCTGGTGCGCTTTGCCCTGCGTCCGGTCGATGAGTTTCGCGCGGCCGTGCTGCAGAAAGCGCGGGCCAGCAAACCAGCGGTGGGCAGCGACTCTTCCGACGGGCGCGGCTAGGGAGGGCGGACATAGATGGCAGAAGCAAGACCGCTAGGCTGGCTGCGCCTACGCGCCTATCTAACCAGCTACTTCATCATTGCCTGGACCCTCGTTCTGTCGATCGTGGCGACGGTGACCATGCCTCTGTCGCCGCGAGGCGAGCTGTATCTGTGGTTCGCGCAGCTCTGGCCCAAGGTGATCTTCGCGGTCGGCGGTATTCGCTATCGCCGCAGCGTCTCGCCGCAGCTAGTGCAGAGCGAGCGATACATCTACCTCAGCAACCACGAGTCGTTAACCGATATCCTGGCTCTGTATGCGACATTGCCGCAAAAAGTAGTCATGGTGGCCAAGCGCTCGCTGCTGATCCTGCCGGTGTTCAGCTGGGGGATGTGGCTGGCGGGGTTTGTGTTCATCAATCGTCGCGACCGCACCTCGGCTTTCCGCAGCATGAACCGGGCGGGTGACCGGCTGCGCCGGGGACGCTCGGTGCTTGTTTTTCCCGAGGGGACGCGCGGTGATGGCCAGACCCTACAAGCGTTCAAGAAAGGGGGCTTCCACCTTGCCCAGCAGGCTGGCTTTCGCATCGTCCCCGTCGGTATCGCCGGGACCTACAGCGTGCTACCGCGCGATACCTTTCCCGTCTATCCTGGCCAGATTGCTGTCGCAGTCGGTGCCCCGATGTCGCCGCCGCCACCGGGCGAGCCGCTTGAGGACTTCGTGGCCCAGGTGGCCAAAGAGGTGGATCGACTGCGGGGCGAAGCGCGGGCCCTGTGCGCGGGGCCGGTGCGCTAAGTTTTCCCGCAGGTCGGCAGGTATGGGATCTGCCGTTTGGCCTGGGGTGTCTCTCGGAAAAGATTTGACAAAAGGACCTCAAAAGCTGTGCAATCCAGCTAACAGGTTCAGAGCAAAGGAATGAGTATGAGGCTACGTAAGACCTTCCCTTCCTGCCTGATGGGTGGCGCAGTCTTCGCGGGCTTGCTGATGACGGCGGCCTGCGATGACTACGGCACGGGTCAGGATCCTGAGCCCCCCGGCCCGCTGCGCGTCGAGCGACTCACCCTCACGGACTTTCACCAGTTCATCGACACCAGCGCGCCGCTGGACTGCGAGCTGCCCAACCTGAAGGACACGCCCGACTGCGTGAACAGTCCGTTCAAGGACGCCTTCAGCATCAAGATGCACCCGCCGACGCCAGATCACGCCAGCAAGCTGCGCGTGGTGTTCAACAAGCTGCCGCTCAAGGTCAACGGCCAGGATGTCGAGACCGCGCCGACCGATGCCTTGCCGAGCGACATCAGCCAGATCGTGCTGCGCGATCCCGGCATCATCAAGCTGGAGTGCGATGGCTGCACCGGCATCCCAGCGTCCTATAACTCGCTGCAGGTAACCGGCTCGGCGCTCAGCCCCGATCCGACGACGTTTGACTATGGCCCGGCGCTGCAGATGGAAGTCCTGCCCACGCTGCCGGAGTTCCTGATGATCGCTCCGGATCCAGTGCGGGCCCTTGAGCCCAACACCACCTATCGCGTGGTGCTAAACCCTGGGCTGTCGGGGCGCAACGCGGCGGACAAGGTGCTGCTCGACGATCGCGCCAAGTCACTGTTGACGTTTACGACGCAGCCCTTCGCGGTCACCTCCTCCCAGTCGGTCGATGTCGTGACGACCGATGACCATGGCACCGACAGCGATGTCGGCTTGGGCAACGGCGGGGCACTGATCATCAACACCAACGCCGGCGTCGATTACACGCGCTTCCGCGCTGCGACGGTGGTAGCGGCTGAGATCACCGTCGATGGGGCTGCCGCGATGAGCGTGCCAGTGACGGTCACCACCAAGACCGTCAACCCCGACAGCATGGCCTGCGAGCACGGCAATCAGCGCCGCATCTTTGTCGTGCCCACCAGCGGTACCTGGCTTAACCCGCTGCCAGCTGGGGCCGATGTCAAGCTGCGGGTTGTGCTGCGCGGTGCCGATATCCGCGATGTGGCGCAGGATGCCAACCACACGCCAGGCATGGGCCGCAGCACGCTGGCCGAGGACGTCGAGGTCAAGGACGTCAAGATCGTCGCCCAACCCAGCGACGATGACATGGGCAGCATGCCGCACCGATCCGGTAGCAGCGTCAAGGCTTCCGAAGTGCTTTCCTGCACCACCTAGGCAAGACTGTCGGCGGCGCTGCGATCCACGCGGTGAGCGCTGGCTTAGTTGGATTCGTCGGCCACTTGGCCGTTTGAACTCGTAATGAGGAGAGTTCTTTGATGCAGACGTCGCCCGCATCCCCTAACCCGCGTGATTTCACCCGGCGTCGTTCTGGCCGCTTGTGGGCTAGCCGCGGCTGGGTGGGCGTCTGGAGCGCGCTCTCGGTGCTGCTGCTGAGTGCGGTCGCTTTTGCCCAGGCCAACCTCGGCGCTATCCAGGGCACTGTCGCGGACGAGAACGGCAAGAAGCTGGGCTCGGTCACGGTAGTAGTCCAGGGGCCGGCCCTGCCGGAGTTTCAGTCCGAGATCACCGACGCCGGTGGCAAGTACATCATCTCGCAGCTACCGCCGGGCGATGACTATCAGATCGCCTTTTACTTCGGCTCGGATGACAAGCCGAAGGAAGAGCGCAAGGGGATCCGTCTATCGGTCGGCAAGACGCTGACCGTCAACGCGACGATTCGCCTGACCTCGACCAAGCGCGAAGTCAAAGTCATCCGCGAGTCGGCGCCGAACGTGGACACCGCAAGCGCCTCGACCGGCGTCGAGATCAACCAAGAGATCCTGCGCAACACGCCGGTGCGTGGTCGCACGTTTGACTCGGTGGTGGCGCTGGCTCCTGGCGCCGCGGACGTGGCCCCGCGCAACTTCAGCCTCAGCGGGGCTGGGGCGGATCCGGGTAGCGACGTCGGTACTTCGGTGTCTGGCTCGACGGGCGCCGAGAACGCCTTCTTCATCGATGGCGTCAACACCAGCGATCCCAACACCGGTATCTCGGGCACTGAGCTCTCGCAGTACTTCATCAAAGAGATCACCATCAACACCGGTGGCTATCAGGCCGAGTTCGGTCGCGCCACCGGCGGCGTCATCAACATGGTGACCAAGTCAGGCGGCAACGAATTCCACGGCAGCGTCTTCGGCTCGATCCAGCCGTTCCAGCTCGATGGACGCACGGTGGCCCGCCTGGGCGAGTCGCTGGCCACGCGGACCCGCACCAACCTGCTGTTTGACGTCGGCTTCGACCTCGGCGGCTACCTGTGGAAGGACCGCATCTGGTTCTACGTCGGCTTTGCTCCGACGGTGCAGGATCTGCTGGTGCAGCGCCGCGTGCGCGTGCAGACCTACAACCCCAACAACACCGGCGGCCTGCTCGCCGAGTCCGATCCCGACTATCAGTGCCCAAGCTACCTGCGCAGCAGCGCGCTGTGTCTGGGCGCGCGCTCGCTAGCACTGCGTACCACCGAGATCAGCGAAGGCGCACAAGACTTCATTCGCACCAAGCGCCTGTACAACGGCATCGCCAAGCTGCAGTTCAACTTCAGTCCCGATCACAACCTGTCGATTGGCTACCTCGGCTCGCCGACGGAGTACGACGACTACGCCGGCAATCGCAGCCTGGATGTGCCCTCGCAGAAGTATTACCGCATCGATCAGATCCACGATGCCAATGCCCGCTACATCGGCAGGCTGTTTAGCCGCAAACTGCAGATCGATGTCCTTTACGGCTACCACTACCAGGGCAAGAGCGAGCGACCCAACGACATCAACTCGGCCAACGTGCAGTGGTCAGCCGACCCTGCCGATCCGCTCTCGCTGTCGGACTTTGAAGTGGCGGCTCCTTGCGTCCGCCAGAGCCGCAGCAACGCCGCCGGCATGGCGCAGACCTTCAATCCTTGCCCGCTGACCAACTATCAGCGCGGCTTCGGTCTGTATCGCGAAGAAGTGCAGCAGCGACACATGGTCAATGCATCGCTGACCGCCTTCCTGAGCTTTACCGGCAAGTGGAACCCGTTCCGCGGCATCCACGCCATCAAGGTCGGCTTCGACTTCGAGGCGATCCTGGCCGACAACACGCGTGCCTATACCGGCCCGGACTTCGATCCCAGCGATGCCAGTAATCCCAACAAGGGTCACCGTATCTTCCGCACCGATGGCTCTGGCGATGGCCTGCAGATCATCCGCGAGTTCGCACAGCCGTGGTCCCCTAGCTGCCCGCATCCGGATCAGGGCGATGGCGTCTGCCACTACAACCGCTTCCGCGGCGTGACGCAGGCGCGCAACTTCTCGGTCTATGCCCGTGACAGCTGGAACATTGGCTGGGCCCCGGGTCTGGTGCTTAACGCCGGCGTGCGCTGGGAAGGCCAAGAGCTGTACGGGATGGATCTGAAGTCCGATCCGATGAACCCGACGATCGGCAAGCTGGCCCTGGGCATCTACGACAACATCGCGCCGCGCATCGGTCTGACCTGGGACTTCACCCAGCTCACCAATCGACCGGGCCGCGGCAAGGTGTTCTTCAACTACGGTCGCTTCTACACCGCTATCCCGACCAACCTGGTTGATCGGCAGTTCACCGGGGAAGGCTTGCTGGGGTCGAACTTCGCGCAGTACGGCGGCATGAATGCCGATCCAAACTGCCCGAAGACGGCGCAGCAGCCTGGCGGCCGTCCGGTGGCCGATCCGCGCACTACGCCCAACTGCACCTTCCCCACGGCCTATGTCACCGGCGGTACGGTGGGCAATGTCGCGCCAGGCCTACAGGGACAGTTCATCAACGAGATCATCGCCGGCTTTCAGTATGACGTCGGCTTCGACATGGTCTTCGGCGCCAGCTACATCCACCGCGATCTGGGTCGTGTCATCGAAGACGTGTCGACCGATGGCGCCGTCTACTACTTCCTGGCCAACCCGGGTGAGGCCGCCGATCCCAACCGCATCACCGATCTGCAGCGCGAGCTAGAGGCGGCGCGCATGGCGGCGATGGCTGACCCGATGAACAACGACAAGGCCCAAGCCCTGACGCAGGCTCAGAAGCGGCTCGATGGCTACCGCGCTGCTGGCACGGTCTTCCCCCGAGCGGTGCGCAACTACGACGCGCTGGTGCTCACCCTTAACAAGCGCCTGTCGAATCGCTTCAGCGTGATTGGCAGCTACACCTACTCGCGCACCATCGGCAACTATCCAGGTACCTTCAGCCCGTCGAATGGTCAGCTCGATCCGAACATCTCTTCGCAGTTTGACCTGACCGATCTGTTGGCGAACCGCAACGGCCCGCTGCCCAATGACCGCCCGCACAACTTCAAGCTCTCGGGCTTCTATGTGCAGCCGATTGGTCAGAAGGCACAGCTGACGTTTGGCCTGACCTTCACCGCCTACTCGGGTCGCCCGATCGAAGTGCTGGGCACCCACCTGTATTACGGCACACGTGAGGTCTACATCCTGCCGCGCGGCGCGGGCGGTCGTACGCCGCCGGTCTCCCAGTTCGACTTGAGCGTTGGCTACGATCAGCAGCTTGGTCGTGGCGTCTCGCTGCGCCTGTTCGCCGACGTCATCAACCTGTTCAATCAGCGCGCCGTCACCAACGTCGATGACGAGTACACGACCGACACCGTGCAGGCCATTCCCGGCGGCACCATCGACGATCTGCGTCGCCTGCGTACCCTCGATGGCCGCACGCCGGTCTACAACAGCAACTACGGCCAGCCGGTGGCCTTCCAAGAGCCGCTGTACTTCCGCTTCGGCGGCCGCGTCAGCTTCTAACCCCGCGCCACCTGCCTGCATTCGGTCCCCGCTGCGGCGACCGTCTCCCCTAAAATAGAGCGATGCTGCCGGTCTCGATCGGCGCGCTGATCGATCAGCGCTTCTTGCTCACAGAGTTCGTTGCGGAAGGCGGCATGAGCACGGTCTTTCGGGCTCGTGATCTGCAGCGCAGCGAGACGGTCGCTATCAAGATCCTGCGCGGCCATGACACGGCGACGCTGCAGCGCTTCCAGCGCGAAGCGCGCGTGCTCCATGAGCTCACCCATCCCAACATCGTTCGCTATGTTGCGCATGGGGTGACCGCCGACGGCGCGCCCTATCTGGCGATGGAGTGGCTGAGCGGCGAAGACCTGGCCGCTCGCTTGAGCCGTGGCCCGCTGGCTGTCTCCGAGGTCATCGAGCTCGGCGCAGCCATCGCCGGTGCGCTGTTCTTCGCCCATCGGCAGGGCGTGATCCATCGCGATATCAAGCCCGGCAATGTGTTCTTGGTCGAAGGCAGGGCCAGCCTGGTCCGCCTGCTCGACTTCGGCATCGCGCGGCCTTTTAGCGCCGACTCCGCGACGCGCACCGGCACCATTCTGGGAACCCCGGATTACATGGCGCCCGAGCAGGTGCGGGGTGGGCGCGAGGTCGATGCTCGCAGCGATCTGTTCTCGCTGGGCTGCGTGCTCTACGAGTGCTTGGCCGGCCGCCCGCCGTTTGCGTCTGAGCAGATGATGGGTGTGTTCGCCAAGATCCTGTTCGAGCCAGCGCCCGAGATCGTCACGCTGCGACGCGACGTCCCAAGCCCACTGCGGCTCTTGCTCAATCGTCTGCTCGACAAGGAGCGAGAGCGGCGGCCGGTCAGTGCGGAGAGCGTGCTGCTTGAGCTCTTGGCGATGCCGCAGGTGGCGGACGAGACCGATGCGCAGGCGCAGCGATCCGGTGAGCGCTCGGCCCACGCGGCGCTGACTACGCACGAGCAGCGCCTGCTATCGGTCGTGATCGCCGCCGGGCGGCCGATCAACTTGATCGATGCGCCGACGCTGTCTGCCTCGATGGAGCGTGACCTGATGAGCGCCGCAGCCGGGCTGGGGGCGCCGTTTGGGGCACGGATCGAGTCACTGCCGGATGGCACCCTGCTGGCCCTGCTGAGCGATCAGCCAACCGCCTTCGATCAGGCTCGTCAAGCCGCGCGCTTGGCGCTACGTCTGCGCGAGCGCTGCCGCAAGCTCTTTGCTGGGGATGCGCAGAGCCAAGGTGTGCGGATCGCGGTGTGTACCGGCCGCGGCGACTGGCAGCAAGGCATCCTCGACACCGGCGCGATCGAGCGCTCGCTCAACCTGCTGTCGACGATGACGGCGACCGAGGCGGGCAACGAAGCCCCGATCGTGCTGGATGAGGTGACGCGCGGGCTGCTCGATGGTCGCTTTCTCACTCGCGACAACCTGCTGTTGGCCGAGCGCTCGGCCAACGAAGCGACCCTGGCTCTGCCCGCCCGGCAGACACCGTTTTTTGGTCGCGAGCGCGAGCTGGATCTGCTGCTGACTCTGCTTGGCGACAGCATCGAAGAAGAGCGGGCCCGTGCGGTGGTGCTGGTCGGTGATGCTGGCCTGGGCAAGTCGCGGCTGTGCGTCGAATTCCTGCGCCGGGCACAGCTGCGGCATGAGCGCCTCGGACTGTGGAGCGCGCACGGCGACCTGCTGAGCACCGCCTCGCCGTTTGGCATGCTGGCGCAGTCCGTCCGTCGCGCCCTGACCCTGCGCGAGGACGAGAGCAATGCCGCCACCCAGCTTGTCGAGTATGTCCACAGCCGCGTCCCGGCCGCTGAGCAGGGCCGAGTCCTCGCCTTCCTGCGTGAGCTGTTGGGCATTCCGCTGCCTGCCGGTGAGCCCACTGCGGCCAGTCCCGCGCTCCTGGCCGCCCGGCTGGATCCGCAGCTTATGGGCGATCAGATTCGCCGCGCCGTGCTGGATCTGCTCGAAGGCGAGAGTACCCGGCAGCCGGTGGTCTGGGTGCTAGAAGATCTGCAGTGGAGCGATCAGCCAACGGTTCGCCTGATCGACATGGCCCTGCGACGGCTCGCCGAGCGACCGTTCTTTGTCTTGGCGCTGGCTCGCCCCAATGTGCACGAGATCTTTCCCCGCCTGTGGGAAGGGCGCGACGTGCAAGAGATTCGCCTATCGTCGCTGCCGCGCAGGGCGAGCGAGAAGATTAGTCGCGCGGTTCTGGGACCGACCGCCCCAAGCGAGCTAGTGGCGGGGGTGGTCGAGCGCGCTGCCGGCAACCCGTTTTTTCTGGAAGAGCTGCTGCGTGCCGCTGAGGCTGGCGTGCTGCACGAAGTACCCGAGACGGTGCTGGCTTTGGTGCAGTCCCGCGTCGAGCGCCTGCCGCCCGATGCTCGCCGTGTGCTGCGTGCCGCCTGCATCTTCGGCATGGTGTTCTGGCGCGGTGGGGTGGCGCGACTCTTGGGAGACAGCGTGTCCGCGCCACAGCTTAGCCACTGGCTGCAGCAGCTTACGCAGGCCGAGCTTATCAATCAGCGGCCGACCTCGCACATCGTTGGCGACGAGGAGTATGCCTTCGCCCATACCCTGGTGCGGGAAGCTGCGCACGCCATGCTCACCGAGCAGGATCGGGCCCTGGGTCATCACCTGGCGGCTGAGTATCTGCAAGACAGCGGCGAGCTTGACGCGGCAGCGCTGGCCGAGCACTGGGAGCGCAGCGACAAGCCCGAGCGGGCGATCGCCGGCTATGTCCGCGCCGCCTGGCAGGCCTTGGAGGGCAACGATCTGGATGTCGTGATTCGTCACGCCGAGCGAGCGATTGCCTGCGGCGCCACGCACGATGCGCTGGGCGAGATCTGGGCGGTGCAGGCCGAAGCCTATATGTGGCGCGGCGATCACGAGAGCGCTCTGAAGTGTGGCAATGAGGCGCTAACGCTGCTGCCGCAGCGCAGCACCCGCTGGTATCAGGTCATTGGTGTGCTGGCCATCGCGGCTGGGCGACACTCGAACTCGTACGAGCTGCAGCGGCTGTGCGACCTGCTGCGCGAGCAGGGCGAAGCGGGTGAGTGCAGCGACGCCTATATCATCGCCGCCACACGCACCACTATGCAGCTGTTTGTCGTCGGAGACTATCCGCGAGCCATCGCTCTGTTCAAGGTGCTGCAGCCGTTTATGGAAGCGCCAGCCGGCGACCGCGCCCCGGCAACCGCGGCGATGATGCACATGCTGCGGGGCAGCGAAGCGGCGATCGGCTGGCAGTACGATCAGGTGCCGCTGCACTTTGAACGGGCCGGCGATCTGTTTGAAGCCATCGGCGATCTGCGCAACGCCTGCTCACAGCGGCTCGATGCGGCGATCTTTCTGCTCGATACGGCAGACTATCCAAAAAGCGAAGTCCTCCTACGGCAGGTTATCGAAATTTCCGATAGGCTGGGCTTCCATCGCCTGTCGAGCGTGGCGCATCGGGCGCTGGCTAGCCTGCTGCGGCGTACCCACCGTCCTGAGGAGTGCATCGCCTCGGCCCAGCGAGCCATCGACCTGTCTGGGGTGACCGGTGATCTGCGGGTGAGCGGCTCGGCGCAGGTGGTGCTGGCCCAGCTGTATCTTTCGCGCGGCGAGCTTGTGCATGCCAGCGATCACATCGAAAAGGCGCTGGTCAACCTGAACAAGATCCCGCGCTATCTGGCGCGGGCCCTGGCGGTGCAGAGCCGCATCTGCGTCCTGCGCGGTGACCTGGCAGGGGCGCTGCGCTCGTCGGCGCAGGGCTATGCCATCCTGCAGGCCTTAACCCGCCTGGGCACCGATGAGGTCTTGGTCCGCAGCGCCTACGCCGAGGTGCTGGAGCGCCTGGGCGAAGAAGCAGCGGCGCAGGATGTGCTGCGGTCTGGACGCGAGCGCCTATTGGAGCAGGCCGCCGCGATGAGTGATGCCGCCGTGCGTGAGCGCTTCCTGGGGCAGAGCGAATTCGCCGAGTTCTTGCGGCGCACCGCGAGCCTGAAAGCTGCGGCCACTCCCCCCGCTTCGGTCGCTGCAGAGACGCCTACGACGCTGGATATGAGCGGCCGCGCCAAGTGACCGGCCGCCCCATCACCGCCTGGTAGGACGAGGCGCAGAGGATGTAGGCGACCAGTGCGCCGCCTAAGGCTCGCGAGCCGGCCAGGGTGACGCCGTAGGCCGCGCGCAGCGCAATGCGGCCCAGCCAGTCGGCGCCGTAGCACAGGGCAGAGGCGAGCAAGAGCTTCTGGCTAAAGGCGCTGGCGCCAACGAACAGGTAGGTAGCCAGCGCGGCGAGCAGCGAGAGGATCGGCGCGCCGTACACCAGGATCAACAACAGCGCACCAATCGGAGCGAACCACTGCGCGCCACCCAGCGCGATGTGAAAGTTCTTCTTCCAGCCGGCGATCAGCGAGCGCAGCGAGTCATACATGCGCAGCTCGACGGCATCGGTGGCCTGGACATAGGCCAGCGGGAAGCGAGCCTGCTTGACCAGCTGAGCCAGCCGCAGATCTTCGACGACTTCGCTGGCCACAGCGGCGTGGCCGCCGATCTCTTCATAGGCGGTGCGCTGAAAGAACATGAAGGGACCGTAGCCAACGGCAAAGTCGCTGTCGCTGTCGCGCACCCGCACCGGATCGACAAAGGTAAACAGGATCTGCGCGATGACCGGCTGCGCCGCGCGCTCCCAGAAGCTCTCGGCCAGCATGCGCGGGACCATGTTGACCAAGCCGGCGTCGCTGTTGAGCGCGGCCAAGGTGGCCTTGCGCACAGCATGCGGTCGCAGGCGGACATCAGCGTCGAGAAAAAGCACATACTCGCTGTCCAGGTCGCGACTGCCAGACCACAGCGCATGCGGCTTGCCGAGCCAGCCCTTGGGCAGATCGGGAGCCGAGCGCAGCTCGACGCGAGGGTCTTCGGAGGCATGCTGCTGCACGATGGCCGCCGTGCGATCGCTGGAGTGATCGTCGATGACGCGGATGCGCAGGTTGGGATAGTCCTGGGCGCGCAGCGCGGTCAGGCAGGTGCCGATGTTGCTCTCTTCGTTGCGGGCGGGCACCAGCACATGCACCGTGGGCGGCGCAGCCGGCAGCGGCTGATCGGGGGCGACCTGCGTCGTGCGGGCACGGTTCCACAGCACCAAGAGCGCCATCAGCAGATGACAGATGCCGACGCCGATCAGAAATGAGGTAAGAGACACGGGCAGCTCCCGTCAGAACAGGAAGGGGATGAGGATGCGTCGCTCGGCCGGATAGTCCGGGAAGCGCTCGCGATACCAGCGATGCGTCGAGACCGCACGCGGGATCAGGTTGGCGGCGCTGATGGCGAAGATGTAGACGCCAGCCAGCGACCAGGTGGCCAGAGCCCAGCCAGCCCAGGCGACAAGCTCGGTGAGATAGCTGGGATTGGTGACGTAGCGGAACAGCCCGCCCTGCGGAATGCGATACACGCGAGTGCCGCTTTCGATCTCTTCTTTGCTGCGCAGGCGACGCAAGATGGCGTCTGAGTGGACGTTGCCAATCATCGCCAGGTAGTAGATCGATGCACCGATGATAAAGCGCGGGTCAGAGAGCCAGTCGGCGGTGTAGTGCGCGCCCAGGCCGGCACTAGCAAAGAAGGTCGCATGCAGATAGCCATGCATCGTTGTCGCCAGCCAGCCGATGACGACCACCATCAGGCTGAAGCTCGCCGTCTGGCCGCGCGGCACGCGCATCAGCAGCGGAAACAGGAAGCCGCGGTTGCTGTAGTGCAGAAGCCACATCAAACAGAGGACCAGCGGCACCTGCTCACCCCGGCGCTCGCCCTGCAGGAAGAAGTACAGGAAGCTCAGCGTGGCGGGCAGCTCCATCAGGAACCAGCCCAGGCGCGGATCGAGGCTGAGTCCGAACTTCGCGGTGGCAAAGCGGCCGTAAGGGGAGGGGACGAACCAGGCGATGATCGACACTGCCGCCACCCAGGCGAAGGCCAAAGTCAGCGCCAGGTCGTACGTCGAGTTGCCGGTAAAGGGGTAGTGGGGAAGAGCGGCCATGCGAGTGATCGCGCGGCCATCCGTACCGCAGCCTCACCGTCAGCGTCAACGGCAATCGCCGCCGGAGGGAAGGCTAGGCGTCGACGGCGGGATGGGGGGCCGGCGGGGCTTGCCGATCCAGCTCGGGCAGAGGTGGCGCGGGGCTGCTGACGGCTTCGGCATCACGCTCGCCGCCCGGGCCGCCAATCGACAGGTGCAGATCGATCAGCGCATCGCGGACGCGCTGCATCAGCGCATCGCGGTCATCAAGCGTCAGCCCGGCGGTCGGAATCGGCTGGCCGATCACCAGGTTGATACGGCAGGGCTGGATGCGCAGCGTGTCGCGCTGCAACAGGTTATGCGCACCATCGATGGCCACCGGCACGATCGGCACGCCAGCTTGGATGGCCATGATGAACAGGCCTTTTTTGAACGGCATCACGCGGCCATCACGGGAGCGCGTGCCCTCGGGGAAGGTGAGGATGCTGATGCCGGTCTTGATCTTCTCGCAGGCTTCTTCCAGGCTGCGCTTGGCGTCTTCGCGGTTCTGGCGATCGATGAACACCATGCGCGTCACCGACATGTACCAGCCGAGAAAGGGGATCAGGCGCAGGCTCTTTTTCGCCACGAAGCGCAGGTTGATCGGGATGCAGACGAAGGCCGCGACGATGTCGAACAGGCTCTGGTGGTTCATCGCGAAGAAGTAGGGCTTGCCTGGCTCGGGCTCGAAGCCGGGGTGCTTGATCAGCGTCGCGCGCGCCAGGCGGACCAGGCCCGCCCCCCAGTAGAGTCGGGCCCACGAAAGCGGGGTGTGGGGATCGTCACGGTACAGCAAGCCGTGCAGGATGGCGGCGCTCATCCAGAAAAACGACCACAGCGCGAAGCCAGTCCACTGCAATGCGTTGAGGATGAGCGACCCCGGCGTTCCCATGGGGCCCGATGATATCGGCATCAAAAGAGCGTCGGCAAGCCCCTGCGAGTCGCGCAGGCAGAGGCGCGAAATCGCTGGCTGGGACGAGACCGGGGACCTTTCTTTTTGGCGGGAGGTGCCGCGCTAGGGCCGGCAGGAGGGGGAAGACAAGGGGGCGTGCTCCTGTGGAGCGACGGGCTTACAGATCCTTGAGGATCTCGGCGCGCTTGGCCTGATACTCGGCGTCCTCGAGCAGGCCGGCATCCTTGAGGCTCTTGAGCTTCTTGAGCCGCTCTTCCAGGGTCGGGCCAGCGGCTGCGGCGGGGGCGGCCTGCGCCGGGGCGGGGGCCGGGGCGGCGTGCGCGTGCGGGTTGTTCATCTGGCTGAACATGTTGGCCATGGCCATGCCCATGCCCAGGCCAGCGCCTGCGACCATGGGGTTGTCACCGCTGCCACCCTTGGCCATGCCCTCGCCAGCGCCCATCATCGCCTTGCCTGCAGCGAGCTGCTGGAAGGCCGCCAGGTTGGCCGCGTTGTTGCCGGCCATGCGCAGCTGCGCCTGATCCTTGTAGAGGTTCTTCAGCGTCGCTTCGTCCTCTTCTTTGATCGAGACGACGAAGTTGCCGAGGCGCACGATGCGCATGCCGTAGTTCTTGAGGTGCGTGGCGTTGACCGCATCGATGACCTCGGTCTCGATCTCTTCGGTCAGCGCGCCGCTGGTGACATCGAGCAGCGGCAGCTTCTTGACCACCAGCAGCGAGGCAATGCGATCGCGGATGGTCTTTAGCAGCTGCTGGCGGAACCAGCCGGTAAACTCTTCCTCACCGGCCCACGAGCGCTGGCCGAAGAACTGGATGACCTGCGTCGAGTCGGTCACTTGGATCGAGTACTCACCGTGCACCATGGTGCCAATGGCCAGACCGCTCTTGGGGTCTTCGACGTCGCCGATGCGGCCGCCGAACTTGAAGCCGGCGACCTCGCGGGTGGTGACGTACCAGACCTCGGCCTTAAAGACATTGCCGCCGGTGAACTTGTCGATCAGGTTGCTGAGGAAGGGCCAGTTGGAGGTCTCAAGCGTGTGCCGGCCGGGGCCGATCTTGCCGACGAAGGCGCCGTCCTTGAAGAACAGAGCTTCTTCGTCGGTGCCGACCGTGAGCTGGGCCTTGGTGGGGATGGTCGGATCAGGGTGCTTGTAGATAATCGCGCCCTTGTTGGCGTCGGGGCGGGCGATGGCGAGCTCGCGGACGCTGCTTTTCACGTAATCAAGAATCCCCATTGAGTCCTCCGAGGGTTGCACGGGGCAGGAGTGACTGCCTCGCAGTGAGTAATGGAATGAATCATAAGTTCGCCCCCGCCGAGACGCAATGACCCCCTGGTCCAGAGAGCGCGGCGACGGGGCAAACGGCAAGGCGGTGCGGGGGCTGGGCGGCGGCGGACGTTACGGCGGGGAGAGTCGGGAGAGCACAGAGCGCTGGGGCCTAGGCTGCGCCTTCGGCTTCTTCGCTGCTCTCTTCGCCGGGCAGCTCAGGCGCGTCATCACCGTCGGCTTCGGTGGCATAGCTGCAGACCGAGCAGCGCAGCTTGGGTCCCTGGCGGGTCTGTTTCTGCAGCAAGAACGGCGTGCCGCAGTCGGGGCAGGGCTCTTTGATCGGTCGATCCCAGGACACGAAGTCGCAGCCCTTGCTGCTGTAGTTCGAGCAGCCATAAAACGGCGAGCCGCGCTTCGAGCGCTTCTCGGTCAGGAAGCCGCCGCAGCCTGGCTTGGGACACATGATGCCGAGGCTGACTGGGCGGGTCGTCCGGCACTCGGGATAGCGCGAGCAGGCCCAGAATTCACCAAAGCGGCCGCGGCGATAGACCATCTCGGCGCCGCAGGTGGCGCACTTCTCGTCGGTGGTCGGCTCGGGCTTGGGCGCGATCTTGCCTTCTTCGTCGCGCACGAATTCCTTGGTGTTCTTGCAGGCGGGATAGCCGCTGCAGGCCAGGAACTCGCCGTTGCGACCCCACTTGACGACGAGCGGCTTGCCGCACTTCTCGCAGGCGATCTCGGTCGGGATCTCGACGCGCTTCCAGTCTTTCATCTCGACCAGGGCGCGATCGAGGTGGTCTTTGAAGGGACCGTAGAAGCGCTTGAGCAGGGCCAGCCAGTTCTCCTGGCCATCCTCGACGCTGTCGAGGTCGTTTTCCATCTTGGCGGTGAAGTCGACGTTGACCACCTGCGGGAAGCTGGCGACCAGGAGCTCATTGACGCGCGTGCCGAGCAGCGTCGGATAGAAGCGGCCTTCCTTCTTTTCGACGTAGCCGCGGTCCTGCACCGTCGACAGAATCGCCGCGTAGGTCGAGGGTCGCCCAATGCCGCGCTCCTCCAGCTCTTTGATCAGCGAGGCTTCGGTGAAGCGCGGGGGCGGCTGCGTAAAGTGCTGCTCGGGCAGGGCGTTGAGCGGGCGCAGCGTCTCGCCCTTTTCGAGCGGCGGCAGGCGCACACCATCGCCGTCGGCGTCGCCGGTCTCTTCCGGACGCTTGTCCTCGTCGGCCGACTCGCTGTAGACGGCGGTAAAGCCGGGGGTGCGCAGGACCTGGCCGGTGGCCCGCAGCTCATAGCTGTGGCCGGGCTCGCGTAGCTCGACGAGCACCGCCGTCTGGTCATAGACGGCCGGCGTCATCTGCGAGGCGACGAAGCGATTCCAGATCAGCTGATACAGCTTGATCTGGTCGAGCACGTCCTTTTCCTTGTCCGGCTGCTTGGCCACGCCCTCCAGCAGCAGTCGACGCACCGTCTCGGGGTCGTACTTCATGCTGGTCGGTCGGATCGCCTCGTGGGCGTCCTGCACGTTGGTCTGCTTGGACTTGTAGACGTTCGGCTCTTCCGGCAGCGAGGCCGAGCCGTAGCGCTGGTTGATGTAGCTGCGCACCTCGGACAGCGCGTCCGGACTTACGCGCGTCGAGTCGGTACGCATGTAGGTGATCAAGCCGACCAGGCCCTCGGAGCCAAGCTCGACGCCTTCGTACAGCCGCTGCGCCACACCCATGGTGCGCTTGGCGGTAAAGCGCAGCTTGCGCACCGCCTCTTGCTGCAGCTTGCTGGTGATAAACGGCGCGGTCGGCATCTTGCGCCGGACCTTGGCCTCGATCTGGCTGATGGTCAGCGGCAGCTTCTGAGCCAGGTCGGCGATGTGGCGAGCACTGGTCTCGGGCAGCCGATCCGGCTTCTGACCGTCGACTCGGCTGAGGCGCAGCGTGAAGGCGGGCTTGACCTTGCCTTCGACCTGGACCTCGACGGTCCAGTACTCTTCGGTCTTAAAGGCGTTGATCTCGCCTTCGCGCTCGACCACCAGCCGCACCGCCACCGACTGCACGCGCCCGGCTGACAGGCCACGCCGGACCTTGGTCCACAGGATCGGCGAGATCTGATAGCCGACCAGTCGATCGAGGATGCGGCGCGCCTGCTGCGCATCGAACATGTTGCGGTTCAGATCGGTCGGATGGGCCAGCGCCTCGGTGATGCCGCGCTTGGTGATCTCGTTGAACTTGACGCGCTTGATCTGATCGTTGGCGTCGCGGATCTCTTCATAGATGTGCCAGGCGATGGCCTCTCCCTCGCGATCGGGGTCAGGCGCCAGGTACACGCGGCCGGCACTGCGGGCCGCCTTCTTTAGATCGGTCAGGATCTTGCCCTTGCCGCGAATCGGCACGTACTCGGGCTGGAAGTCGTGCTCGATATCGACGCCGATCTTGGACTTGGGCAGGTCCTTGATGTGACCCACCGAAGCCATCACCTCGACCTTGCCGCCGAGGTACTTCTTGATGGTGCGTGCTTTGGCCGGAGACTCGACGATAACCAGTGCGGCACCGTCGCCCCGCGACTTGCCGGCGCTGCTCTCGCTCGCGGCCTTGCCAGAAGACTTCTTGGCGCTGGCCTTGGCCGGGCTGGTCTTCTTGGCGCTGGCCTTGCTAGTCGCCCGCTTGGTGGCGGTCTTGCTCGCGGCCGCGGGCTTGGCGGGCTTCGCCTTGCCCTTGGCCGCAGTCGGCTTGGCTTCTTCCGCCTCGGCGTTCTTCTTCGGTGCAGTCTTCGTGGTTTTCTTGGCGCTGGCCATAGTTCCTCAGGTTAGAGCGAGGCTCGCTTGATGTAGCGGCCGCCCGGTAGACGAGAGCAGCATCCGTGTAGTTCAAGTTCGATTAGGGCGGCGGCACACTCGGCCGCCGACCGGCCAGAGAGCGAAGTCAGCTCGCTGGTGTCAAGTCCACTCCCGGGGCCATTCCCTGGTGTGGCAGGTTCAGCGAGGATGGCGAAGAGCTGGGCGCCAGCCGGTGAGAGCTGACTGAGATCGACGCTGGGGAGGAGCGCAGGGGCCGCAGCCGGGGGGGCGGCGTGGTCGGCGGCAGAGCCGGCGGTGGTGGCTGTACCGGCCTTATGAGGTGCCGCCAGGCAGGACAGGACGTCGTCGATACTGTGGACGGCGCGCGCACCGGCTTGAATCAGGGCCTGCGTACCGGCCGAGCCAGGAAAGCACAGCACGCGGCGGCCCAGGCGGCTGGCGGCCTCGGCCGTATAGCGCGTGCCTGAGGCCAGGCTGGCTTCGATCACCACGACGACATCGGCGAGCGCGGCCATCACCTGATTGCGCTTGGGAAAGTGGCCGGCCCGCGGGGGCGAAAGCGGGGCAAACGGCGACAGCAGCAGGCCGCGCTCCTGCAGCTCGGCAAACAGCGCCAGGTGGCGCTGCGGATATAGATTGTCGAGTCCGCTGCCCAGCACGGCCCAGCTCTGACCGGCTGCCGCGAGCGCGCCGCGGTGGGCGGCGCCGTCGATGCCCAGCGCGCCACCCGACAGCACGATGGCCCCAGCCGTGGCCAGCTGGGCCCCGAGCTCGTGTGCACGGCGCAGGCCGGGCTCGGAAGCGGCCCGTGAGCCCACCACGGTGACGCGCGGAGCGCCGGGAGTCGTCCCCTCCGCGAGCTGGCACAGCCCCTGCCAAGCCGCTGCGGCTCCCCGTCCCCAGAGCTCGGGCACCAGCCCGCGCAGCACCGCAGGAAAGCCCGGCGCGAGTGCCGCCAGGTGCAGCATGGCAGACCGACCCGAGCTGCTGTAGCCCAGGGGCAGCGACGGCAGATCCCGCGCAAAAGGCGGCGCCGGCGGCCCAAAAGCCGGCGGGGATTCGCCGGCCGGGTAGCTAGCCAAGCTTGGGTTGGTTGGTGTGGTAAGCGGCAAGGCTTACACGAATAGATACTGCCGACGACAGCGTCAAGCGGGATCCGCTTTCCTCTCGGAAAATAACGGAAACCGGGAAGCTCTTTTTGCCACCCGGCTGGCCTGGGCGCGCTCAGGGGCGACTTAGGGCCTTTAGCTCTTCGGCGTCGAGGCGGCTGCGGCGCACGGTGATGAAGCGCAGGTAGACCTCTTCCATGCGTCGCCCAATCGCCTCGATCGCATCGAGATCGCCGCGCTGGCTGACCTCGCGCTGCAGATCGGGGCAGAGATAGCGCAGGCAGAGGTTCGGGCGATCGGGCACCGCGAGCGAGCAGCCCTGCGGGCCACGAAAGGAGCAGCCGGCGTGATCACTGCCGGCGGGCGGCGGACGGAGCTTGTGAGCGGTGGTGCCCGCCTGACGCAGCGCGGCCAGCTCATCCTCGTTGAAGGCGTCTTCGGTCTTGAGGCCGCAGCAGTGTCCACCGGGATAGTGACCGTGCGGCGGCGGGTGGCCGATGGCACAGGTCTTACACGACTCGACGGCGCCGATGGTCTGCGCCAGGGTCAGGCGCAGCTCGCGCAGCTCATGGGCCAGCTGGGCCTCTTCTTCACCGACGGCGCTGACGGTCGGCTGGGCCTGCAGACGCTGGCGCAGCAGGCGCAGCTCGTCGGCGCGGCTGCGCGGCTGGCGCAGACGATCGACGAGATAGCGCAGCGGAATAAGCGCCGGCACCGGCTCAGCATGCGTGGAGCACCCGCTGCGAGGAAAGCAAATTTTTTTCTTTACAAGGGTGCCCACTTGATCGATCGCGCGTGGTAGCTTTGCCCCGTCGTGACCTCTGCGCTGCCCATTCAGCTCGATCTTTCAGCTCAGCCAGCTTCTGTAGTGCAGGATGCGCTCTTCTCGGATGAGATAAGCGCGGCTGGCGAGCCCTCGCCGCGCCTGCGGGCCGAGAGCGCGGCTCGGGCGATGCGGCTGCGCTGGCTGGCGGTGCAGCTCACGGTGTTCGTAGGCGCGCTCTGTGCTCTGGCCATTGAGGCTGGGGTGCGCTTCGAGCCCGGCCGGGCTCAGGCGGCGGCTGGCCCCAGCTTGGTCCACGTCGCGCTCCCCGCCTGGCCGAGCGATGACTTTCGCATCGCCACGGCGCCTGTCGCCCCCCAGCTCGACGCTCGCGACACTTTCTTGGGGATGCAGAGCGACCGCCTGCGCGCCCGCATGGAGCGGGGCCAGGTCAGGTCGCTAAAGATGAATCGCGGCGGCAGCTCGATCTCGCTGCGCATCGAGTTTGCCGATGGCAGCCGGGCTGCTTTCAAGCCCCAGCAGAGCAATCCCCAGACCGTGCCGCGCAAAGAGGCGGCGGCCTATGAGCTGAGCCGCTTGCTCGGCCTCAACCTGGTCTCGCCGGTGGTCATGCGGACGCTGTCGCGCGACGAGATCTTCGGCAAGCTCGACCCGGCCTCGCCCTATGCCCGAAAGCGCATCAACCGTGAGACCCGCTTTGACGACGACGGTCGCACGCTCGGCTCGTTTTCGTACTGGATTCCGCGGGTCGCCAACACCCGCCTCGACACGACCGCCAGCATCCTGCGCTGGACCGACTGGCTGGGGCAGAGCGGCGAGATTCCGGAAGGCAAGGAGCCGCTCCTGGCGCAGCTCTCTTCGCTCCTGGTCTTCGATCTGATCCAGAACAACTCCGATCGCTTCTCGGGGGGCAATCTGCTCGGCGCTCCCGACGGGAAGACGCTGTACTACATGGACAACGCCTTTGGCTTTCAGACCGATCGGCTGGGGCATACGCGCTGCTGGTTTTATCTAAACCGGGTGCAGAAGTTCTCGCGTCGCCTGCTGGTGGCGCTTGAGACGCTGGATCGCCAGGCGCTGCACGCTGCGCTGTCACGCCAGGGCGCCGATGGCTCGCCGCAGCCGCTGCTCAGCGACGAAGAGCTGGCCGCGCTGTGGGCGCGACGAGGGCGGGCGCTCGACTACATCTATGCCCAGATCGAGCGCTATGGCCGCGACAAGGTGCTGGTGTTTGACTAGCGTCCGCGGCGCGCTTAGTGCCCGGTAAAGTGGGGTGGGCGCTTGTTGAAGAAGGCGTTCATGCCCTCGGCGAAGTCGGCGGTGCGCAACAGCTTCATCTGACCGCGCACCTCTCCTTCGAGCGCTTCTTCGAGGCTGCTATCGAGTGCGGCGTAGACGGCGTGCTTGATGGCCCGCAGCACCAGCGGCGGACCCGCGGCCAGTCGCCCGGCGTAGGCGGCAGCCTCGGCCTCGCTGTCGACGACGGTGTTGAGCAGTCCCAGGCGCCCGGCCTCGGTCGCCGTCACCGTATCGCCGAGCATCATGAGCTCAAGCGCCTTGCCGACCCCGACTAGGCGGGGCAGGGTATAGGTCGAGCCACCGTCGGGCATCAGGCCGCGGCGCACGAACAGCTCGGCGAAGCTGGCGCGCGACGTCCCGACGCGCAGATCACAGGCCAGGGCCAGATCGCAGCCAAAGCCGGCGGCCGGCCCGTCGACAAAAGCCAGCACCGGCTTGTCGATGCTGCGGAGGGCGCGGATCAGGCCGTGGAAGTAGCTGCGCATGCGCTCTTCGTTGCTCAGCGTCGGCGCGCTGCCGTCGTGGCTGTGCATCGACTGCACCATCTCGACCGCCGCCTTCAGATCCAGGCCCGAGCAGAACGAGCCGCCGCTGCCAGTGAGCAGCACCGCCCGCACGCCGTCCTGCTCACCCGCGTCGAGCACGGCTTGCTTCAGCGCCGCAACGAGCTCAATGGTGAGGCCGTTTTTTGACTGCGGCCGGTTGAGCGTCAGGCAGCGCACGGCGCCCTGATCGCTGATGAGAAGATCGGTAAATGAGGGAGTTTCGCTCATGGCAGAGGTCTTTCTGTGGGGGCGGCGCTCGCCCTATTCCTTGCTGGCCCGCGGTGAGCGGCCACTGGCCGCGGTTGGGGACTTGCCGCTGCTTGGCGTCGTGGGGCTGCCTGGGGCTTGATAGAAGGCGGTGGCGGTATAGGCCTCGACGAGGCGCGGCAGCAGGGCCTTGAGCACCGCAGCCAGCGGTACGGCCAAGAGCAGCCCAATATAGCCGAGCAGCGTGCCGCCCAAGCTGAGGGAGAAGATGACGCCAACCGCCGACAGCCCGATGCGGCCACCGACGGCCCGCGGGGTGATGATGAAGGCATCGAGGAGCTGCACGGCGCCAAAGGTCACCAGCACGCCGACGATCGGCCGCAGGCCCACGGTCGAGGCCTCCAGCAGCGCCACGGTCAGCGCCGCCAGCAAGCCGATGCTGACCCCGACATAGGGCACAAAGGCCAGGAATCCCGCTGTGCAGCCGATGACGATGGCCAGCGGGATGTCGGTGATCGACAGGCCGATCGAGTACAGCGCTGCCTGGATGGTCATGACCGTCAGCTGACCGCGCAGCCAGCCGCCGAGCGCGACGTAGATGTCCTGCAGGATGTCACTGATCATCTGCTGGTGACGCGGTGGCACCAGGGGCCGCAGCGAGTCCTTCATGCTCGGCATGTCCATCAAGAACGACACGGCAAAGATCGGCACCAAGATCACCGTGATCAGGTACTTGAAGAAGCCAGCGACGCTGAGCAGGGCCGAGCCGACCGCCACCGAGATCTGGCCAGCCGCGCCACGCGCCCACTCACCGATCCGGTCGGACAGCAGGCGCACGTAGTCGTTGACGTTGTGCGCGCGGGTCTTGAGCACCTTGCCCAAAAGCGGCAGGAGCTTGTTGTCGAGCAGCTTCTTATAAGCCGGGATCTGCTCGGCAAAGTGATCGAGCTCGCGGCTGACCAGGTACGGCAGCGTCGTCGCAATCAGCGTCAGAAAACCAAGGAAGACCAGCACCATGCCACCGACTGCCAGCCAGCGCGGCACGCGGCGGCTCTCTAAGGCGCGCACCGATGGATCCAGCAGGAAGGCCACCACGATCCCGACACCGACTGGGGCCAGCGCCAGAGACAGGTAGGAAAGCACGCTCCACGCCAGAACCACGAGCCCGATATAAAGAACCAGGCGAATTAGAAATAGCGTCAATCGCCGATCGTCAAACATGCCAACGTATTATCGCTAGACGAGCTCTGGGGAAAATCGCTTTGTGGCGGCAATCGGCTCAGCCGGACTGGCTCGTCAGAGAATCGGAGAGATGGCATGGGTGCAGTGCGAGAGAGGCAAGCCGGAGACGATGCCGTAGTCAGGCCCGACCGAGCCGATAGCGCAGGATGGTCACCGCCGGCCGCGCGTCGCTGGCCAGGGCTTGGCTGGCGCGGGCTGCCGCTGCTGCTGTCGCTGTCGCTCAGTCCGGTGGGCTGTGCCGCGTACTATGCCGCGCAGCGCGGCGATGAGGCGATGGCCCGTCGCGACTTCGAATCGGCGGTCAACGAGTATCGCGAGGCGGTGACGCGCAAGCCGGGCAGTGCCGACTATCAGCAGAAGCTGCGGGCAGCGCGTGAGGCCCGGGTGCTGGGCTGGCTGGGCGAGGCGGCTCAGCTGGGCAACAGCGGCGATCTGAACCGCGCCATCGCGCGCTGTGAGCAGGCGCTGACCGATCTGCCCGAGCACGTCGAAGCGCGGACCTTGCACGGCAAGCTGACGGCGCATCGGCAAGCGGCCTTCCAGCAGCTCGAAGCGGCCAAGGCGGCGCTCTTGGCGCGGCGCGACCTGGCGGCGGCGGCGACTAGTCTGCGTGGCCTGTTGCCGCTGGCGCCGACGTTTCCCGAGGTGCCGGTGTTCGCGCAGCAGGCCGAAAACATGCTGCGCAGCCAGCAGCTGGATGAGCAGGGCGAGGCACAGCTGCGCGGCCAGCAGTACGAGCCGGCGCTGGCCGCCCTGACCGAGGCGGTGCGGCTCGACAGCGGGAACGCTGCCGCCCAGACCCACCTGCGCGGGGCGCGCGACAGCTACTCGGGTGTGCTGGACAAGACGGCGAAAGAGGCGCTGGCCGCCCGACGCTACAGTGTGGCGATGCCCGCCTTCAGCCGGGCAGCCGAGCTGTGGGCGACGACGGGCAACCCGGCTGACGCGGTGCGCGGCGATCCCTTCCGTCAGCGCGGCAGCGACGTGCTGGCCATGCTGGTCAAGCGCGAGCGCTTGGCCGCCGAGCGGGCCACCAAGCCTCGTCTGCTGGGTCTGTCATGGGCGCACGCCAAGCTGGCGCTGCTGCTGCAGGCGCAGGCCACTGCGCTGCGTGGCGGACGCGGCGATGTGGCGGCACTGACGGCTGCTGGGACCGCCGAGCTGCCACCCGATGCGCTGCCGATCTTGGAGCCGGAGCTCGTCTATCCGGTCGCGCTGCGCGTCGATGGCGAGCCGCCGCTGGCTGAGCGTCTGCGCCCGCTTCTTTTCAGCGGCCTTGTGCCTTTTGCCAAGGACAGCCGGGTGCAGCTGGTTACCGGCGATCGCGAAGATCCGCCGCCGCTGTCGCTGATTTCGCTGCGGCTGGGGCATCCCAGCCTGACGACGCAGCCGGGTCGGGTCGAGGTGCGCAGCCAGCGCTATGTGGCGCGCATCGATATGCAGCCGAACCCGCGCTATCGCCAGCTGATCCTGCGCGGCGAAGAGCTGAGCGTGCAGCTGCAGCAGCTTGAGGGCGCCGTCGCTGTGGCTGGCCAGAACGCGGCGCAGGCAGCGCGGCGCGAGCGCCGCTTGGAGCATGCTGAGCAGCGGGCCCGTACCGCGCATCAGGAGACCGACCGCCGCTACCGCGAGGCCGAGTCGCGAGCCGAAGAGCTGGGCCATCGCGTCGCCCGCCTGGAGCGCCAGCTGGCGCAGAGCGAGAGCGAGCTTAGCCAGGTCGAGAGCCGCCTGGCCACCACCAAAGATCCGCATCAGCGGCAGTCGCTGGAGGGGGAGCGAGGTCGCCTGCGCAGCCAGATCGGCAGCCTGCGCCGCGATCTGCACGAGGCGCGCGGCGAGCGCTCGCGGGCGGTGGCGGTGGCCGAGCAGCTGCGGCTGCAGCGCACCAGCGGCTCTGAGGTGCGGGAGCTCGACAGCGAGCACAGCGATGCCGAGCGGGCCGCCCGTCGCGCCCGCTCCGACCTCGACAGCGTCTCGTACGATCGCGATCGGGTGGCCTCAGAGCTGGCCCAGGTGCGCAGTGCACTGGCCAGCACCCCCGAGCTTGTCGAAGTGCCGATCGAGGCCGACTACCAGTACTCCGAGAAGTACTTTCTGCGCATCGCGCGCGTCGATGCTGGGCTGCGGATGGCCGAGACTGGCCTGCCCGCGGCGCTGGTCGAGCTGCCGATCTGGGCCGACTTTCGCGTCGAGGACTTCCGCCGCGAAGAGCACCGCGTGCCGGGGGCCCCGGACCTGTACATCGCGCCCCATCCGCTGCGCTTTCCCGTCGATGAAGAGCTGATCGAGCGCGCGCTGTCGGCGCTGTCGAAAGAGACCATCCAGCAGCTGCGTCAGCCGCTGACCGGGCATGGCGCTCGCTTCTTGCGCGCGGCGGCCTCCACATCTGGCGATGCGCGGCTCAACGCCGAGGTGCTGGCCCATCACGCGGCGGCGCAGATCCACGACCAGGAGGGCTTGGCGCGGGCCCGCGCCGATGTCCTGCGCAGCCTCGGACTCGATCTGGTTGGCGAGCGCGTCAACCTCGCCGTATTCGACGGCCAGTAGCGCAGCGCGGGGGCCGCCCACTACGGCGCGACGCTGGGCTCGGCGCAGCAGCGGAAGCCAGTCGAGTAGTCGTGATAGCTCTTGGCGTGCGCCACCGTGCGGTACAGGCAGCCGGCGCCGTTGATCTTGGCATCGACGAAGAAGCCGCCGCGAAAGACGCCGTTGCCGCTGCTGGTCGTGGCGTCGATCCACTCGTGCAGGTTGCCGTGCAGGTCATAGACGCCGGCGGTGCTGACGCACTTGCTGAACGATCCCCCGGGCGCGACGGTATTGGGCTTGTTGACGCAGCAGGGGTCGTTCATGTTCTTGCTGGTAAAGACGCTGCCCCCCGGACCAAAGCAGTCGTTGACCGGGTTGGTCGCGCGGCCTTCGTTGCAGGCGCCCTTCTGATAGGTGTTGCCGTAGGGATAGGTGAAGCGGCTCGGCCCCTGGCAGGCGGCCAGCCACTCGTCCTGCGTGCAGAGCCGCTTGCCGGCCAGCTTGCAGGCGGCCAGGGCCTGCGTCCCGCTGATATAGGCCTGCGGCTTGCGTCCCGCCGCCACCACGGCGCGCACCACCAGTCCATCGACCACGCGATCGAAGGGCCAGGGCTCATAGCTGCCATCGGGTCGCTTGCGCTCGACGCCGGCTTCGTAGCGATCGATACACACGCTGCGCGAGGTGGCTGGCACCGCGACGAGCGCCATCTGCGGTGGGCAGGCCAGGCCGGTCAAGGTCACAGGCGGCGCAGCTGGCAGGTCCAAAGCGGCTGTCGGTGCCGTGTCGCTGGGCTCGCTTAAGGACGGGTCTGCAGTCCCTTCCGTTGCGACGGAGCCGCAGCTAGAAGCGACCGCCAAGAGCCCGGACCAGAGCAGCCTCAGCCAGCGACCAGAAGCACAGCTTGTACGAATGTGAGCGACGAGCATGGCGGCACCATAGCACTGCGCGGTCTCGTTTCGGCCAGTGCCGTGTCGCCGCGTTTTCGCCGACTAGCAGCACCGCGCAGGGGCCGGTTGTTGCCGCCTTTGTCCTCGGTTCGGCGCTCGGCGGGGGCGGGGTGCGGGCGGCAAACTCCTGTCTTGAATTGGCCGGCCGAATGCTCGACACTTTGCGCCATGCGTGACGTCGTCATTCTCTCAGGCGTGCGGACTCCATTTGGTCGCGGGGTCAAGGGCACACTCAAGGACACCCGACCTGATGACCTGGCCATCGCCGTGGTGCAGGAGTCGCTGCGCCGCTCGCAGATCGCGGCTGCGGCGGTGGAGGACGTGGTCCTCGGCTGCGCCTTCCCCGAGGGCGAGCAGGGGATGAACGTGGCCCGCGTCATCGCCATGGGAGCCGGCCTGCCGGCCGAGGTGCCAGCGATGACCATCAACCGCTTCTGCTCGTCGGGCGTGCAGGCGATTGCGATTGTCGCCGACCGCATCGCCGTCGGGCAGATCGATGTCGGCCTGGCCGGCGGTCTGGAGTCGATGTCGATGGTGCCGATGAGCGGCGCCAAGCC
>CAZVMD010000022.1:35131-42864 GCA_964628555.1 uncultured Myxococcales bacterium | reverse complement strand
CAAACGGATTAAGAGTCCGCTGCTCTGCCAGTTGAGCTATGGGCCCGTCTGTGAACTGAAAGCGGCGCCTATTCAGCCAAGACCTGCGCCACTTGTCAATCAGGAATTTTCAAAAATCGTCCGATTTCGCTACAACCGGGTCTGTGTCGGCGGTGTTGATTCGCTGCCTTCACCGCGGGACGTATAAGAACAAGCAGCGCAGTGCGTCTGGAGCGATTCGAACGCCCGACCCACGGGTTCGAAGCCCGTTGCTCTATCCAGCTGAGCTACAGACGCGCAAGGGAATGACCTCTTACCGCGGGCTGCGCGGACTTGGCAAGGAAAAAAACCGCCTACACCCACGGCCTCCTGCCTGCTTGCCCGAGCGGCTGGCCCCGAAAATCGGCGGCACGAGGCTGATATACTCTCGCCATGTCGAAGCACGGGACCTCTGGTATGGACAGCGACGAACTCAAGGCCCTGCGTGATGCGGTGCAGGCGCTCCCCGGCAACCTGCCGCTGCGTCGTCAGCTGGCTGAGGCCGAAGAGCGAGCCGGCGAGGTCGAAGCCGCTCTAAAGACCGTGCAGGCAGCGCCCAGCCCCGACCCCAAGCTGCTGTTGATTGCGGCTCGCTGTCTGTACGAGCTGGGTCGCTACAAGGAGGGTCTGGAACAGTACGACAAGGCCGTGGCCCTCGACATCGCCGTCGCCGATGCCACGCTGCGCGACCAGATCGCCCGCGCCGTCGCCGATCCACGCTCACGCCTCCGCCTAGTCGAAGATCCCGGCGAGACCAGAGCCACCGTCGATTCCGTCGAGGTCGAGCAGCCAAAGATCACCTTTGCCGACGTTGGCGGCCTCGACGACCTGAAGGAAAAAGTCCGCCTGCGCGTGCTGCATCCTCTCAAGCGACCAGACCTGTACAAGGCGTTCGGCAAGAAGGTCGGCGGCGGCATCCTGATGTACGGTCCGCCCGGCTGTGGCAAGACTTTTCTGGCCCGTGCCACCGCCGGTGAGGCCGGCGTTCGCTTCCTGGCGGTGGGCATCGAAGATGTGCTGGATATGTATTTCGGCCAGTCGGAAAAGAAGCTGCACGGCCTCTTCGTGACCGCTCGGCAGCAAGCCCCTTCGATCCTGTTTTTCGACGAGGTCGACGCGCTTGGCGGGCGCCGCTCGGCCAGCCGGCACGATCACTACCGCATGCTGGTCGCGCAGTTCCTGGCCGATATGGATGGGGTCGGTGCGACGGAAAAAGACGCGGTGCTGGTCATGGGAGCGACCAATGCGCCCTGGGATGTCGACCCGGCATTTCGTCGCCCGGGGCGTTTTGCCGATGTGCTGTTCGTGCCGCCACCGGACCTCAAGGCGCGGGTCGAGATCTTTAAGCTCAAGCTGAAGAACAAGCCAGCGCGCGAGATCGATGTGATCGAGCTAGCGCGGCAGACCGAGCTTTACTCGGGGGCCGACGTCGAGCATGTCGTCGAAGCCGCGACCGAGGTGGCGCTGGAACAGTCGATGAAGTCCGGCAGCGTGCGACCGCTGGTCATGGGCGACCTCCTGGCCGCCATCAAGCGCGTGCGGCCGTCGACGCTGGAGTGGTTCTCGACGGCGCGTAACTTCGCCACCTACGCCAACGAGTCGGGGCAGTACAACGACGTCCTCGACTACATCAAGAAGCACCGCTTGGGCTAGGTGCTGGGGCTGGGCGCGCCGCTGGCTACGCTACGCAGATCGCGCTCTAGCACCCGACCGAGAGCCGACAGCGTCGATCCGGGCCGCGGCACTGCCCCTTGCGCCAGGTAGGCCAGATCCAGGATGAGGTCGCTGTAGGTGGCGACATCGTCGCTGCCGGGGCGCGCGGCTAGCAGGTGAGCCAGCGCCTTGACCAGCGAGTTCTTGGGATTGATCTCCAAGATCGGCTTCTGCACCTGCACCTTGCGGCCGGCCCGCAGCAGGATCTGCTCCATGTGCGGTCCCATGTCTCCTTCGTCGCTGACCAGGACGCAGGGGCTGCCTTCGAGGCGATTCGACAGCCGCACTTCCTTGAGCTGCTCTTGGAAGCGCGTGCGCAGGTGAGCGACCAAGCTGCCTAGCTCGGCCTGCTCGCTGGCCTTGTCGGCAGCTTCACCCTCGCTCTTTTGCTGGTCAGCCTCCTCGGCAGACTCCTTGCCCTTGATCTTGGGCGGCGCGAAGTCGCCCTTGTGCACCGGCTTGAGCTTCTTCTTGTCGAACTCAGTCAGCCCCTGCACCACCCACTCATCGACGGCATCGGTCAAAAGCAGGACGTCGACGCCCAGGCGGCGCAGCGACTCGACGTGTGGGCTGACTTCGAGCACAGCGCGCGACGAGCCGGTGATGTAGTAGATCTCCTCCTGGCCCTCAGGCATCGCCGCCACGTACTCGGGCAGGCTCAGGCGCTTATCGGCCGCGGTGTTCAGGCTCTGCCACAGGCAGACCTCAGCGATTTTTTCGCGGTTACCCGCGTCGAGGAACATGCCTTCTTTGAGGATGACGCCGAACTCATCGTAAAAGGCGCGATAAAGCTCCGGCTTCTCGCTCTTGGCGCGCTTCAGCTCGTCGAGGATCTTCTTCACCAGCTGTTTCTGGATGGTGCTGATGACCTGGTTCTTCTGCAGGATCTCGCGCGATACGTTAAGCGGCAGATCATCGGAATCGACGACGCCGCGGACGAAGCGCAGCCAGGGCGGCAGGAGCTCGTCAGCGTGGTCGAGGATGAAGACCCGACGCACGTATAGCTGCATGCCGCGCCGCTTGTCGTCGCGGTCGAGCATGAAGTCAAAGCCTGGCTTCTGCGGGATGTAGACGATGGCCTGGAACTGATACGGCGCATCGAGGTGAATATGCAGTCGCGCCAGCGGCTCACTGTCGACAAAGCCGCCCATCAGCTCTTTATAGAAGTCCTTGTACTCGTCCTCGCTCACTTCCGACGGTCGCTTGGCCCACAGCGCGGTCGCCCGATTGAGCTGTCGCTCGCCGATCTTGATCGGCCACTTCACGTAGTTCGAGTACTGCTTGACGATGCTCTCTAGGCGCCAGTCCTCTAGGAACTCACTGGCCTCCTTGTTCATGTGCAGCGTCACGGTCGTACCGACGCGACGGCGCGAGGCGGCGGACAGCGTATAGGTGCCACCGCCCTCGCAGGTCCACAGTACGGCCTCGGCTCCTGGCTCGGCGGACAGCGTCTCTAGCTCGACCTTGTCGGCCACCATGAACGCTGAGTAAAAGCCGACGCCAAACTGGCCAATGACGTCGAGCGCCTGACCGGCAGCGGCTTTCTCTTTCTGCTGCGCTAGCTGCTTGACCAAGGTAGCCGTGCCCGAGCGAGCGATAGTGCCGATGTTGTCGATCACCTGCTGCCGCGTCATGCCAATGCCGGTGTCGGTGATGCGCAGGATCTGCTGCTCTTTGTCGAGCACGATCTCGATGCCCGGTGCCTCAGCTGCCTCACCTTCGACGGCGCCTTTGAGCTCGGGGCGGGTCAGCGCCAGGAAGCGCAGGGTGTCGATGGCATCCGACGAGTTGGAGATCAGCTCGCGCAGGAAGATCTCCTTCTTGCTGTACAGCGAGTGCACCATCAGGTGCAGAAGCTGCTGCACCTCGGTAGAAAATGAGAGCTGCTCACCAGCAGCCGGGGGGGTCTGAGAGGTCGGGTTGGCGGAAGTCATGCAGCCATCCCTAACCATGCGCCTGCGTCCTGGCAAGACTTGTCTTTGGGTCCGGAAAATATCGCCGCACCAGCAGCCCGCCGAGCTGCATCGCCCCCGCCCAAGCCGCGCCGCGCGCCGCCAGCCGGGCGAAACAGCGGACCTTTTGACACTCGGCGGTGGGTTTGAAACGATGCCGGGATGTTTGGCGCGGCACCGGCAGTGGCTCTAGCGCTGCGGCTGATCGTCGAGGGCAGCTGCCCTAGCACAGCTGCGGTCACCGCCTGCCTGGCACCGCTGCTGCCGTCGGACCTGACCATCAGCAGCCAGCCTAGCCGCACCGGCGATCCAGCTCGCGAGCCCGACTTCCGCGCCAGCGTCGAGCCCCTCGACGAGCTCCTGCGGGTCCAGGTGCGCGACGGCAGCGGGCGGCTGCTCTCACACAATGATCTGCCCCGCTCGGCCACCTGCGACGGCCTGGCCGCAGCGGCAGCCATTGTGATTTTCACGGCGGTCACGGCCCAGCCCAGGGTCAGTCCCCCCGCGCTGTCGATCCCGCCTCCGCCCGTCGCCACGGCCCCTCCCCCGCCCCGTCCCCGGGTAACACTGGGTATCGGGCTGGCCGGCCAGGTAGCCCTGACAGCGGCCAGCGCGGCCGTCGGTGGCTGGCTCGATGTGCAGCTGGCAACGCCGCAAGACAGCTGGGGTGGCCGGCTGCTGGTTGGCGGTCATGGGACGCGCACCCTGCCGCTTGCCAGCGGTGCCGCCGAGTGGACCAGGCTGCCGCTGGCCCTGCTGGCGCGGCGACGCAGCCATGTCCGGCCGTACCACCTGGTCCTCGATGGCGCGGCGGGCCTCTTTGGCGCCGCGGTGCTGGTGCGCGGTGCCGGGCTGGCCGAGGACTATGGCAGCCTGGACTTCGACCTCGGCCCCGGGGCAGGCTTGCGAGTCGGTCGGGTGATCGATCTGCCGTCGGGGCAGCTGCTGGCCTCGCTTGAGATCCTGGCCGTCGGCTGGCTGCGCCGGCAAGATCTGCGCCTGCTCGGCGAAGCCCAGCCTGTAAAGTCCCTGCCCGGCTGGGATATCCTGCTGTCGTTGGGTCTGGGGTGGCAACGGCAGCTGCCTTAGCCCTGCCGCTTGTAAGGTCGGGGCGGGTCGGCATCCCCAGTAGGTGTTGTGTACGTGGCAGAAGCGAAAGCCAACCCCGAGCGCGAGAGCCCTGGTCCGCAGTACGAGATCGGGGAAGTCTACCGTGCGCACGCTCAGAGCGTGGCCCGCTGGGCTGCTCGCCTGGGCGGACCGGCCGTCGACGTTGAAGACGTCGTGCAGGAGGTCTTTCTGACCGCGCATCGGCTACTGCCGGAGTTCCGCGGCGAGGCCAAGATCACCACCTGGCTGTTCCGCATCACGCAGAACCAGGTCCGCCATCAGCGACGCAAGCTACGCTTCCGCCAGTTCCTGACCGGCAACGCCAGTGACGTAATCGGTCAAGCCCCGTCGAACCGCCCTACCCCCGTCGAGGTGCTGGAACAGCGCCAGGCCAGCGCCACCGTCTATCGTGTCCTCGACGGCATGAGCGACAAGTACCGCACCGCCTTCATCCTCTTCGAGATCGAACATGTCTCGGGCGAAGAGATCGCGGCGCTGTTGGGTCAGAAGGTCGCCACGATCTGGGTCTGGCTGCACCGAGCCCGCGCCCAGTTTACGGCCGGACTGGCCAAGCTTGAGCGCGCCGAGGCCTTGGCCGGGGGTGGTCAAGGCGGCGCGACGACGGGTCCCAGCAAAAAGTTACCGCCAGCGAGCGCCTAACCATGACATCACCTACCCAAACTCCGCTGCGCCCCTCGCCCGCTGCCGCGCCGCTTGTGCGCTTGAGCGATCTGCCCGTCGATGATGCCCAGGCACCGATCGAATCGCAGCGCGCAGCTGCCTTGCTTCGTCAGCTGCCCAAGCCGCCGCCCCTTCCGGCCAGTGCGCTTTTGAGAATCGAAGACGCACTGCTGCAGCGGACGACGCCTAAAGCGACGGCAGGACTGCCCTGGCTGCGCCGCCTGCTGTGGGGCAGCGGGGCCCTGGCCACGGTCACGGCCAGCTTTTTCTTCGGCTGGGGCCTCCACCAGCGCACGCTTCCGGCCCGCAGCCCGCTACCCGCGCTTGCCGCCCGCTCCGCTGATGTCCAGAAGCTGCGCTTGCCGGCGGACAGTCAGGCTCGCTTGCTGGGGCCACACGGCGACGTCTTCGACTTCAGCGGGCCCGGCCTGCTGTCGCTGGGCAGCGCCGAGCTTGAGCTCACTGATGGCCGCTTGCGCGTCGAGAGCAGCGCCCAGCCGATCCAGCTGCGCGTCGGCGCCCGCCGCATCCGCATCTCGGCCGGCGGCAGTGCGCAGCTGCAGGCCCAGCTCGGTGAGCTAGTTTACGTCGCAGCCTATCGCGGCTCAGTCAGCGTCGAGGGTCAGACCGGCGATGACGCATTCCAGAGCTTTGCCATCCCGGCCGGAGCGACCTGGCCAGCCCCCGGCCCTGGCGCGACGAGTGCGCTGCAGCCGGAGGCAGGACCCAAAGCAGCCCCAGGCTCCGCCGCCAGCTCAGGGGGTCGTAGCCAGCCGCGCCCCGCTCGCGCCGTAGCGGTACGCCCACCGACGATGGCGCCACCGCCCCTGGCACCGCCGCCCCCGGTCAGCGGCGATGCCAGCCTGCTCGCTGAGTCACAGCTTCTAGGCCAGGCCCTGCAGCGCCTGCATCGCGAGCACGATCCTCGCGGTGCGCTGTCGGTCCTCGATAGCTACGCCAGCCAGTTCGCCGCCGGGCGGCTGCGCGACGAAGCACAGGCAGCCCGTGTCGATGCGCTGATGCAGCTCGATCGCCGCAGCGATGCTCTACAGGTCCTCGATAGCGCGACGCTGGCTCGCCTGGCGCGCGGCAGCGAGCTACGGCTGCTGCGCGGCGAGCTGCGGGCCCACGCCGGGCGCTGTCGCGAGGCGCTGAGCGACTTCTCGGCCACCTGGCAGATCGAGGGCAGCCGCGAGGGCGACAGCGGTCAGCGAGCCCTGTATGGACTGGCCACCTGCCATCTCTCCCTCGGCGAGCGCGGCCTGGCTCGGGATGCTCTGCGGCGCTACCTCGAACGCTATCCGGCCGGCCGCTTCTCCGACGCTGCGCGCGACGCCCTCGGTCGACTGCCCTAGCCGACTGCAGTAGCACTAGCATCCCGGCATCAGGCCGCGAGCCCGTCGATTCGATCGGCGCAGCAGGCGCCGGCGCCTAGCTGGTTGCGGCCGCCTCGTTGTGCTCCGCAGCTGCCTTCTCGGGCGATGGTGCACCGCCGCGCAGCGCCGTCGCGATCGAGTCCCGGGTCGCTTCCGCCCCAAAGCCCCACAGCAGCAGCGTCAGATAGTCGCCCAACAGATCGGCGCCAAAGGTCGGTCGCTTGCCGTAGACCTCGTTGAGCCCTGCCCCGGCCAGCAGCACCAACATCACACCATAGGTCCCGAGCAAGAAGACTTGCAGCCGCCACGCGGCCCGCCCCGGGGTGTCCAGCCGGCTCAGCTGCGTTGCCGGCACCGGCTCGATCCCACCGGCCGGCGCCGCCCCCGACAGAGCCGCCCGGTGCAGCGTGGTCATCGGCGCATCATCGCTCGAGTCCGGCGTATCGCCCGCATTCGCCTGCAGCTCGCGCTCGAGATCGGCCTGCGCGCGATCCAGCTCGGCCTGTAGGCCATCCACCGCCCCCTGCCCCTCGGCCAGGGTATCGGCGCGTCGCCGCAGCGCGGTACAGCGCACCTGCCAGGTACGCCAGGCGGCCCCGCCTTGCTCTCTCGCCTGCGCCTCGATTTCGCTGATCCGCGCCACGAGCTGCTGCTGCACGCTCAGCCGCTCGACCAGCGGCAGCGCCGCGTCGCGCAGGGCCTGCGGCGACTTCTGCAGCGGCGCTCCGTCGATCAGATCAGCTAGGCGCCGGCGCAGCACCTGCCGGAAGCTGCCCTCGTCCCCGCCTTCCCGGCTGAGCTTGTTGTGCAGACGAGCCAGATACGAAAGCTGCTTGGCCCACTCCAGACGGCTCTGACTCCAGGTCCGCAGCACCTCGGCCGC
>CAZVMD010000022.1:15412-35031 GCA_964628555.1 uncultured Myxococcales bacterium | reverse complement strand
CTGCTCGCCCGCACCAGCAGGCTGCGCTGGATCTCGCCACCGCTCTGCACATGCAGCGTCACCTCGGCCGGCCGCACCTCCAGGCTCGCCCCCTGCGCCGCGGCAGGCTGCCTGGCGAGGACTCCCGCGAAGACCACTCCCAGGACAGCAATCCGCATAGCTCTCATGGCGATTCCTTTTTGTCGCTTCCGGTGGCTGGTTTGCTCGGGCAGCCGGACGGATTCCTTTTTCTACCGCCTGACCCCGCTTTCGGCCTACACAAGACTAGTCCGCCTTTTCTTTCTCTTTGCGCGCCAAGTAGTGACAGACCTCAAGAAAATCGAACAGCGACGGCAATCGCGGGCTTCCGTACTTCCGGCTGTTCCACGTAATGATCTTGCCGCCGCGCCGGAACGACAAATAGGAATCTAGCCGGGAGTTTGGCCCCGTCGCCTCGCTGGGCGGCTCTTCGGGCGGGACATAGGGCCGGCGGAAGTCCTTCGCGTCCTGATACTGCAGGGTCTCGCGCACATCGCTGCGCTGCGCTTCGTTGAGCTTCTGCACGTCTTGCCAGAGGTTGGTGCTGACGGTGCAAGTGTCGCTGGTCACCACTACCAGCACCTGATAGGGCAGCCCTGCGCGCAGGTCGCCGGGTCTGACCTTGAAGTAGCGAATCAGCTCGCCGGGCCGCAGCGCCGTCGCCTGGCTGGGCGACAAGGCCTTCTGCAGCTGTGCCTCAGCCACCGACGTGATCGCAAGCCCACACAGAGCCATGGCCAGCCAACGCATCGGCCAAAGCGTATCACCTCTGTCCGGGCTTGGGCGGCGACAGCAGCCCGTACGCACGGTCGGGGTTGATGCTCGGCACGGCCTCGCCTACGGTGCTCGTCCTGCCCCATGTACCTCCGCCTACCCCGCTTCCTCGTGTGTCTTCTGCCTGTCCTGCCGGCCTGTCACAGTCCTCCGCCCTGTGATGGATCCGCGGCGCTAGACCCTGCTCCACCGCAGCTCGTCGACGGCGGCCAAGACCAGGGTGTCAGCGACGAGCTTGTGCCCCCTGTCGCCTGCGGCAGCGCCCTGCCGGGGCCACCGCTGAAGCCCGATGTCGCCGAGGCTCAGCCTGGCTATGCGGCGGAGCTTTTGGCCCTGGATCTGGCCCGCCTGCCCGATCCCATCGACTACGCCGGCGAGAGCAAGCTGGCCATTGCCGTCGTCAACTACATGCTCGGCCGCAGCGCCGGAACGCGAGTGTCGCTCGCCGAAGCGCGGGCCCAGGGCGGGCTCGGCCAGGCCGTGCTCGGGGCGTTCGCCAAGGGCAGCGCCGGCCGGCTCGACTTCGCCTTCCTGCGCCGCGGACTGCACCACTTCTATCCCTGCGCTCGCCCGCTGCCCGCCGATCTGGCTGGGCTGCGCCGTCGCTATGGCGACTACCGAAGCTGGCCCAGCCAAGACATCCCCTGCTCCCGCGCCAAGGATGGCCCGCGCCGCCTCTACGAGGCCCCCGAGCTTGGCGTCTACGTCGCCGAGACCCTGGTCGCCGGCCGGGTGCGCGAGACTGAGGTGCTGTTCACCCGGCTCCGCCGCGACGGCCAGCTCGACTTTGCTGCCTATACCGCAGGCGGCGAGCTAAGCGACCGCAGCGAGTTCGCCAGCGGTGGTGGCTCCAGCACGCTCGCCACCCCCTACACCTGCATCAGCTGCCACCTCGATACCAGCGGCTTTACCATCAGCCGCCGCGTCCCAAGCGGCACCGGTGCCGGCTGCCGCTAGGCGCTCTTGCTCTGGCGCGTCGTCGCCGAGGCCGGACGCGCCAAGGGCGGCTCGGGCAGCCCGTCTTCGCGGTACGAGCGCCGGATGTCGAGGTGGTAGTTCTCGGGCAGGTGACCGCGGAAGGTGCCGTTGCGCAGCCGATCAAGCAGATCGGCGACGATGCGGTCCGAGGCCTTGCCGTCGCCGAGCCCGTGCTCCCAGGTCTTGCCGTACAGCGCTTCCAGCTTGGCCAGCAGCACCTCCGCCGGGTACTTGACGGCGTCGCTGGGATCGAACTTGACGCTAGAGCCGCAGTCATAGACCTGCGGCCGCTCGGTCGCGCGCCGCATCTGCAGCGACGGGACCTGCAGCACAGCCGTCTCTTCGACCACCGTGCCCGAGTCAGTAATCGCGCCGCGCGAATTCACCAAGAGCGCCAACATTTCATCATAGCCAATCGGATCAACCATGATGACGTTAGGCGATAGCGTTAGCCCATATTCCTTCAGCACCTTCTGCGTGCGATAGCTGGCAGTAAAGAAGACCTTGCGGTCGGTGGCCGCCAGCAGCTTCACGATGTTGGTCATGTTCAGCCGGTCGTGGACGTTTTCCCGCCGGTGACAGGTCATTAGGTAGTACTGGCCACGCTCCAGGCCGCGCTGGCGGAAGAAGCTGTCGCTGGCCATTTCGTCATAGCGGCGCTTGCGCTGGAAATAATAATGTTCCAGCACATCGACAATCAGGTTCTGCACCAGGACGATATTCTTGGGGTTTAGCCCTTCCGTCACCGCCTGCTGCTTGTATTCCGGGAAATAGGTATAGATAACGTCGGACAGGTGATCGATGGTGGTGCGGTACTTCTCTTCCGGCATGCGCCAGTCATAGGCACGCATACAGCCTTCGATATGCACGACCGGGATATTGTTCTGTGCCGCCGCCAGACAGCCCATGACGGTATTGGTATCGCCCAGGAAGACCGCCGCTTCCGGCTGCATATCGCGCAGCACCGGATACAGCCGCGACACCACCGAGGCCACGACTTCCGCGTCGGTGTCACCGCCAGCATTGAGCTCGATCTCAGGCGGCGCGACCTCTAGCTCGCGGAAGAAGATGTCTTTTAGGTTATCGGAATAGTGCTGCCCCGACCAGATGAAGTTAATTTCAAATTCGGAGTTCTTGCGAATGCGGTTAAGGACCAGGCTAGCCCGGATCACGTCTGGGCGAATACCAAGGATAATTGCGAGTTTCTTTTTGGCCACTAGTCACCTCGTTAATGTAGGGTTGGGGGGGTGGGTAGCTGACCCAGCATGGCGGCTAGCTCCGCCGACCAGCCGTCGGCCGGGATGGCCAGCAGGCCGGGCGTCCGGCTCCGCAGCAGGCGACAGGCCGGCTTTCCCGCCTGGGCCGGCTCGACGATCAGATCGGGGCGCAGCGTCGCCTGCAGGGCCAGCAAGAGCTGGTACTTCGACAGCACCGGGTTGGGGCACAGGTGCAAGACCGGACCCGCCGCGCGGGCCCGAGCAAAGCGGTCCGGCGATACAAGCTCGGCGCAAGCCAACGCTAGCTGGCGGGTCGTCAGCCCCGACCACAGCTGGTCGGTGAAGCCACGGACGCGCGAGCCCGCTGCCTGGCTGAGCAGCCACTCCCACAGCCCACGGCGTCGCGTCGGGTCGGGGCCCACGATCGAGCAGCGCAGGTTGAGGACGTGCGCCCCGGTGGCTTCGCCGAGGAGCTTGCTGCGGCCATAGGCGTCTTCTGGATCGGCGGCATCGTCCTCGCTGACCCAGCCGCGATTGGCGCTGAACACCGCGTCGGTAGAGATGTGCAGCACCCGCGCCCCCTCGGCCGCCGCCAGCCGACTGAGGCGCTGCGGCCACAGGGCGTTCACGGCGATGGCGCGCTCCATCGCCGCTGGATCGTCGCTGCGAATATCGGCAGCCAGCGTCGCGATGGCATTGATGACCACCGCACCGGGCCCGGCCTGCAGCAGCAGATCGCGCAGCCGGTCATCGCTGTCTTCGACGGAAAACGGCAAAAGACCAGGCCGCCGGCCACACGCCAGAAGCGAGTGTGTGGCCCCCAGCACGGCCGCCGCCATATGGCCAAAGCAGCCCGACGCCCCCAGCAGCAGCACCTTCGCCGGCATGAGCTAGAAGAAGCGACAGTCTGGCAGCGGGGTCACCCAGATGCCTTGAAACCAGCTCTCTTTCTTGCGGATGACGTCGGCGTAGTTCCAGGCCGTCACGAAGATGTAGTCGGGCGGGTTCTCACGCAGCTTGTCGGGGAAGACGATGGGCGTGTGCGTCCCGGGCATCAGCTTGCCGGCCCGCAGCGGCGAGGCATCGACCACCGCTTCTAAGAAGTCGAGCTTGGCTGCGTTCACCCACAGCGTCGCCTTGCCGGCCGCGCCATAGCCCCAGATGCGGCTGCTCTTGGCCAAGCGGGACAGCGTGTCACCGACGATCTCGATCTTGTGGTGAATCTGCGATCCGAAGGACTGCCAGGTGGCAAAGTCATTGAGCTTGAGCCGCTCTTCATAGGCCTGCACCGAAAGAAGCTCAGGCGTGGCCGCGCGGTCGGCCTGGCGCGACGCGGCAATCCGCAGCGAGCCGCCGTGCATCGGCAGCCGCTCGGCATGAAACACGTGAAAGCCATAGCGCCGCAGCAGCCGCGACACCGTCCCCAGGCTGTAGAAGGTCAGGTGCTCGTGGTACAGCGTGTCCCACTGCAGCTGTTCCAACAGGTCGCCGGCGTACATGAACTCCAGGCACAGGATGCCGCGATCACCGAGGACGATGTCCGCCCCTTCCAAGATCAGGCCGGGCTTTTCGTTGTGCGCGAAGGCGTTGCTGCCGGTCACGATATCGACCGGTCCCAGGCGCTCGCGCAGGCTGGCGGCGGTGTCGGGATTGAAGTAGCCGGTGACGATGTCCAGCCCCTTGCCGCGCGCCATCGCGGTGATGTTGCCCGAGATATCCACCCCGACCGCCTTGACCCCCAGCTGACCCAGCGGAGCGACCAGCACGCCATCGTTGGCCCCGAACTCGACGACGGTGCGCGGCGAAAAGCGGTTGACCAGCCAGCCCGCGTACTGCGTGAAGTGATCGACTAGCTGCGGGATCGTGCTCGACGAGAAGGAGTAGTCCTGGAACAGAACCTCCGGATCGACCGGGTCGATGATCTGCACCAGCCCACAGTCGCCGCAGGCATAGATGGTCAGGGGATAGCGCTGCTCGCGGGCAATCGCCTCGGGACCGCTGAGAAATCCACCCGCCAGCGGCATCTCGCCGCAGTCCAAGATGGGCGCAAGAGCCTGGCTCTCACAGCCCCGGCACGACTTTGACATGACATCCTCCAGCCAAGCGATGCAGCGACGGACAAAGGCCAGCCGGGCGGCACTCCGCCGCTGTCGTTCGCTGGTGCCAAGACCACCGCAAAAAAGGATCAAGACCCGTCAAGCGGTGCGGACCATATCTTCCCAATCGGAAATGTCAAGCGTCGGCCAGCGACGTGCGGACCAACCTCAGCCGCCGCCTACAAGCCGCCAGGAGCCCGGCCCCTGCGCTGCATCTTGAAAAGATCCGGTGAGCTTGATACCGATAGGTGGCTGCACTCTGTTCTGCTCCCTTTTGGCCCTTATTCAGGAGCTATTCATGGCTACCCCCACCCAGTCCACCGCTGCTGCCAGTGACGCCAAACCAGACGCTGCGACGCCAACCCCGTCAGCCGTCGATCCCCAGGAGCGCCAAGCGAGCGCGCAGGCCATCGTGCAACGCAACGTGCTGTGGGCCCTGGGTGCGGGGGTCCTGCCGACGCCGCTCCTCGATGTGGCGGCGGTGACCGGCGTACAGCTCAAGCAGATCAAGCAGCTCTCGGATGTGTACGGCCTGCCATTTTCCTCGAACATCGCCAAGAAGATCATCTACAGCCTGCTCGGCAGTGTCGGCGTGGTGGGGGTCGGCACGCTGCTCGGCGCCAGCTTCGCCAAGCTCATCCCGGCCATCGGCACGACGCTCGGTATGGTCTCGGTGCCCGTCCTCACCGGCGCCTTCACGCATGCCACCGGCCAGGTGCTGATCCTTCACTTTGAGGCCGGCGGAACCCTGCTCAACTTCGACGCCGCCGCCATGCGCAGCTACTTCAAGCAGGAGTTCGAGAAGGCCAAAGAGACCGTCGCCCAGCTACGGCAAAGTGACGCTGCCAAGCCCGCTGCGAAGTCGGCGTAACCCGCGAGCCCGCAATGGAGTTCGCTCCATTTTTCATCTACATCCTGCCTGTGCTCACCATCCTCGCTGTCGGGCTGCTCGGCTCGACGCGGCGGCTGGGCTTCTGGCTGGCTCTGCTGGCCGCCATCGTGCTGACTCCGGTTGGCGGCTTCATCCTGGCTTTGGCGCTCGGTCCCAAGCAGCCTAGGCGGCCACGCCGCACCGCGGGGCAAGCCTCGTGACCGCCGATCCAGCTCCCGCCAGCGACGCTGAGCTAGAAGACGCTGAGCCAAAAGACGCCGAGCCGGAAGACCGGCCGACGACCAAGCAGCGCCTGCTCGACTGGCTGAACCAGGCCCAGTTCGTGCTGTACACGGTGCTGGTGCTGGCGCTGCTGGCGATTGGCTTTCTCTGGAAGCGCATGTTCATTGTCATCGAGCCAGGCCACCGTGGCGTGATGTATCGCACGGTCTACGGCGGCACGGTGACCTGGCGCACCTGGCCCGAAGGGCTGCACGTCATCCCGCCCTGGGACCGCATGCAGAGCTACAACCTGCGCCTGCAGCAAAAGACGCTCGACTTCAGCGTGCTCAGCGACGAAGGCTTGGCCTTGGGGGTGCAGGTGGTGGTGCGCTACCGCCCAAACGAGGAAATGCTCGGCTATCTGCAGAAAGATGTCGGCCCCGAGTACTTCGACAGCCTGATCCGGCCCGAGATCGAGTCGCATATCCGCCGTACCTTCGGCGCTCGTCCAGCCCACGAGGTCTATGCCAGCTCGCGTGATGTCATTCAGGAAGTCGGCCAGTTCCCGCTGATCGGTCGCGTGGACAAGAGCTCGGCCAGCGGAATCAGTCAGCCCTATGTTTACGTACAGGAACTTAAACTAACCAGCATCACCCTGCCCAAGGTCGTCGAAGACGCCATTGTGGAAAAGTACCACCAGGAGCAGCTGATGCTGGCCTACCGCTACAAGCTAGAGCGGGAGGAAAAGGAAGCAGACCGCAAGCGCACGGAGGCCGCCGGCATCCGCGACTTCAACCTGATCGCCGGCAAGGTCTCGCCCGACATGCTGCGCTGGCGCGGCATCGATGCGGCGCTCGATCTCGCCAAGTCGAACAACAGCAAGGTGCTGATCATGGGCGGCGGCGCGGCCGGCCCCGGCATGGCCCTGCAGCTTAGCGTCGGCGACGGGCCAGCCAGCACGCCATCGCCCCAGGCCAGTGACAGCCCAGCCGCTCCGGCGCCTGCGCCAGCCGCCCCAGCGACCCCGCTAGCCGCTCCGGCGCCCCCGGCGACCGCCCCGGCCAAGCCAGCCCGCGAAAAGCCGCCGCGCGCGAAGCCCGAGCCTCCCGCCCCGTAAGCCGAGCTGCACTTGCGCTCAGCGGTGGCAGTCGCGGCAGCCGGTGGGGGCGTGGCCACCGGCGGCGCGGTGGCAGTCGCGACACTCGGTGTGAAAGGCGTCTTCGTTGGTCGGACGGACGCGCGCCGAGCCAGCCGCGGTATGGCAGCTACGACAGCGCTTCTCCATGTTGGTGCCGATGCCGCCGGCTCGCCGCAGCGCTCCCTCGCTCTCGTCGACGGGGTGGTGGCAGCGGAAACAGGCGAACTGAGCCTGGTGGCTCTTATGCGAAAACTCGACGGGACGGGCCCGGCTAGAGTCTTTGGCCAGCACGATGACCTCCGGCCCGCGTCGGGCCGCCGGGGCTCGCTCGGCCGGGGCGGCGGGGCTGGCCGGACTTACCGAGGCAGCCGCGGCGGGGCTGGGTGCGGCGGGGCTGGGTGCCGCGGGGCTGGGTGCCGCGGGGCTGAGTGTATGGCTGCCGGCACTTCCGGCCGCGTCCCCCTCGACTGGCTTGGTCGGGGCAGCCGGGGGAGCACCGACCTGCGCCGAGGCCGCCGCTGGCGCCGCCGTCGCGATCACCTTCGGACTGACGACGGGCTCGGGCGCGGCTGGTGCCGCCGCCACCGCCGCCGCCTTTTCCTTGTCTACGTGCGGTGCCGTCGGCAGCGGCGCATCGGCCTCGGTCGGCCGCGACTTGCGCTTGCCCTTGAGGTAGCTGAACTGGCACAGCGGCGCCTTGGCCCCCGGCCCCAGCTTGGCGAGATAGGCGCTATGCGAATAGCCCTGGAGCTTATCAGCCCGCACCTTGTACCAGGCCTGCTCGTCGCCGTCGCGCCCCTCGATGGCGACGATATCGCCGCAGCTTAGCGTGGTCAGCACGGTCTGCGGCTGCGCGGCGGGCACGCGGCGCAGGTTTAGCTTCGAGGCCAGCACCACGGCCAGGCCCACTCCATCATCGGCCGGCGGGGGCTCGCTGGGCGCCGGCGCCTCGGCCAGCCCAGCGGCGGGCGGCACCGCCACCGGAGCTATCGCTGGCTCGACAGCGCCAGTGCCCGCGGCCGCAGTGGCTCCGCTCGCCGGCCCGCCCAAGGCAAACTTCGGCCGAGGCTCAGCGCCTTCTTTGCCGTGTCGCTCGCAGCCTGCCAGAAAGGGGCTCACCCCCAGCAGCCACAGCGCCAGAAGCGCCCGCCCATCCCGCCGAACCGCAAGGCCTACTCGTCCACGCATCGCCACTCCTCCCGCGACCGCCCTCGATGGCGGCGCGTCCATTGCTTAATTACAAATCAAAGCCAGCGCCGTAGAGTCCTTCAGCAGGTTCATCCGCGTGACCTGTGCATGCGGCATAGCCGCCGCGCCGCAGACATCCTGGCGAATCACATCCAGGCTCACCGGCCCATCTTTGAGGTTGTTATTCTTAAACCACTGTTCCCACGTAGCAAAGGTCAGTGGTCGGTTTGCATCAATCTGCGTGACATTATTTCCCGCCGCCTGCGAGAAATGGCAGGTAGAACAATATCGGTGTACTACGTTCTGAAAGTAGCTCTTCGCGCTGATATCTTTCCCTTCGAAGCGGCGCACTACCTGCGTATCCGGCCAGCCGCTCGGGATATAGCCACCCACGTACTGGCTGCTGCGCGCCTCGACGCCAGGTGCGGTGTAGCTGCCATCGACGCGAGCGACGATCTCGCTGTGCCCGGTCTGCTGCGCGATGCGTCGCACCCAGGCGTTTAGCTCGCGCAGGTTGTCTAGGTTGGTGGCGCTCTTCGTCGCTAGCTTGGCTGTGCCCGGCGCTGAGCCGAACGCTGGATCGTCTGAAAACGTAAACAGCGAGATATCAAAGTCGAGGAACACCGACCCCAGGATGCGGTTCTGCTCAGCGTCATAGCGCCCGCCGTGACAGGCGAGGCAGTTGCGAATGTACTTTACGCCCTTATTGAACTCTAGACCTTCGCCGTCTAGCTGCAGTCCCGGGATCAGCGCCTCGGGCGTTGTGTTGCCGGGCGAAAACAGTCCCGGATCGCTGGCGTCATAAATATAGAACCGCACTTTGTCGATGCGATTGGGCTGAAAGTCCATCGCGACGGAAGCACCCCGGAATGCCCGCTTCCCCGCCAAAAACTCTTCTAGCTGGGTCAGTGCGGTACTGATCGAGCTGCGCTGATCTTGGCCAAACTGCACCAAGTCCAAGCCCTGAGGCACGCCGTGATTGCTGACCACGCAGGATACCAGCTTAGGATCCGGCGCTCCCGGCTGTAGGCCACAGTCGGCACAGCGCATCTCTCGCCCTAACCCCAAATCGCTGCCATTATAATAAAAGGCCGAGCGGGTCGTGACGGGGTTGTAGCTGGTCGTCCCCGGACTGAAGAAGCAGCGCTGCCGCAGCCAGTCAGTCAGCGTCGGCTCGGCGGGATGGTCGGTGAACGCGGCATAGTAGGCCTGCGTCTCTTCGACGCTGCCGGTGCTGCCGCCGCCCGGCCGAGTCAGGTACAGAAACGGCTGTGAGCTACACGCGCTACAGGCCAATATAACCAACCAAACTAGACTCCGCATGGGATACCTCATAAGCGATGGGCAGTGCGATTTTTCCGGGATACGAACAGCGCACGGCCTGATGTGGTGATTCAAAAGCGGACCTCGATACGGCTTAGGGCCGAGTGACCGAGTATCGTTGGCGCGTTATCGGTCAATATGGTGATTAGGTGATAGTCGGCGAGCAGGAACAGCCGGCCGCGGGCCAGCGCGGCCCAGGCCAGGCTCAGGCCGACCTCATGCGTGCTGCCGCTGCGACGGCCAAAGCAATCGAGCAAGAACAGGCTCTGCCGCGGATCGAGCTGTGCCAGCGCCGAGCCCAGCCCGACCTGCAGGTTGGCGGCACAGCCGGTCTCGTCCACCCCAGCATCGCGGGTAAAGACCGCCGTGTAGTCGAGATCCAGCTGCAGCCGCTGCTCCAGAGCGTCTAGGCCCAGGCTCAGGCGCAGCAGGTGATTCTGGGCCCGGTAGTCCGCGAGGAAGCTATAGGCCACGCCGCCGCGCAGCGGACGCAGGCTGCCCAGATCACGCAGGCCCAAAGTGCCATCCAAGCTCAGCGGGCGCTGCTGATCGCGATAGAGCGGCGACTGATAGACCTCAGGATTGCTATCGCCATTTGCCAGGTCGCGGAAGCGCAGGCGCCCCTCGCCATAAGCGCGCAGCTTACCGACTAGATTTATGTCGATATTGAGGCGCCCCTCGTGCCGGGTCGTGCGCAGGATCGTCAGGTTGTTTTCGACGATGCCGGCCCCACCCAGCGTGGTGCCATTGGGCGAGCGGTTATAGACCCACTGCGACAGGAACATGTTCATCGCCAGCGGCGACAGATAGGTGTAGCTGCCGCGTAGCTGCAGGCGGTCAGCGGGCAGCAGGCGCAGGCTGGCGACCAGGCTGCCGCGGGTCAGCTGGGCCCCGGCCGAGCCGCTGAAATCGACGACGAGGTCTGAGAACAGATCGAGGCTGGGGCTGAGGCTGGCCTGCTGCATCCAGCTCAGGTAGACCCGCGGCGTGTCGGTGCCGTCGCTGGCGGGCAGCAGGTTGCCGGGCAGTGCTCCCTGCGTCGGGTCGCGCACGACCGCTCCGCCATCCCCGATCCCGCCGAGCAAGGTGCCGATCAGCCCGAGGCTGCCGTGCAGGGCGCGCCCGCCGCGGCCCCCCAGGTAGACGTAGCGAGCGGTGGCGCCGAAGGCCAGGGCCAGCTGCGGTCCCAGGCTCTCGCAGGGCTGGATGGCGGCGGCGACGCTGCCTCCCGGCTGACCGTTCAGCCCCTCGACGGGGATGGTCTGGTTGCCGCTGGCCACGCCGCTGCCGCAGGCCGGGGCATAGTCGGTCAACAGCGAGCGAGAGTACGGATTGGCAGCGCCGCCGCCCAGCCCGCTGAGCTCCCAGTGCTCGCCTAGACGCAGCAGGAAGCGCGCTCCGTCAAGACGCAGCCGATCCGCCTCCGGCACCAGCAGCCGACCGAAGCTGAGCTCCGTGTTCCGGCTGGTCGAAAGGCGCAGATAGGCCTCGCGCAGATCAAGCTCAGCTCCGCCCAGATAGCCGCGTGAGGCGAGCGGCAGAGGTGGCGTGTACGCGATCTGAAACTTCGACTCGTACTCGTACTGGCGGGCCAGGCGCAGCCGCAGATCCAGGCGGGCATCGAGCCGGCGACCGACGCCTTGCACATCGAGGCTGGCGCGCAGATCGCCGAAGGCCAGCACGACTGGCGAGGCCAGCTCGGGGAGAGCCGTGCCCAGCTCCTGCTCGGCATACAGCGATCCGGTCAGCGATAGGCGACCGCTCACCTGCGGCCGGGCCGACACAGTGTGGGGATGCAGTGAGCCGCAGAGCAGGCTCAGAGCAATGGCCGGGACGATGAAAGATAGCCGCTGCGAGCTCATTGGCACACCGACTCGGGCGGCGACGGACGCGTGCTCAGCCCTTGGCGAAAACTCAGCGTGTTGTGGCAGTGCGTGCAGGCGGTCTGGCCGGCGTGCAGCGCCACGGCGGTATTGCTGGCCCCGGCGGCGCGCATCGCGTCATCGCGGTGACAGCTGATGCACATCGGCGACAGCCCGGCGTAGTTGCCGCCCTTGTGGCAATCGGCGCAGGGCAGCGTGCGATGGATGCCGCGCAGCATGCAGCCGACGGTGCTGTGGTTGAAGCGACTGCCGGCGAAGCTCTGCTGGGTGTGGCAGTCGCCGCAGCGCGGGCCCAGCGCGTTGTGATGGATGTCATCGCGCTGGTGGCAGCTTATGCACTGGCCGCTCATGCCGCGCAGCGGCTGCTGCGGTCGCTTGTGACAGGTCTGGCAGGACACGCGGTCGTGGGCGCCGTACAGCGGATCCGGGGACTGCCGATGCTCGGGCCGCGGACCGACGCTGACCACATCAGAGAAGCGGGTCGGCTGGTGGCACTGCTCGCACAGCGGCCAGCGCCCGTCGTGGCGATCGTCTTTTTGATGACAGCCTGACGATCCGCAGGCCGTGTCCTGCGTAAAGTCCTTGGGCGCCTGCGGCGTCGGATGACAGATGACGCAGCGGCCCGGCTTGGCCCCGCGCGCATGCCGCCCGTCGAGCTTAAAGCGCGTCTGCGCCCCGTGATCAAAGCTAGCCAGCCACCACTTCTCTTGTTTCGAGCGCGGATCGACCAGCGGCTGCACAGCGCCGATCGGCGCGCTCGCAGCGCTGCCGGCTGGACTGGGTGAGCGACGCTGGGTATGGCACGCTGCGCACTCGCCCAACGACTTGCCGCCGTGGTAGTCGGCATGGCAGGGCTTGCAGCCGCGCGCATTGTCGGCGTAGACCACCCGCCCCGTCGCCGTGCGCTCGCGATGGCAGTCGGTACACTCGCGCGGCGCGCCCTTGTCATTGAATTCATGCTGCGGCTGCAGCGACAGATCGAAGCCGGTCATCGCGTGATCGAAGCGACCGCTCTCGCGCGACTGCAGCTGACGGAAGCCGCGCAGATCCGAGTCCGGGCCGCGGTGCTCGCGATGGCAGCGGGCGCAGGTCCGCTTGCGCACCTCGGGCTGGGCATGCAGGCCACGCTGCTGCTGCTGCCGCTCGCTGATCGTCTTGTGACAGGCCAGGCACTTCTGATCCGGTGCCTCGCCCTGCGCGTTGTGACAGCGCTCACAGGCCTGCTCGGCGTGTGCGCGATGCAGTGGCGCGCTCGGCGTGCCCAAGCTGCTCGCCGAATCCGCCGCCGCTGTGCCTGTACAGCCCAGCAGAAACAGAAGGCGCAAACCCCAATGCACGATGCTGGTGTGCGACCGCAATCGAGCCCCCTCTCCCGTCCTGTTACGGTCCGATCTGGCTGGACCTGACGCCGCCCTATGCCGAATTACGGCGCGATGGTGCGAATCTCCACCGGTGGCTTAAAGCCGTCGGGATGCGACGGCGAGTGGCAGCGCTCGCAGGCCTTGCCGTTGCGCCCGCGGTGGATGTCTTTTTCGCCATGGCAGGCCGGATCGGCGCAGGTCTGCGGGCGCGGACGAAAGCGTCGGCTTAGATCCAGGCTGGCCGGGTGACAGCGGCCGGTGCAGGGCACAGCCTGGTGCCGCCCGAGCAGCGGGAAGCGCGACCCCGGTCCGTGATCAAGGCGCCGCACGTTCTTGAACGTCCCGGTCGCCGGATCGTGGCAGCGCTCGCAGCGCCCGGCGTTCTCGCCAAACGACTCGCCGTGCGGGCTCTTGCTCTGGTGACAGCTCTGGCAGTCACTGCGAATGCGGGCTCGCTCGGTCTCAGCAACGGTGAAGCGGGCCTGTTTGTCGATATGGCAGGTGCGACACTTGTCGCGGATGCGGGCCAGATCGTGCGCGCCGGTGAGCTTAAACGGGTTGCTCTCGCCATGCCCCAGGCTGGTCAGCTTGCCCAAGCAGGCCGGGTCGGCGTCGCCGCGCGGCGAGCGACAGCGCTTCAAGCTGGCATCGCCATCCGATTCGTGACAGCGGTCGACGCAGCCCTGGGCGCGAAACCAGTCGCGGGGAAAGCGGCGATGGGCCGGACTGTCGACAGCGTCGCGGTGGCGGTGACAGCCAACGCAGCTGACGTTGCGGTTGTTGTCGGTGGCCGGCCCAGTCATAAGCGCGCTGAGGTTTTGGAAGTCCGCCCCACCGCTGCCGCGATGACACTGGCGACAGTCGTACAGGCTGCCGACGCGGTGGCTCTGATGCAGCGCAAAGCGCGTCTCGGCCCGGTGGTTAAAGCCTGCCGTCTGCCAGCTAGGCAGCGCGTGACAGGTGGCGCAGGGCATCGGCTTTCCCGTCGGGCGGCCCGCCTTGTCGAGCTGCACGAAGCGACCGCGGTGGGGGCTCTGGCTGCGGTGACAGCCGCCGCAGTCGCGACTCGGCGGGCGGCTCTGCGTCGCCTGGTGACAGGCCAGGCAGTTGACCTCGCGGTGCGGACCATCCAGCGGCCAGTCAGTATCGCGGCTGTGATCGAACGGGCGCGGCTCGTTGAAGCTCCGCTTGTCGGAGTGACAGGTGGCGCAGGCCAGCCCGCCAAAGCTGCCGCCGTGGACGCTGGCATGGCAGGGCGTGCAGTCGGCAAAGCTGGCCAGCGGCTTGCCAAACGCCGGCGGCTTGCCGTGGCAGCGCCCGGTGCAGGGCACCGCCTCGTGCATTGTGCCGTCGATCGGAAAGCGGGTGGCGCGGTTGTGCTCAAAGCCGCTATCGCGTCGCCTGGCCCAGCCGCTGCCTGCCTCACCCTGGCCTGATCCTGCCGGCCGCGCTGGCGCTGCAGTGCTGTGGCACAGCGTGCAGTCGGCGTTCGGCTTGCGGACCTCGCCGTGCGGGCTCTGGTGGCAGCTTGCGCACTCCGGCCGCGCGTTGACAAAGGACGTGCGCCCGCTCGCCACCGCCCGATGACAGCGCTGACAATCGACGCTCTTATGAACCCCTTCGAGCGCGAAGCCGCTGGCCTGGGCGTGCAGCTTCGGCCGCCGTAGCTCAGCCTGGAAGTCGGGCGGCAAGAGCAGGCCATCGCGGTGCTCAAAGTGGCAGGCGGTGCCCGGCTCAGCGCAGCTCTTGGCGGCTTTGACCGCCGGCTGCCCGTGCAGCCCCTGGCCCTTTTTGACCCGCTCGGCGATCGCCGGGTGGCAGCCAGTGCACTTCGCCACCGGCACCTTGTCCCCCGTCTGCTGATGACAAACGCCCTGCTCGCAGCTAAGCGCAGCGTGATAGGGCGATAATTGATAGGGATTGCCGCAGCCTGTCAGCAGCTGGCATATTGATATAATCAGAAATAAATAAAAACACAAGGCAGCTCTTCGCTGCCCCGCATTCCATTTTCGCGCGATCTTTTTGTATATGAACTTAGACATCGTCTTAGAAAAGGCGATATTTTTCACAGACATGCACAATCACCGCCAGCGCAACGATCAGGCACAGCGGCAGGTGCACCAGGCGGGCTAGCTCCGCCCCGCCCTCTAGATCCGGCAGTCGCTGCAGCAGACGGGCCCGACGCAGCCGCTCGGCGACGTTGCGCTGGAAGCGCAGGATGGCTTGCGGGCCGTCGCGATCGCTGCTGAGGCGCTGCACCTCATCCGTGTCCCCCCCAAGCCCCAGGCCACTGGCCAGCCAGCGACCGAGCGCTGACCCGACCGCAAGCGGGCTGGGCCGCTTGGGCGGCCGCGGCGGCACCAGGCGCGAAAGGAGCTCCTCTCCGGCCCGGGCCAGCGAAGACGAGACGCGCAGCCGCTGCACCTCCAGGCGCAGGCTGGCAAGCTCAGTCTCGAGCACCGCCCGGCGGGCCCGCAGCCGACTGCTGAGGCCGCGAATCGCCCCCCCGGACAGCGACAGCAAAAGCACGCCGAGCGCGGCGCTGATGCCGGCCAGCGTGCGCCAGGGATACCAGGCATGCACGACGACCAAGAGCAGGGCTGCACCGCCGGCCCAGCTATGCACGCGGAAGTCGCCGCTGCCCTGCAGGATCGCCCGCCGCAGCCAGGCCCCGGCTCCGTGGCTCGGCCGCACCACGGCCTGGGTCTGCCGCAGATAGAGGCGCCGCAGCGCAAACAGCGCGGCCAGCCCCATCAGCGATAGTCCGGTCCAGCCAAACAGCAGCCGCAGCGAGTGCGAGGCGAGCAGCGGGCGCTGGCCCAGCAGGCCAAACAGCGAGTGCAGCGAGCGCACCAGCGCCGTCTTCTGCAGCACAAACTCGCAGGCACCGAGCCCAGCAAACACCACCGCGGCCACCCACAGGACCGAGAGCGCGCGCCCTGTGCCTGCCGCCGCTTGCCGCGGCGAAGTGGGCGCCGCAGCAGCAGAGGCTGGCGCTGCCGCGACGGCGGGCCCAAGGATCGGGGGTGGTGACAGCCCTGCCGCCGCGCGAGCCCGGCGCTCCGACTCACTCAGCGCCTGCAGGGCCTGCCCTGGGCTGTACTCCGACAGGGTCAGCGGCCCGCCCGGGCACACCGCGATGCAGGCCTGCTGACCGCCGTAGGACTCGCAGTGATCGCACTTGCTGGCGATGCGCGTGCGGCTCGGATCAGCGACGGAGCGCCGCTTGCCAATCTGCACTAGCTCACCCGCCGCGGTCAGCCGGGCCTGCAGCTTTTCGCCAAACGGCGTCTCTGGGCTCGTCGAGCGCATCTCAATTGCGTTATACGGACACGCAGTGCTGCAGGCCGAGCAGCCGATGCAGGCAAATTCATCAATTTTGACTTCGCCTTTTTCCGCGACAAAGTGAATCGCATCATAGGCACACGCCGCGACACAGCGCTGATCCGAGCAGGTGCGGCAGGTGCCAATCGTCTTTAGCTCATAAAACACCGGCCCGGCCTGCAGCTGCAGGCGGTTGCGGCCGTATAGATCGGCGCAGGTCGCTTCGCAGGCGCCACAGCCGATGCACTGCGACAGATCCAGCAGCCGCACCGTCTCGGCCAGCGGCAGGCCATGGCGGATGAAGTAGTCCATGGCCCCGGGCGTCGCGCCGCTGGCCTGCGGCAGCCTGGCCGTCGCTGCCCGCTGCGCCCGCTCGCGGGCTGGAGCCAGGCCATCGTCGGCCCGCCCCCAGCTGGCAAGCTCGCCGCTGTTGACCAAAAACAGCGCGCTATGGGCCAGCGTATAGAAGCCGAGCTCGCAGTCGGGGTGAGCCGACAGGGCCGGCGCAAAGGCCTGATACAGCGGCCCTGACTCGACCAGATCGCCCGCCTCAAAGCAGACCAGGTTCTGCCGCACCCGCCGCGAGGTGATCGTCGCCCCCGGCTCGCTGGCCGTCGTCGCCGCCTCGCGTAGCTCGCGCAGCGTCGCCCGGTCGATGACCGCCAGCACAAGCTGCCCGGCCAGCACCCACACGCCGCGTCCCGCCGCATCCAGCAGGCGATCGCGGGGCAGCGCCAGGTACTGCGCGCGTCCCCCCAAAAGCCCGGCCTGCACGCGGGCCCGCCCCGCCTCAGGCAAGCCGGCAAACGGCGGCTGACTGCTCAGCTCTTCCCACTGGTCTTCCGCCTCGCTCGGGCGAGCCACCGTCGGGCTGGCCGCGGCGACCGACAGGGGCGACTGGCCGCCCGGGCTGGCTGGCTGGCCGCCCTCCCCGGCCGAGCCGCCGCGCCGCTTCTGGCGGTCAATGTGCAGCTGCACCATCCGCGTCGTGCTGAACGCCCGCAGGCGGGCCCGCATGACCTCGCCGCGCGGTTCGGTGGTAGCCTCAAGGATTGCTTGATTCGGTTTCATAATCCCACACAGGGCGGCACTCCGCCTGCAATCATTGCCCATCAATTGCTACATATCTGGGTTTTGCGTGATTCGCTGTAGCTCGGCGCGGGTAAGCGCGCCTTTGGGAACAACTGCCTTGTCCGGCATCCGCATCAGCAGGCGATCGGTAGGAATCCGAATTGTGCGATAAAGGGCCGGATCCGGGCGCGGCACGGCGCGCAGCGGCGACACCTCCGACAGCTTGCTGGTCGCCGGCAGTGCCGGCTTGGCCCCCGCCGCGGCAGCCCCACTGCCGGTGCTCGCCGCCGAAGGTGAGCTTGCCGAAGCCGTCGCGGCAGTCGCGGTCGGGCTCGGGCTCGCCGCAGCCGCGGCCAACGTTGACAGCGAAGACAGCGACAGCTTCTCGGTCCGGACCTGGCCCGACGACGAGCGGCCCAGCGGCCGACGCTGCGGATCGCTGCCTTCGTCGAACAGCGTGTCCTGGCTGCTGGCCCCGCTCTGGCCCAGCCGCACCGGCGCGGACAAAGACGGCAGCTCGACGTGGCTTACCGTCCCCTTGACGCGCGACAGCGTGGGCCGCCGCTGGCTCTGCGCGTGCTCTTCCAAGATCCGCTCGCCCAGGCCCGGCTCGAAGCGAGTCTGGAAGATGTTCCCGGTCAGGCCGCTCAGGCCGCCCTCGCCCCCTAGGCTGGCCCGCCGCGACGGCGCCCCCTCGCCGCCAGGCAGCTGCAGGACGGGTCGCGCCCCCTGCAGGCGCTGCAGCAGCGCGTCGCTGGCCTCGCGCTTAAAGCCGGCATGCTCAAACCGCTTCTGCTTGATGCCAATCTTCTGCAGAAACTGCCGGCTGGGGCTGCTACCAATTAGCACATAGACCTCATCAGCGGGCACGGTACGAAGCTTCTGATTGCGCTCGATATTGACGGTTTTCCCGGCGATGCTGACCACTTCAGACTGATCGAGGATGTAAATCTCGCGCCGCGTCGCCGCCGCAAACAGCAAATCGAGGTTCTTCTTGTTAGCGCCGAGGAACTTCTGGTTTTTGTAATAAACCAGGAACACCGCATTGCCGAGCTCCGGCCGGGCCAGCGCCAGCGCCGCCTCGACGGCCGAGTCGCTGCCGCCGACCACGACCACGCTCTTTTTGCGCACCGCCTCGGGGTTGTCGAGGCTGCGGAAGACATGCGGCTGGATCTGCTCGCTCATCGGCACGCGCGGCAGCGGCTTGGGCTGCCCGAAGCCGCCGATCGCCACGACGACGCGCTGGGCGTGATAGACGCCGCAGCGATCGGTGCTCACCACATAGCCTGCGCCCGCGCGCTGGATATCGGTGACCGTGACGTTGGTCGTCTCGCTGATGCAGTACTCGGCCTTGACGTCCTGCCAGCGCTCGATGAGCTCCTCTTTGGTGCACTCGTCGAAGGCCAGCGGGCTTGGGCAGGCCAGCTCACGCGGCAGCGCATGGACCCGCTTGCCCTTGGGATAGCGCACGATGGTGTTAAGCGGCGACGCGCCCTGCTCTAACAGGGCATAGCGCAGGCCGGCTCGCGTGCAGGCCACCGCCGCCGACAGCCCGCCCGGCCCGGCCCCGACGATCACCACATCGACGGCCTGCTCGGCCGCCCCGCCCGCCTCGACTACGCCCCCCTGCCCCGTCGCCGCCTCCGGCCGCTGCGGCGCCGGGCTCAGCCCCTGGGCCACCATGTGCTCGACCGCCGCCTCGCCCAGGTTGATGGCGTTTTTGATGCGCGGCAGACCGGCCGGCTCGCCGACCAGATACAGGCCCGGTAGCTCTGGCGGCTGGTAGTGATCATCCAGGTCGGGGAACTCGATGCTCGGCTTGGCCCCGTCGCTGCGATACATCTTGAGGGCGCCTGTCGGGCAGATCTTGTCGCAGGCCCGACACTGCACGCAGTCGGCCAGCCGGGCCAGCCGCACCACCTGCCGCTCCGGGTCTAGCTCCAGCACCTTCTCCGGGCACGTATGGACGCACTTGTCGCAGCCGATGCACAGGCTCTCGTTGACCGAGAAGTTCCACAGCACCGGCTTGTCGCGCGCCGCCGCCTCCTTCTCCTGCTCCTTGCGGTCCTGCCAGCGCCACAGCGCCATCAAGGCCGCCGGCCCCAGTATCGCCATCACCGCTAGCGAAAACGTCAGCATGGCAGCGTTGCTCCCT
>CAZVMD010000022.1:0-15312 GCA_964628555.1 uncultured Myxococcales bacterium | reverse complement strand
CCCCAGTATCGCCATCACCGCTAGCGAAAACGTCAGCATGGCAGCGTTGCTCCCTTTGCGATGCAACCTTTAATCAAACGGATTACCCAAAGGATTAGTTAATAGACACATCCAACGAAAATCCGCCTAACTTCCAATCCAATGGTGCAATGTTATCCATTTTGAGCAAATCGGCGCCATTTGCCACATAAATCGGAGCTTTGCACACTTCATTGCACGAACCGCCACTCGCTGGGCATTTCGTCACATTAACTTCATTCGCCACCTCCGTATCCCGCCGCACGGAGCAGTGGACAGCCGCCGAAATCTGAATTTCCATAATGTCTGCCGCAGTCAGGCCGGCCGGGAAGCTGAGCACCGTGTCTCGTTCCAGCTTTTCCGCCGACTCAGATATCATTCCAGATACCAAGACCGCAGGATCTTGCTTACTCGACGAGATGAGCTTTGACTCAAGTACCGCGCCATTCTGCCCCGGCTTTCGATAGATTACCCGTACCGTTCCCACCGCCTGCAGCGCGTTGAACTGGCCAACCTGGCTATGAATCACATATGGCCAATTTCCATTTTCGTGATATCTTAATGAATGTACCGTCTTATTGCCAGACAACCCATTTCTTTTCGCATCAAATGGATATCTGCATATCACATGATGGATACTACTTCCTTTGGAACACTTATCCCTATAAGAGAAATTCACCACAGCAGCACCCATCAATTCCGTCGGACAGGGCCCCCCCGGGCTTCCTGCGATTATGCCAATGGTTTGAGGATTGCCGGGAAGGTTGCTAGGCACTGGACCATGTTGCCCCGTCATTCCGGTCAGAGGCGGCTCACCTGGCATAGTGGGAGGGGGGGCAGGGATCAGTGTCAGCGATATCTGCTGATTTACTGTCATTGTCCCTGAAGAAGCGATGGCATCCGGAGTTTCTGCCGCACTCCCATCCGGGAAATTGATATGTGCAATCGGGCTGCAGCCCGTGGCGAGGGTGAGGGCGAGGAGGAGGGGGAAGTGGGTGGATGATTTGCGCATAGGATTACTCTTTCTTGGCTGGCAGATGTTTGAGGGCGATGCCGGAGATGGCCAGGCTGACGCCCCAGACAGCGGTCATGGTCCAGGCCACGCCGCTCGGCCCAGGGAAGCTGCAGCGCAGGTTGCTGTTGTCGAAGCAGTGCGCCTCTTGCGCGTGAATGCCGATAGCCCCGATGAGGCTGCCGAGGAACATGCTGCCGGCGGCGCCCATCAGCAGGCCCAGCGCATAGCGGCTGCGCTGCTGCGGCGAGGCACTGACAAACGGGGCCCGCCAGACGCCGTACAGCGAGCTGACAGCCAGGGTCGAAAGGCCAATGCCCATAAACCCAAAGCCCGCTTTGGCAATCGGATCCAGCCCCTGCACGGTGAACTCTGGCCCCCCAGTCACTGCAGAGGGATACGTCCGCCCCTGCATGAAGCTGACAGCCGATCCCGCAACCAGCCCAGAAATGCTGACCCCGAGGCCGATGCCCTGGGCTAGGCCGCGCTCAAAGCTGAGGTAGGTGGGGAGCTCAGGCTTGCGCTTGAGCTTGGGCGCGGCCCGCAGCGCCTTCTGTTGTACGAACTGAGTCAGCTGCTCGCGGCAGGCCGTCCGGTCGCGTAGCTGAGGCGAGCAGTCGGCCTGCAGCGTGCCCTGGCTCACGGCGGCGAGCGCCCGGTTGCGGTTGAACAGCACCAGCCGGATCGCGGTCTTGCCCGACGGCAGCGACTGGCTGCGCAGCTCGCCGCTAATCGCGATGTCGTAGGCCCCCAGCTGATCGGCCAGGGCCTGGAAGCAGCCGACGTCGCGACAGTACAGCTCCTCCGTGGTGGCGCGCAGGGCGGGCAGGCGGGCGCTGCCGTAGCTCTGGCCGATCACGGCGGCCAAGTGCTGGCGCAGCTCAGAGTCGCCCTGGCCTTGATTGGTCAGGCCCAAGATGAGGTACGCGCGGACCTGCGCCTCGGCGGACTGCTCGATGGGATCAGCCGGAGCCGTGCCCGGAGTCGGAGTCGGAGTCGGAGCCGTGCCCGAAGTCGGAGCCGGAGCCGTGCCCGGAGTCGGAACCGAAGCCGGAGGCGGCGGGTGGGCGATCGCCGCAGCCGCGGCAGGGCTTGGCTCGCTCTTGGCCACTGCCACCGTCGTGCCAGCCAGCGGTGGGACGGCCGGGGCAAGCAGCGGTGGGGGCGGCGGCTCGGCATCCGCCAGCGGGGCCTGGACTGGCGTCGGCTGCGCATCCGCCAGCGTCCCGCCCAGCAGGCAGGCGAGCAGGCTAAAGGTGAACCCCAGGCGCCGCCAGCCCAGAGCGGGATAGCAGCTAGGACGAAATGATATAGGCGAAAGATGAGAGGTCATGGACTTCCCTGCATACGCACGGCATGGCCGCGCACTAATACGGTTTGAGGATTGGCGATATTTTTGATTTCGATTTCACAGCTGCCGCCGTCGATTACCAGATAGCGGCCCTGCACCCAGCGCTTGCCGTCCTGCACGGCGATGGTGCCGCGCTCGCCCTCGCGCAGGCTGCTCTTGCAGTCGAGGGTCAGCTCGCTGGGCGGATCGCCGCGCACCTCGCTGATGTGGCGCAGGGTGGCGCCGCCGTCGGCCACGGCAAGCGCGGTGCCGGAGCTGGCGTCGGGCTTGCTTGGCTCGGCCTTGGTCTCGGCCGGCTCGCTCTTTTCTAGCCGCGGCTTGGCGATCGGCTCGCGCGCTGGCTTGCTCGGCTCCGCCCGCAGCGACTCGGGCCGGGGCTTGTCGAGCTTGGCGCGCTCGGGGCGGGGGCGCTCGACCCGCGGCCGACTGGGGCTCGTCGGGGCGCCAACCCCGCCGATGCCCGTCGCTGCAGGGGCAATCACCAGAGGGCGCAGCGGCTGCGGGACGGACCCGGCCAGCCCCTCGGCAGCGGCAGACGGCAGCTGAAAGCAGACCAGCTGCACCCGCACCTTTTCACCCTCCACCGTCGGTGTCAGGCGCAGGCTATAGCCGGCTGCAGGCTTCAGCTCGCAGCTCAGATCCTGGACCCCCTCGCGCCGGCTGCTGGTGCAGTCGGCCGGTGCCTGGCTGCCGCTGAGCAGCATGTTGATCTCCTGCTTGGCGGGCAGGAAGGCCTTGCACATCAGGCGGGTCGTAGGAGAGCCGTCGCTGGCCAGGGGACCAAACGGCCACACAAAGGGCTGCTGCAGAGACGGACCGACCTCGACCAGCGCCGGATCGTCCAGCCGCAGCTGCGCACCGGACCGGGCGGCCGCGCAGCCACTGCCTATCAACATACATAGTGCAAGCCCACATAGGCGGTTATTGCGCATTAGTTGTTTCCTGCAGGGATGGAGGTTCGGGTTTCGAAGTAACGAAAGCGACAGGCGCCAATCGCAAGCTCGTCCTGGTCGAAGACATAGGTCGGGCTGTTTAGGCGCTGGCCATTGCGCTCGACCGGCAGGGAGTCGCTGGGATAGACCAAGAGCTGGCCGGTGCCGGGATCGCGGACCAGACGACAGCGCCGCTCGCTGCCGCCCGCCAGCGTCGGTGCAGCCGGACCCAGCGCACTCGCCCCGCCCGGCGTCGGACTGACGTAGATATCGCAGCCGGTGTCGCAGCCCAGCAGGGTGTCCGGCTTCTCCAGGAAGTGGACGCGGCCACTGTGCGGCGCCAGCAGCCAGGCGATGGCCGTCTGACCGCGCGCCCCGCGGAAGACGTCCAGCCACTCGACGGGCTTGCGCACCATCGGCGCCCGGGTGGCGGTCGGGGTCCGGATCGGCGGCAGCGGCTCGCTGCGCAGCCCGCCACCTCCCGTCGAGATCTCGCGCCGCAGGGTTGGGACCAGCGGCAGCGGCTCGGCGAACAGCGCGGCCCGCACCCGCCGCCGCAGCCCCGGCACCGACAGCGCCCCCAGGACCAGCGCCAAGAGCAGCCCGTTGAGCCACCACCACACCGCCCCGCGCGCCGTCGCTCGCCCGCCTTCGCCAGGTGGACTGGGCGTCACGCTCGCCGAACTCGGCAGCCCCACCGGCGCGGCCGGGCTGGTGGCCGGAAGCAGCAGGCGAATGGCCTCTTCCCCGACGCCGCCTGGCTGCAGCTCCAGCGGCCCGCCGGCCGCCACCAGCCTGTCCGGCAGTGCATAGTCGTGCAGCTTGACCGCACCGAGCACCCGCTCCAGATACTCACGGGTTCGACTCGGCAGCTCCTCGCGGCCCCCGACGGACAGCAGGCGTCCGCCGCTGGGGCTGACCAGCCCCCAGAGCAGCTTGCCAGGCGCGCCGCCAGTTCCCGGGGGCAGAAACAGCACATCCAGCACCGCCCGCCGGGTCGAAAGCCGCCCGAGCGTGCTCTTGACGAGGCGATCGAACTCGGACCGCGGCCGGTCGTCCGCACCGCTGGTATAGGCCAAAAGGACGGTCTGGCTGTTGCTGGCCGGCGGCGCCTGGTCCAGCAGGTTGAGGGCGCTGTGGATCGCATCCGAAAACGAAAAGCTCGGACCGTCGGTGTGAATGCTGAGCTTCTCCAGCCGGCTGAGCGCCGCGCTGACCTGGCCGCGATCGCTGGTCAGTGGCTGCTCGATCAGCACCTGCCGGCCCCGCTCATAGGCCAGAAGGCCGATCGTCGAGCCTGCGCGCTCCAGGGTCGCCCGCGCCACGCTGCGCAGGCTGTCGACCAGCTCGGGTGCGACGCGGGCCTCGCTCAGCTGCACCAGCAGCATCACGGAAAGCGGCGCAGTCTCGCTGCCAGGCACAGCTATGTCGGGCAGGGGCTGCCCGCCCAGCGTCAGCGTGGCGCTCTTTGGCTCATCGCCGGTGCCGCTCAAGAGCGCCAGGCGCAGCGGCTGTCCCGGGGCTGTCCACAGCTGGCGCAGACACAGCGCCGGCGGCTTGCCAGCCGCCTCCTGGCGGGCCGAGCAGCGCAGCGGACTGGCCCCCCCGGCTCGGCTGTCGGGGCTAGCCGGAGTGGAAAGCGCCGCCTGCGGCTCGGTCGCCTGCGGCTGTGCCTCGGCCCGCTGCCCCAGGAGCCCACTTTGGGCGATGAGCGACACCGTCAGCAGCGCCACGCAGCGACGGGCCCAACGAAGCCACTGCTGCCCAGCGGCGGCGCGCGGCGGATGCACATGCAGAGCGAGCGCGCTCATGGCTTGCCCCCCTTCTGGCAAAAGCCGCGAAAGATCAGCACCACGTCGTCGGCGAGGCGCAGGCGCGAGCCATCGGCCAGGGTCTGACGTGAGAGCACGCGGCTCTCGGCCCCGCCGGGCGGCCGCACGAAGGTGCCGTTGGTCGAGCCGCGGTCGCTGACGTAAAACAGTCCCTGGGTCAGGTCGAACTCGATCTCGGCGTGCTCGCGCGAGATGCGCCCCGAGTTAAAGACCAGGTCACAGACCTCGGCATTATTGCCAATCAAGATATGCGTCTTAATCAGGGGATGAAACGTCGCAACCAGGCTAGGCGGCGCCCCCTGTAGGCGGTGCTCGGCGCAGACGATCCAGGCCCAGCCGCGATAGACGGTTGGCCGCAGGATTTCACCACTGGTATCTTGCACATGCTCCGACAGGTCGGGAACATTGGTGCGACCACTTGGGCCGGTCCGCACTGCTTCGACCAAGGTTGGAACATTACTCTCTTTGGTAGCATGGGCGTTCATTAGCGTCCCCCCAGCATCATTAACTCATGATTGATAAAGGCCGTCACCATGGCCAGCGCGCACTCCGTCATATTGCCATAGCGGTTCTGCGGATTAATCGATAACATCCGCTGCAGCACGCGATCCACCTGGGTCAGCGTGCGGTTCGGATATTCCGGCACACGCACCGGAAAAAAGATGCCGCCGAGGTGAGCGCTGCGCATGGCGTCATGGACCTGCGAGCTCTCGCCCTGCGCCACACACTGCTCAAGCCGCGGCGGAAGCCGGCCCTGGCACAGGATCTGGTAGCAGCACACCCCAGCGGCGTACTCGTCGCTGAGGAACCAGTTGGTGCTCGCCGTGGCGGTGCCGTCGAGGACCCGCCAGAGCTCGGGGGCAAGATAGGGCACCGTGCCCAGCACATAGGGCACGTTGAGACCGGCCTGGTCCGCCGGCCGCGTGATCACCTTGGCGGTGCCGAAGTCGCCCAGCCGCAGGCGGTTGCTCTCATCGAGCAGCAGGTTATTTAATTTAATATCACGATGCGAGGTTCGCTTACGATGGAGATAAGCGAGAGTATTTAATAGCGCGTACGCCATCTTGACTCGTTCACCGAGCACCATATTGCCGATAAATTCCATCAAGTTACCGCGACAGAGCTCCATCGTAAACCAGTGATATTGAATCCCGGTTTCCCGATCGAGGTAGTACATGTTGTCGTACGCAGTTAACAGGTTAATGCTGCCATCACCACTCTTGAGGATCTCGAACTCGTGATGATTGCGCTCCATGGCTTCCGGGATCTCGCTCGTGCTGTCGGCAATCTTGACGGCAATCGTCGCTTTGTCAGGATGGCGAACCGCATAGACATGCCCTTGATAGCCACGTCCCAGTGGATGCTGTACCACCAGATCATTCTGCATAAGCACTTTGCGATGATCGGCAGCGAGCTGTCGTTCACTCATTGTTTCCTCCCAGAAGCCACAACCTCGTCCTCGGAGCCGGTGGCCACGCCATCGACCGGCGACCCCGCCGAGGGTCCCCTGCCCGGCTCAGCCCCTTGCGTGCTCGCACCAGCCGGCCCAGCGGCAGCCATCGTCTGACCGCTGCCCAGACCGCCAGGTGTTGAGCTGGGCGACGGTGCTTTGTCGCCGACACTCTTCTTGGTCGGACTGCGATGCCCGCTGTCCGACTTAACCTTGGGGACGACGATGTCGAAGCGCCCCAGGCCATCGACCCGCCCGGCCTCGCGTCCGGCCGCGTTGGCCGCCACCTGCGGACTGCCCGACGCCCCTAGCCCTCCGCCAGCGGATCCCCCCTGACTGCCCGAGAGCGTGCCGGCTGTGCGCAGCGGAGCAGCCACAGAGCCCGCCGCGCAGGCCTGCGCCTGCGGACCCCGCGCTGAGCTGGCCAGCGAAGCCCCCGGGCCCACGACGCCGCAGTGCATCGTCTGCAAGAGCGAGGTCAGCGAGCCGCAGAACACCACCGCGCCCCACAGACCCAGCCCCAGGCGACGCACCGTGCGCCAGCCGCTCAGGCCATCGGCAGCGGCCAGGGAAAGCAGGCTGGCCGGCGGCTCGGCCACGCCCCCAGCCGGCGGCTGCGGCACGGGATTGCTCGACAGCATCGAGGCCAGGGGCAGCGCGCCAGGCAGCGGCCGGACCTCGACCTCCGGTGGCGCGGCCAGCGATGCGAGGCGCGGCGCGGCCTCCAGCCCGATCTCAGTCAGCGCGGAGAGCCCATCGCCCGACTCACCCGAGCGCTCGCTGCCGCGCTCAGCCCCTGAGACGGGCAGCGCCTGCGTCGTCATGGCGGTGCGCAGGGCCAGCCCGGCATCGGGACCGCCATGGGCACTGAGGTGCTCGGTGGGCTGGTCGGCCAGCATCCCAGCGCGACCGCTAGCCGGAGGTCCCAGCCGATCGGTCTGCGTCGACTTGGCATAGGCACCGGCCGACATCGCCGGCAGGGTCAGGGGGCCTTTCTCGCCGGTCAGCCGGGCGCCCTGGGCCGACAGCGGGCTGGCGCTCGGCGGCTCCGAGACGGCATCGCGGGCTCCCAAAAGCTCGCAGTCCAGACAAGCAAAGAAGCGGGCGGCCAGCCCAGTCAGGCTCTCCCCCGCTTCGCCACTTGGAAACAGCTCGCCGTAATCGACGACGCGAGCCGAGCGGTTCTGCAGCTCTCCCTCGGTCTGGACGAAGCGCACCACCCAGCCGGGCAGGCTGCCGCTGTCGCGCTGGCGATCTTCGCTCTGCAGCTCCACCGCCAGCCAGGGGAAGTTGGAGTAGTAAAGGATGGTCGCCAGTCGCGCCGCGCTGCGCACCATGGCGCCGACGCTGTGCTGCGGCTCCTGCCAGCGGACGTACAGGACACCGCGCTGCGAGTCCTCGCTGCGCCGCACCAAGAAGCGATACGGCAGGCGGGTCGGGGCGGCGGTCTGCGGCAGGCGCTCGAAGCGCTGCAGGTACTGGATCAGCACCTCGCGCTCCTTGCTGCTGGAGTCAGCGCTCTGGAAGCGGCCAAAGTCCGACGCCAGGCGTAGGCCGCGACTCGGCTCCAGCTCGCCCAGGCGAGCCAAGAGCTCCTGGCCGACCTCGGACAGCACGCGCTCGTCGATCGCCACCGGCGCCGGGTGGGTCGGGCCGGCCGAGGTGTAGACGGCGTGCTTCCAGATCGGCCCGCCGCGCCCCGAGTGATCTTCTTTGCCAATCACGCGCTGCGCCCCAATCACCGAGATCCCGCCATGACCGGGCGGACTCTCGAATGCCTTGATTGAAAAATTGGCAAACGTAAGGCCGGTCGTATTCCGCGGGAAGGCCTCAAAGGCCATCAGGCATTCTTTTAATACCTTCTCCTGCGGCGGCGTGAATCCAGGGGAGAGGGTCTTGCGGGCCATGACCACCGTGGCCCCTCCCTTTTTGCTGTATTCCGCGTAGATTGTATGATTCCACCCCGGAGATTTTATCTCATTATCTTCATACCCATGTAGGGCATCTGTCATCGCCAATGAAGACATCATTTCCTCACCCATGTTCGTGTGAACGAAACCGCGAATCATCCGTCGCTGCTCTCCCGGTGCGCGCGGGCGGCTGGCCCCAGCTGCGCACCGGGCTCGCCGCCCGGCTCTAGTGCAAGGCGCTCAGCGCGGGCTGTGGCACGGCTGGCGGAGCGTTCGCTGGCGACGGTGGACGAGCCGTAGACGTCGTGACCGCGGTGGCGCTGGGCGGCGCCGCCTGTACCGGTGGTGACGGTGTGGGCGCTGGGGCCGGCGGCGGGGCCTTTTGGCCGCTGGCTGGAGCGCTGACCGCAGCCGCAGCCGCAGCCGGGGCGCTGGGCGGACGACTGCCTCCCTTGTCGCGGACCGGCGTGGCGGCCTGCAGCCGACTTCCAGCGACGGGCAGCTTGAGCTGCTCGGCCTTGCCGAGGTTTCCGCGCCGCGCGCTCTCGGGCATGATGCCGCGCACCAGGCTGGAATAGACCCGCGTAAGGCTGATGTCGGCGTCGGCCGAGCCGATGATCACCTCGACCGGGGTGCTGCCACAGGCCTTGCGCAGCCCGAGGATCAGGTTCTGGTAGTGCTGCTCGGCAGCCCGGCGAGCGTCATCGAGCTTGCCCTCCAAGAGGTCGACTTTATTAATAAACAGAATGACGATCTGACAGCGGCTTAGCACAGTATCGTTCAGCAGGAACGGCAGCTTCAGCGGAGAGAAATACTCCTCCACCTGCGAGCGAATGCGCTCCTGGTTGAAGAACTGCTTGCCGACCCGCCGCCCTAGCTCATCGCGCTTGTCGTTGCCGAGGTCGACCGTAAAGACGATGCCCTGGATGCCGGCCAGGTCGACGACGCCGTCTTTTTCGACGTTGACGTCGCGCTGGCACATCTTGAGCATGTCACGCTGCGCCTCGACCAGATGCTCGCCGCCCCACTCGTGCAGGCGGAAGACATGCTCGACGCGCAGGCTGTCCTGATGGTTGTGCGTCGTCGTCACCAGGCGGTCGTAGGTCTCGTCGAGGCCGGTCTGCACCAGGTTGCTGATGTCGGTCACCAGCGGATCGATCATCCGCAGCAGCAGCGCCGTCTTGCCGCTGCCTTCAATGCCAATGATGGCGACGTTATAGATTTGTTTCTTCGAGGACGGGTTGATGTCCTTATGTCGCTCTAGATCTTTTTTATCGGCCAGTAGCCGACTGCGCTCTTGCCCAAGCAGGCTACACTCCTCGGTCTTGCTGAGCACCTGGCCGTTGAGGTTGGCGATCTCCTCCTCGGACTTCTGCAAGAGCAGCATCGCCTGCGCCTGCTCCTGCTGTCGCTGCCGCTCGACCTGCTCGCGCTGCTGCTGCTCGCGCTGGGCCTGATCGTTTAACAGCCCCAGCGCCACCTGCTGCTGCCGCTGCTCGCGCAGGCGGAAATAGACCCAGAACAGGAAGGAAATGGTCGCGGTCAGGAGGCCAAAGAAAAGCGGGTATGCATACACGCTACTACTTCCGCTATCAGCCTGGGCGAGTACGAAAATGAACGGCATGTTGTCACTACCTATCCTTGAATGTTGTCCCCATGGGCGCCCATCCCCAGGAGGCCCACCCCGGCCCCACGGGCGGATTGCCCTGTAAAGCCACGCGCCCCCCGGCACATCGCGCCAAGCTCCCCTATGCCTCAGCGAGTACGAGGTCGCTGGGAGCTTTCTGACCGGGGTATCGCAATTTTCCGGCCAAGCCGATGTGCGATACCGTGCCGGCCATGGCCAACCCACCCCGCTATCTAGTCCGCGCTGCCGAGCTTGCCGAGCAGCCCGAGGTCGTCTTCCATCACCCGCTCAATCCGCGCTCGGCCATCGCCTTCCGCCACGTCGGCGGGCAGACGCTCAGCGAGCTCTGCGGCCTCAGCCGCACCGGCGTCCATCTGTGCCGCATCCCAGCGGGCAAGGAGGCCTTCGCCTATCACCGCCACCACCGTGAAGAGGAGTGGGTCTACATCCTGTCCGGCCGCGGCATCGCCGAGATCGGCGACGAGGAACACGCGGTCGGCCCCGGCGACTTCCTCGGCTATCCCGCCGGCACCGTTGCCCACCACCTGCGCAACCCGCACCCCGAAGACCTGATCTGCCTGATGGGCGGCGAGCGCTGCAGCGTCGAAGTCGCCGACTTCCCCCGCCACGGCAAGCGCCTCATCCGCGACGGCAGCGGCAACTACATCATTCCGGAGAGTGCACAGGAACGGCTAGTCGAGGCGGGCGAGTAAGGCAGGCAGGAAACTGGGGGGAGCCGGCCAGCGGCCGGGACTGGAGCGCGCTACGCCGCGGCGGCGGCGAGTAGATCGCGGTGGATGGGGGCGGTGCGGCTGCGCAGCAGGGCCATGATCGCGGCTTCGTCGCGGGGCTGGCCTTCGAGGGGGACGAAGTGGCGGGCCAGCCAGTTGTAGCGGCCGAGGAACAGGTAGAGCGAGACCTGGAAGAAGTCGATGCCGTTAAAGACGATGGCCCCTTCGGCGGCGTAGGTCGACAGGTTGCGCTCAAGATCGCCAGGCAGGTCCGAGAAGTGGCGGTTGGCCTTGAGGTGATGGCCGATGTGATAGCCGTCGTTGAAGCAGCGACGGTTGTAGCGAGTGTTGATGCAGGTGATGGAGTTGACGTAGCAGTTGCCGGGGCGCGAGCCATCGACGAAGGCGTGCTGCCCCCAGTTGCCCCACATCATCAGGAAGCGGACGCTGAGAAACGGCAGCAGGAACACGAACAGCGTGCCGACCGGGGCTAGCCATAGGCCGATGCCGCAGACAACGTAGAAGCCGACCTCGCCGATCAGCGTGCGCCACCACAGGCTGCCGCGCTTGTGCCGATATAGATAGACGGGCAGCACCAGGAAGGTCGTGGTCATGAACTTGAGGAAGTAGACCAAGAAGTGCAGGAAGGAGTCGCGCTGGTACGGCATCGTCGTCGACAGATCCGTCTCCAGGTTGTTCTCGGGATGGTGCATGCCCATGTGGTGGCTGAAGTAGCCGATGCCGGGCTCGCCGAAGAAGGCGCCCATGACCCAGGGGATGTAGCTGTTGAGGATGCGGAAGCGCGGCTTGAACAGCACGCGATGGCTGGTGTTGTGCAGCATCAGGATGCAGCGGTCCTGATGGATCGCGAAGTGCGCCAGAAAGTAGGCCAGGCCGACCCATAGCTTGCCGGTGTAGAACACCAGGAATGCCCCGGGATACGTCGTCAGAGCGTAGAACAAGAGCAGGTAGGCGATGGGCAGATCGCGGGGGTCGTTGATGAACCGCAAGAGCAAGCGGTCGAATGGCCCAGGATCTGTCGGAGGCACGTAACGCGGATCGCTGATAACTAAGTCCATTTTCACGCGCCCTAGTATCGACATCCGAGCGCGGGCGCCAACCAAAAAATTCGCCGACCTGCGCTATGGTGCCGGCCATGAAGCGCGCACTAAAAAGGTTTGGTTGGCCCAGCTGGCGCCCGGTGTTGCCGTGGCTGCTGACGCTTGCTGGCTGTCTGCAGCCGGCGCAGGACTTTCCCACGCCGCCTGGCCTGCTTTCCGGCAGCGGCGCCGAGAGCAAGGTCACGCTGCTGCACTTTTCCGACTATCACAGCCACGCCGTGCCCTACTTCAGCGAGCACAGCCCGGATCAGGCCGGCATCGCTCGCGCCGTGGCCTACGCCAAGAGCCTGCGCGCGACGGCCAAGAACGTCTTGGTGCTGGGCGGCGGCGACATGCTAAACCTCGGCACGCCGGCCTGGTCAGACAAGTACTACAAGACCTGCACCGACTGGACGTGGTGGAACGACATCGTCAGCGTGATGGCCTTTGGCAACCACGATGCGGACTATGGCTGGGATGCGTTTATGGCCTGCCGGGCCAAGACGACCTACCCCATCCTCTCGGGCAACCTGCTCGATGGCGGTGGGCGACCGCTGCTTAGCGATGGTGGGCGAGCGTACGTGGTGCGTCAGGTGGGCGACCTGAAGATCGGCATCTTCGCGCTGTCGGGTCCTGACTTTCCCCGCCTGGTCAAGGCCAGCAACCTGCCGCCCGGCGCGCAGTTTGGCGATGGCATTGCCGCGGCGCAAAAGATCGTCGCGACCCTGCGCGAGCAAGAGCGGGTGCACGCCGTGATCTTCATCGGCCATCAGGATCGCGAGACCGACTTCGCGATGGCCGCGGCCGTGCCCGGCATCGACGTCATCCTCGGCACGCACTCGCACTACAAGGGACCGCTGCAGCAGATTCCTGGCACCGCGACGTGGTTTATCAGCCCCTTCCAATATCTGAACTATCTGTCGCAGGTCAGCCTGACCTTCCGCGGCACCAGCCTGCTGCGCGTCGAAGGGAGCTTGGTGCGCATGGACAGCGACAAGAGCGCCGATCCGCTGCTGGCCTGGGAGGTCGGACGGATGCAGCAGAGCCTGGAGTCGGACCCCGCCTTTGCCGACCGCTTCCAGCGCATCGGCGAGGCGGCGGTCGAGCTAGATGTCGAGGGCATTGAGAGCAGCGAGGCGGTTCTCGGCAACTTCGCGCTCGATGTCCTGCGCAGTGCGCCAGCCGTCCGCGCCCACGCCCTGTTTACCACCGCAAGCTCGTTCCGCGCCTCGATTCCACCGGGGACGATTCGCATGGAGGACTACCTCACCGCCCTGCCCTACAAGAACCGCGTGCTGACGTTTCAGCTCACTGGAGCGCAGCTACAAGCGGTGCTCGACTACGGGGTCAGCAAGCGCGGCTCGGACAACTTCGGCGTGACCTCGGGCCTGCGCTATCGCATCAGCAAGAGCACGCCGACCGGCCCCTCGCGCGATGTGCAGGTGGTGCGCGATCCGGCGGCCAGTCCGCCGGTGTACGAGGCGCTGCAGCCAAGCGCGACCTATACCGTCGCCGCTACAGATTATGTAGCGCTGGTCGCCGGCGGCTATTCCGATCTGTTCAAGGTCGCCTCGCCCACCGATACCGGCGCCATCGTCAACGACCTGCTCATCGAGTACATCCGCAAGAACTCGCCAGTGCGCAGCGCCCGCGATGGCCGCGTGCAGCTTAGCGAGTAGTCACGCACCCTCCTGCCCGCGATCGTCCCCGTCCCCGTCCCCGGCCCCGGCCCCGGCCCCGCCTGAATCTTGCTGCTCTGTAGCTGCCACACTTCGCCAACTGATGGTCACATCCCGGGCATGCGATGGCCGTCTGTGGACATTCTCCGTCGCTGAGCGTTGGCTATCATCTTTTCTTGTCAGCACGGCTTCACTCACTGGGGGACCTCATGGCCATCGCCGATGTCGAGCTTTTGGGCGTATTTCTGCAGTCACTCGCCGCTGCCTGCGTCAACCTGCAGATCGTGGCCGCCGACCAGGCCGCTGCGATCCTCGCGACGCAAGCGGGCAGCTGGTATCCCGCTGCCCACTACATCAACTTTCTCGATTCACTCGCCGCGCGCTACACCCACTTTGATCCGATCAAAGAACGGATCGGCGCCGAGATGATGCGGCTGTGGTTCGAGCACGGCCCCGGTCGCGCGCTCATCCACAGCGGCGTCGGCTTTCTGCGCTACCAGACCAGCTCCGAGGGCTACCACAGCGTCGTGCGCGGCCCAGCCGCTGCGACCGGCAGCTTCGCGCTTGAGTACATCGATGAGGCCGCCGGCCGCGCCCGCGTCCGCAGCAGCACGCCCTTCGACCGCACCATGGAGCGCGGCATCCTCCTCGGTGGCATGGGCCTGACGCAGGATCTGGTCTACCTCGACGTCAGCAACGCCGACGATCCATCGCTGTATCAGATCGAGTTTCACTAGCGTTCGCACGAGCCGGGCCGGAGACGCGACGTGGATTCACCACCCCCGCCGGCCACAGGAGCTGGGTCATGAGCGCGCAACGGACCATCTCAAGCCAGGACTTTCTCTCAGCCGATGCACTAGAGCCCGAGGCCTGCCTGCAGGGCCGCGAGCTCCTGCGCGCCTTCTGGGCAGTGCGGGGTCAAAAGCGTGAGCTGCAGCGCCGCGAGCAGTTCTGGGCCGCGACCAACGACAACCTGGCCAGCGCCTACCGCGCGCTCGAAGAGCGCAGCGCCGAGCTCAAGCAAGCCCGCGAGGCCCTGGTCGAGCTCAACCGCAGCCTTGAGCAGCGGGTCGCCGCCCAGGTCGAAGAGATCGTGCAGCGAGCCCGCGAAGTCGAAGCCCTCAACCTGCAGCTCCAGCACAAGGTCCGCGAGCGCTCGCGCGAGCTCGCCACCGCGCTGCGCCGCCTCGAAGACAGCCGTGCCCAGCGCCGACCGCTCAGCCCCGGCGATCTCTTCGCCGAGCGCGTGCGCATCCGCCGCCTGCTCGGCCAAGGCGGTATGGGCAGCGTTTACCTCGGCGATGATCTCCTGACCAGCCGCCCCGTCGCCATCAAGCTCATCCACGCCAGCCTTGCCAACCACAGCGACGGCCTGCACCGCTTCTTTGGCGAGGCCGAGGCCGCCGCCGCCATCAGCCACCCCGGCGTCGTCAAGACCCTGCACGTCGACGTCACCGTCGAGGGCCAGGCCTACCAAATCATGGAATTCGTCGACGGCCTCGACCTCGCCACCCGCGCCCGCCAAGCCGCCCTCCCCATCCCCGCCTGCCTCCGCCTAGCCGCCACCCTCACCTCCGCCCTCGCCGCCGCCCACGCAGCGGGGGTAGTGCATCGCGACCTAAAACCGAGCAACATCCTCCTCACGCGCGATCGGCCGGGGGTACGGATTT
>CAZVMD010000021.1:39327-43106 GCA_964628555.1 uncultured Myxococcales bacterium | reverse complement strand
ATGGCCAACGCCCAATACGGTTACTACGTCGCGGTCAAGGGCCTGGACGTCATCGTCGGCGCTCCTGGGCACAACGCTGCGGCAGGCGCCGCCTACATCGTCACTGGCTTTGCGGGTACCTGGGCGCAGGCCGCCCGCCTGCACACGCTGGCGGGTGTGACGCTGGCCGCCGGGGATCGCTTCGGTCACGGCCTGTCGATCATGGGCAACTCGGCGACCGTTGGCTCGCCGTTCGCAACCAGCAATGCGGGTCTCGGCTTCCTGTTCAGCCGGGCCGCCGGCACCTGGTCCCTGAACCAGACCTTCCTGCCCAAGGCCGGTGGCACGGGTGAGTTCGGCCGCAGCATCACCCTCGGCACGCCGGGCCACATCCTGGCCGGCTCACCGAAGGAAGGCTCGACGGCGGCCGACTCGGGCGCGTTCTTTGACTTCGTCCTGCGCAAGCAGAATGGCGATGCCTGCGCCGCGGCCAGCGAGTGCGCCAGCGACTTCTGCGTTGACGGCGTGTGCTGCAACACCGCCTGCGGCGGCGGCAGCACGAGCGACTGCCAGGCCTGCAGCACGGCGATGGGCGCAGCGGCAAACGGTACCTGTGGTGCGGCCTCTGCGGCCACCACCTGCCGCGCCTCGGCCGGCTCTTGCGACGTGGCCGAGCAGTGTGACGGCACCGCGCTGACCTGCCCAACCGATGTCTTCGCCGCCGCCACGGTCGAGTGCCGCGCCGCGGCCTCGGCCTGCGACGTCGCGGAGAACTGCACCGGCACGGCTGCAGCCTGCCCCACCGATGCGGTCGCCGCAGCTCAGACGGTCTGCCGCCAGGCGGCCGGTGACTGCGATATCGCCGAGCTGTGCGACGGCCAGACCAAGGTCTGCCCGGCCAACCAGCTCAAGCCCAGCTTCACCATCTGCCGCTTGCCGATCAGCGAGTGTGACCAGGCCGAAGTCTGCACCGGCGCCGACGTCGCCTGCCCCGCCGATCTGACGCAGCCGACCGGCATCACCTGCAGCACCGGTAGCTGCCAGCCAGGTGGCATGTGCCGCACCGAAGCCGACCTGGCCGTCTCGCTGTCCGGTCCGCCGAGTGTGCAGCCGGGTCAGGATCTGGTCTACACGGTGAACGTCACCAACTTCGGCCGCGCTCCGGCCAGCAACATCACCGTCGATATCATCCTGCCCAAGAACGCCCCGCTCCTGGCTTCGAGCGGTGTGGGCACAACCTGCCAGTCGAAGGACACGGGCGTCTCGTGCACCGTGGCGGCGCTGGGACCGGCCCAGGGCACCAACATCGCCCTGCAGCTCCGCGCGCCGACCGGTGCCGATACGATGAGCATCGACGCGACGGTTTCTTCGTCGGTGTTTGACCCCAACCCGGCTAACAACAACGCCAAGCTCACCCAGAACCTGCTGTCGGCCCGCATCTCCGGTGGCGGCTGCAGCGCGGCTCCCGGCGGTCCCGGCACCACCGGCTTCGGTGCACTGGCCAGTCTGCTCGGTCTGCTCCTGGTGACGGCTCGCCGTCGTCGCAACAGCAACTAGAGCGAAGCGCAGCAAATAACCCAAGAACTCTTCTACCGCTCTCTCGGAGGATTTATGCGCAGCTCGCTCTTCTCTTGGTCTGGCTTGCCAGCTCCCGGCCGCATGGCCGTACTGGCGAGCGCTCTGCTTGGCTTGGCGACCCTGGCGCCAGGCACCGCGCAAGCCCAGAACCGTGGCTTTCAAGTCAACCGCTACGAGCCGACGGCAGCCGGCGAGTGGTCGTTCTGGGTTGACCACCCGTGGTACTCGCGCATGCGCTACTTCGCGGCGGGTGTCACGCTGGACTACGCCCACAACCCGCTGATTGCCGGCCTGGTGCGACCCGACGGATCGCTGACCCAGACGCAGTCGGTGATTGAGCACGGCGTGACCGGTCACATCGACATCGCCGGCTCCTTCCTCGACCGCGTGCTGGTCACCGCCAGCCTGCCCATCACGTTCTTTGAGAGTGGCCAGGCTTCGACGCTGACCACGACCCGGGCAGCCAGCAGCGTCTATCTGTCGGATCCCCGCCTGGGCGCCTGGGTGCGCCTGTACGGCCAGCCCTACGGCAGCGCGTTCTCGCTGAGCGCCGGTGGTCAGCTGTGGATTCCGCTCCGCGCCTTCACCGATTCGTTCCCAGAGCAGGCCAGCGACCAGCAGGTGCGCGGCCTGCTGCGCGTCGCCATGGGCGGCCTGAAGCACAGCATCATGTGGTCGGCCACCCTCGGCGTGCTGTTCCGTCCCGAGGCCCGGCTGGGCGACATCGCCGACCCGGCCGGCCGTACCGCCAGCTCGGAGCTCCAGCTTGGCGGCGCCATCGCCTACGCCAGCACCGAGCACCGCTTCGCCATCGGGCCGGAAGTGGTCTTGGCCAGCCGCACCAGCAACCTGTTCCAGCAGTACGCGACCAGCTTGGACCTGCTCTTGGGCGCGCACTACAACGTCGCCCGTATCTTCAACGTCGGTCTGGGCGGCGGCGTGGGCCTGCTGCGGCAGTCGGGAACGCCCGACGCTCGCGCCATGCTGCGCTTGGCCTATGCACCGATGCCCAAGCCCGAGCCCAAGGATCGCGACAAGGACGGCGTCGCCGATCCCAACGATCGCTGCCCCGACGAAGCGCAGGGGAGCCGCCCCGATCCCGAGCTGCCCGGCTGTCCCGAGCGCGACAGTGACAAGGACGGCATCTACGACGGCGAAGACCAGTGCCGCGACGAAGCGCAGGGCCAGACCCCCGATCCGAACAAGAAGGGCTGCCCGGCGCGTGACAAGGATGGCGACTCGGTCTTCGACTATGAAGACCAGTGTGTCGACGAGGCCAAGGGTGCCAACCCGGATCCGAACAAGCTCGGCTGCCCGGCGCGCGACAAGGACGGCGACACCGTCTTTGATTATCAGGATATGTGCCCGGATCAGCCCAAGGGCGATCACCCCGATCCGGCCAAGCCAGGCTGCCCGGCCGGCGATAAGGACGGCGACGGCGTCTACGATCCCGATGATCAGTGCGTCGATGTTGCGGCTGGCTCGCTGCCCGATCCGAACAAGCGCGGCTGCCCGCTGCCCGATCGCGACCACGACTACATCCCCGACGGCGTCGATGCCTGCCCGGATCAGCCTGGCGTGCCCAACCCGGATGCCAAGAAGAACGGCTGCCCGACCAAGCTGGTCGAGGTCCGCTCCGGTCAGATCGTGATCAAGGAGCAGATCTTCTTCGACACCAAGAAGGACACGATTCAGAAGAAGAGCTTCCCGCTGCTGCAGGCGGTCGCCGATGCGCTCAAGGCCGTGCCGCAGATCAAGAAGGTTCGCGTGGAAGGCCACACCGACAACGTCGGCAAGCCGGACTTCAACCTGGATCTCAGCAAGCGCCGGGCTGGCAGCGTGGTGCGCTGGCTGGTCGAGCACGGCGTCGAGGCCGGCCGGCTGGAGTCGGAGGGCTACGGCATGAACCGCCCGATCGCCGACAACAAGACGAAGCCGGGCCAGGCCAAGAATCGTCGGGTCGACTTCGTCATCATCGACCCGCCGCAGTCCCAGGCCGACACCCAGCCTGCGCCGCAGGTGGCGCCGGCTCCGGCCCCCGCCCCGGCCCCGGCTCCGGCCCCCGCACCTGACGCGGCTCCGGCCAAGGGCGGCAAGGCGGGCAAGGCGGGCAAGGCAGGCAAGGCGGACGCCACCAAGGCCGACAAGGCCGCGGCCCCGGCGAAGGCGGATGCCCCCGCCAAGGCTGACGCCCCCGCCAAGGCCGATAAGGCCGACAAGGC